>NZ_JBIUCF010000026.1:0-191027 GCF_044593615.1 Nonomuraea sp. NPDC051941
CGCCCAGGAGCGGCACCGGCTCCTTCCCGGCGGCCCCCGCCGCCAGCGGCACCTTCCCGGCCAGCCCCGTGAGCCAGCCCGGCGGGAGCGGCGCCGACCCCCCCCCCCCCCCCCCCCGCGGGGGCGGGCCCCCCCCCCCCCCCCCCCCCCCCCCCCCGGCGCCCCCCGCCCGCCCCCCCCCCCCCCCCCCCCCCCCCCCCCCCCCCCCCCCGCCAGCTGACCCCCGTCGCACTCGCCATCAAGTTTCGATACTCGGCCGGTGAGGACGACCGCCTTGCTTGACTGTGTCTTGCTTCTGTCTTCAGTTCTCAAGTTTCGATACGCGACTCACGTGACCCAGGCTCCGGTCCTCGTTCCGCTTCAGTTCTCGGCCGTCTGTAAGGACGATCATCAGATGCCTGGTAATGCTGTAGTGGGCAGCACCAGGTGCAGCTGGCGCTGCCTTGCAGTTAGTGCATAATGCCTCGCGGCCTGCTTCGCCTCAGATGAGCGATGTAAGTGTGATTCCAGTTGGTAGGTCTGTGTCGTTGATTTCGATTTTGTAGTCATCGATAGATCGGGGCACGTTCTGGTTCAGGGGTGTGACCTTGATGCGGTCGAAGAGAGTTGCTGCGCGGGCGCGGCCGAAGGCGTTGTCGTGGCTGAAGATGTAGAGGCCCTGGATGGCCATTTCGCCACGGGTGGCGCTGCGGTCGTGATCGAACATGTTGGTCAGAGCTTGCCAGAGGGTGTCGAGGTCTTGGCTGGTTATGCCGGTTTGGAGACCTCGGGCGGCGCTGTAGTAGGCGTGGACGCGATACAGACCGTAGTGAACGGTCCATTTGGAACCCATTTCGGTGCGTTCGCCTTTGTCGATGTCGGCTTGGCGAGTTTGGGTGATGCGGGTGATGGCGTGATCGACAGGGAACACGGGGCTGATGCTGCGGGAGAAGGCGAATTGGAGGGGGCCGCGGACGTGTCCGGCTTGGGCATCGCCGGTGGAGAGGACGGCTCCGAAGAGGCGGACGTCGTAGAAGTTGTCGCACATCCACTTGTGGACAGCGTCGCGTTCTTGGGGGGTGGCCTTCTTGCTGGGTTTGACGCCGGCGCCGGCGAAGCCCCGTTCGATCTGGCTATTGAGGGCAACGTCAGCCTCGATGAAGATCTTGTAGCGAGGGTCGTCGGGGTGGAGCAGGGGAATGGTGTCGCGGATCTTGCGTTTGAGGGCGACGTCCGTGACCAGGCCCTGGTAGGTCTCGGCATCGAGGCGGGGTTGGTTGCCGGCGTCAGGGTCGCCGTTGGGGTTGCCGTCGTGGACGTCGAAGAGCATGACGATGTCGTGGCGGTGGGCGGGGTCGAGGTGGGTGGGGATCTGGTCGGTCATGGTCAGTCCTCCAGGGCGACGGAGTTGTCGGTGTCGGGGGTGGTGCCGGGTTCTGCGTCGGTGTTGGGATCGTCGGCGGCGCTGTCAGGGATGAGGTCGTCGGCGGCCAGGCGGCGGGTGCGGGCGCGGGCGATGTCGTGGTTGCGCTGGTCGGCGTAGCCGTTGAGGAATAGTCCCTGGTCGTACAGGGTCAGGGAGGTGGGGAAGGGGCGTAGCCGGCCGATGAGGTCGTTGAGGTTGCGGGCGAAGAAGTCGGCGTAGGCCTTGCGGTCGCGGGTTTGTAGCTTCTTCATGTGGGCGCGGGAACCGCGGACGGCGGGGATCAGCGCGGAGGCTGGGCTGGTGACGGCACGGCTGAAGTAGCGGTCGCCGAGGGTGGTGTTGAGCTGTCCGCCACCCGCGCGGGTAGCGGCGTATTGGAGGGACTCCAGAACGGCGAACATGCGGCCGGCCAGATAGGCGGGGGTGTCGTCGTTGGGGTCGAGGGCCATGGGAAGCCTCCGGGCTTGGTTGGGATGGCAGCGGGTCAGGCAGAGCCGGATCAGGGCTTGGCGGGTGAGGTCGAACCCGCCGTCGGTGCGGACGCGTAGCAGCAGGTGGGCCAGCATGGCGGAGGACAGTCGGGTGCCGTTGAGGGCGGAGTGTAGGAGTTCGCGTTGGATCCAGACGGGGCGTTGGGCGCCCTTGGCGCCGAAGGGGGCGTAGTTGCCACGGGCACCGTTCTTGCCGGGCTGCCAGCGTCCGAGTGCCAGGGCTAGGCGAAATAGGGAGGGGAAGCGTCGCTGGCCTGTCCAGGGGTCGGTGATGAGCATGTCGGAGAACCAGGACGCGATGTGTTGTTCCGCCTCGGGCAGAGGGATGTCGATCCAGTCGCGGACCATGATCCGGGCGGAGTTGTTGGACAGGGTGGTCGCGCAGAAACGTTCGGTGTGTGAAGTGCCGGCGACGATGGGAGCGCCGGCGCGGGGCGCGTCTAGCATGGTGGCGATCTTTATGGGATCAGGTTTGAAGAGCAGCTGGATGGGGGCCCCGCTCTGCGGGACGGCCGGGTTGCTTGTGCGGTCGTTTGGCACGATCCACCAGATGATCGCGGTGTCGCCGATGGTGCGCCGGTGGTTGGGATGTTGCAGCAGGTGTTCCAGCGTGCCCGTGTAGCCCTCGACGCAGGTTTCGCACAGGGGGGTGTGCTGCAGGCCAGTGACAAGGTTGAAGCCCTGAGCGGGCTGGTTGACGCTCACCAGGGAGGCGGAGTTGCCGCGTTTACGCTCGGTCTTGCTGAACGGGTCGTGGCCCACGGTCGGTATCAGGCCGGGTCGGACGGGGCGTGGGGCTCGTTGTAGTACCGGCTGGACGGTGTCGCAGATCAGGCAGCGGTCGTGGGCGCCGGAGGATTTGCGCTGCGAGGCGACCAGGCTCCAGTAGGCGCGGGCGCTGGCGGTTGCGTGGGCGGGCTGGTCGTCGATGCGGAACATCACGATCTGGCCAGAGGTGAAGTGTTCCGGCGGCTGGATGTGGCCAACGCCCTGGGAGGTGAGGAAGGCGCGTAGGGCTTGCGCGGCAGGCTCGTGGGGGTCGTGGTCTGCCCAGGCGCACACGAGGTCGATGAATGCCTGGTGGTAGCGGTGCGCTCGGGCGCGTTTGCGTTCGTCGTCGGCGTCTTTGGGGTCGGGCCAGCCCAGCGCGTACTCGATCTTGTCGCAGGCCAGTAGTGGTACGACGGCCGAGGTGCGGCCCAGGCTGGGCACCACCATAGGCAGGCCGCGCCGTCCGCTGGGATCACCGGGATCGCGGATCGGCGCGAGCTCGGCGACCGGTCCTGCGGCCGGGTAGCCGCGTCCGTCCAGGTCGACGAGCCAATGCACACCGGTTTGGATGTGGAAGGGCGGCGGGATGTGCTCGGGGTGGGCGGTGGCGTATTGCTGGAGGCGAGTCAGGAGCATCAGGCCCTCCGCCGTTCGGCGGTGTCGATCTCGGCATCCCGGGCCGGGTCGTGGATGCCTTCACGCGGCACCTTCAAGACGCCCTGGTGCAGTTGGGCGGTGAACCAGAGCGAGCGCGGAGCGGGGGTGTCGTAGTCGATGCGCAGCAGCATGACGCCCAGATCTTCACTGCGCTTGATGGGCTGATTGCTGTAGTCGGGTGTGCTGAAGTCGGTGCAGGAGAACTCACGGGTGCCCAGGTAGGGGTGGGTGAAGCAGGCTCCGCGCTCGACCCGGCGGTGGAACTGGTCGCGGTACTTGGCCACGTGAGCGGTGGCGTGGGGCTTGAGTTCTATCTGGGCGTGGATGCGGTAGGCCACGTCGCGCAAGGCCACGGTGTTGCGCTGGTCGCGCTTGTCTGGGGCGCGGAAATGGTAGCGGCGACCCTCCTTGAGTACCGTGCTGAGGCTGGGCGCGTCGGTGACCTCGTTGCGCCTGATGCTGAACCACTTGATCTCGTTGAGCACGTCGATCTGCTCGATCCGGTAGTCGAACTCCGGTTTCCAGAAGATCGCCTGGAGCACGCCGCGGGCGGCGCTGGGTGTCATCACCGGATAGCTGACGCGTTCGGCCTTTAGCTCCGGACGGGTGAAGCAGGCGAAGTCTCCGCGCACCTCCATAACGAGGGCGGGATAGGACTCGCGGGCGGGTTTGCTCACGCGCTCTCCTCCTTGGCGGGAATGACGATGCCGGTATTGAGGTCGTAGTCGCCGATCCACTCGTACAGATCGCCGATGACTGGACGCATCAGGGCTGCCACGTGCGGCTTGGTGAGTTGGCTCTTGGGCAGCGAGATGGTGTAGGGCTGAAGGCGGCGCAGCCACACATGCCCGCGGGCGGGGTCACGCCGCAACTGTTGAAGCCAGCTGTCGATCGGATCCGGCCGTTCGTTGGCGTGGGGGTTGTGGTACCGCACGACGACTGGGATGCCGTCCTCGTCGATCATCCGGAAGTCTCTGGCCACCGTCGGGAAGTCCCAGGAAGCGCGAGCGGCCAGCAGCTCGGAGCCCATAGCCTTATCCGGCAGGGTGGCATAGTAGCCATGGAAGTAGTCCGCCAGCGTTTGGAGGTCGTCTGGTTCGGTCTGCTTGGCAGGGCCGAATCGGCGGCGGGTCTCGGCGACAGGCAGCCCGTAGCTGGCTGGCATGGCTTGCTCAGCCGGATCGAAGATCACCACGAGGCCGCCCTCGGGCCGTCGTCCTTCCCGGTTGGACCGACCGGCGGCCTGCAGGATCGATTCCGCAGGCGACATCGCTCGGTAGACGACTGGGAAGTCCAGATCGACGCCCGCCTCGATCAGCTGGGTGGACACCAGATACAGCGGCTCGGCCGGCTCTCGCTTCAAGGTCGCCTCGACGTCTGCAAGCACATCGCGGCGATGCTCGGGGCACATCCGGGTGGAGAGATGCCGTACCGTCCCCGACCGCTCCTGGTTCAGCAGGTCATACACGGTGCGGGCGTGATCGACGGTGTTCACCACGGTGAGCACCTGCCTGGTCGGCTCTGCGGCCACCATGACGGCTACTTGCTTCAGCGATGGGCGGGGACTCACCTCCCACCGGTAACGCATCGGCCGGATAGAACGCAGCCGCCGCTGCAGGTCGGCAGGATCTGGCAGGATTTCCACCGCCTGCACCTCACGGAGTGGCGGCAGATCCCAGAACTCCGGCTGAGTCGCCGAGGCCAGCACCACCGTGACCCCGAAGTGCTCCACCAGCTGACGCAACATCGCCAAGATCGGGATCAGCAGGTGCACCGGCAACGCTTGAATCTCATCCAGCACGATGACCGAGCGAGCCAGCCGGTGCAGCTTGCGCATCGCCCATGGCCGTCGATCATGCAGCGAATGCAGCAACTGCACCGTCGTGGTCACGATGAACGGCGCATCCCAGTTCTCGGCCGCCAGCCGCTGCCACCGGCTGCCCGGGCCTTCCAACGCGACACTGCTGTGATGCTCCAACACCACCGAATCTTGTGGGGTCGAGCGCATGAGGTCGCGATACACGTTCGCGTTCTGCTCGGTGATCGAGATGAACGGCACCGCCACCACCACCCGGCGCAACCCGTGCGCTACCGCGTGATGCAGCGCAAACCCCGCACTGGAGATCGTCTTGCCGAGACCGGTCGGCGCCGCCAGCTTGAAGAACCCCGGTTTGTGCGATGCCGCGGCGACGCACGCGTCGTACACCTCGTTCCTCAGCGGATCGACCGGACTCGGTGTCCGATCGAGTCGATCGCGAAGCTTGGCCTTGCGCCCAGCCTCGAACCGGTCCAGCAGCTGAGCCGCAGCCACCGGGGTAGCAACATGCTCACGTCGCTTACCGAAATGAACCTGGGTATCCAAGTGGTCCGCGTCGACTAAGGCGCTGAACAACATCCGCGTCAGCAGCTCAGCACCCAGTGCATCAGAGGCGCACGGCGGCCAGATCGGAGCCGTCGGCGTAGCCAGTTCAGGAAGACGCGACCGCAGACGCTGGAGCGCTTGCTCTTCATGCACAGCATCCAAGGGAGGAGACGCCAGGAAGTTTGCCATCGCGCTCGGATGATCTAACCCGCCATGATGGCCATAGACCGGTAGGGCGAACGCGTCAAACCCGAGCTGGTCTACCAAGAACCGAGTCCCCGCCGCTCGATGATCGATCCCCACAGGATCATCGGTGCCTTCCACCTCAAGCAGTCTCCGCTGCCAAATATCGGCAGCCTTCCCGAAGTCATGCGTCAGCCCCAGCCAATAGGCAAGCTGGTCAGCGCCGAACGCTTCGGCGAACTGCCCCGCCCACCAGGCCACCGACCGGAGATGATCCTCAAGAAGGTGCCTGCGGTCAGTCCTATTGGCGCGGCTATGTGCCCATAACGGACATTCGTCGGGACCTGAGTCGCGCTGGGCGGGGCTAACTGTCTTCATGGCCCGAAACCGTACAAGGGGCTACCGACAATTAACCTCTCGCCTGCTTGGAGCTCAATATGATGATGAACGCCAAGCTTGATCATGGTGAAGCCGCCCGAAGTGACGACGACGGCGCGTACCAGGCATGCCGCTTTCTGGCCACAAAGCCGGTTGTGGATCGCGATTATGATCATGGATGGCCAGCGGGAAGCAGTGACACAGGGTCGGCCGCCTGAGTTGCCGACCCTGCCCAACGTTAGCAATTGATGTTGTTGGCGCCGATTTGGCGGAACGCGGCGAAACTGTCGGCGCCGTCTTCTAAAGTTCAGCTCTCGCACGGATCCTCCAGGTAAGGGGTGTGCGTGGCCGAAAGCTTGTGGGCGCATAGCGACACGCGGTAGGTCCCCAAGTAATTATTGCCCCAATTGTTCCTTGATAAGTGAATTCGCAAGTCTTCGCAGCGGCACCGAGAAAGGCATAACGCCTGCTCAGATGCTGTGGCAGTCGCCCTCCGGGGCGACCGAGGGTCGCAACAGCTGGTTGAGCAGATCCTGCTCGCTGCTGGTGTAGTGGCGGTAGCCCTCCGGGGCGACCGAGGGTCGCAACGCCGAGCTGATCGGCCGGTTCCGGGCCATGGCCGCGTGGCGGTCGCCCTCCGGGGCGACCGAGGATCGCAACTCCAGGGACCGCTCCAGCGCTCCGAAGATCTCCGGGGTGGCGGTCGCCCTTCGGGGCGAACGAGAGTCGCAACCTCAAACTGGGCAAAGACGCTCCGGCGGCCACGAGGTGGCGGTCGCCCTCCGGGGTGACAACCGAGGGTCGCAACGACCAGGCAGCCCAGTGGCAGGCGCTCGCCATGCAGGTGGCGGTCGCTTCTCGGGGCGACCGAGGGTCGCAACAGGTACGCGGCCAACTGGCGTTGCGTCTCGGCGGCGACGTGGCGGTCGCCCCGGCGCGACCGAGGGTCGCAACTCTTGCCACGTGACGGTGGTGGTCATGTTCTCGCGGTGGCGGTCGCCCTTCGGGTCGACCGAGGGCCGCAACAGTCTCGTCTGGTCAGCGGGCTGCGGCGTCTTTCCCGGTGGCGGTCGCCTCCGGGGGCGACCGAGGTTCGCAACGACAGCGTGCTCGGCGGCCAAGGCGGGCTCGTGCAAGTGGCGGTCGTCTTCCGGGGCGACCGAGGGTCGCAATCTCGACGTGTGCGAGAAGCGCGAAGAGCGGCTGTACCGCGGCGGTCGCCGTTCGAGGCGACCGAGGGGCGCAACGAGGCATGGTGGCGGCACGGCCGGGTGACGGCCTCGTGTGGCGGTCGCCCTCCAAGGCGACCGGGGGTCGCAACACCGACCTGGACACAGCTCTGGCCGGGATGGTGACGGATGGCGGTCGCTCTCCGGGTCGACCGAGGGTCGCAATGGCAACGACCAGACCGCGTACCGCATAATCCAGCGGGTGGTGGTCGCCCTTCAGGGCGACCGAAGGCCGCAACTACGATGGCGTACGGCACCTACGATGTGGCGGTGGCGGTCGCCCTCTGGGGCGACCGAGGGTCGCAACGATGATGCCCGCAACGGCAAGATCGCCGTCCTGATCGGGTGTCGGTCGCCCTCCCGGGCGACCGAGGGTCGCAGCGCCGAGATCGGCCGTCAGAACGTGCAAGGCTTGATGTGGCGGTCGCCCTTCGGGGCGACCGAGGGTCGCAACGCGAAGCTGGGTCCGCTGATGTCCTCCGCCCGGCAACGTGGCGACCGAGGGTCGCAACTCCGCGTACGACATGCAACACCGTAAGGCCATCTAGTGGCGGTCGCCTCCGGGGCGGCCGAGGTTCGCAACAAGGAAGGGCTGTGAGTCGGTGCCTTCGCGCCGGGGTGGCGGTCGCCCTACGGGGCGACCCAGGGTCGCAACCAACAGGGCGTCTGAAGCTTGGCGGCACCGCGTCTGTGGCGGTCGCTCTCCGGGGCGACCGAGCGTCGCAACAACCAGTACGTTCACGATGCCCAGTTCACTGAGCAGGTGGCGGCCGCCCCTCCGGGTCGACCGAGGGTCGCAACCGAGTTGTTCGGGATCGTTCGGGCGTGTCCGCCGACGTGGCGGTCGCCCTCGGGGCGACCGAGGGTTGCAACTCCATGCGGGGGAGGCTCCCCACCATGTCCAGAATGTGGCGGTCGCCCTCCGGGGCGACCGAGGGTCGCAACCCTTCAGCAACAGGAACGGAATAGCGGCCGAGATCGGGGGGCGGTCGCCCTTCGGGGCGACCGAGGGTCGCAACACGTGCGCGCCCGAGCTCGGTGAGCCGCCGCAGCAAGAGTGGTGGTCACTCTCCGGGGCGACCGAGGGTTGCAACAACCTGGACTGGGCTCTAAAACCCGGCGCGGACTCGTGGCGGTCGCTCTCCGGGGCGACCGAGGGTCGCAACTGGTAGCCGCGCGCGGCGAGCCACTCGGTACGCTTCGTGGCGGTCGCCCTCCGGGCGACCGAGGGTCGCAACGACACGTCCGGGCTGGTGGCGTACTGGCCGTTGGAGTGGCGGTCACCCTCAGGGACGACCGAGGGTCGCAACCCGCACCTAGTCGGTCAGCTTCGCCGGGGTGATGTAGGTGGTGGTCGCCCTCCGGGGCGACCGATGTCCTGGGCTGGAGCGCTCATTGATCTTGCAGACATGACAACCTCCCTCTCGTAAGAAGGAGCCGCAGGGAGCCAATCTTGGGAGCCAACACTGTGTGACTTCCTCGGATTACCCGCGTCTTCCCTGGAGTGTTTGGCGAGGTGAGAAGCCCCCCGATCGACTCAGATCGACGTCTCCAGACTCCCCGGTTTTCCTTCACACCGAAGAGGTCACTGGTTCGATCCCAGTATCGCCCACCAAGGTCAAGGGTCACATCCCAACATGGGATGTGACCTTTTTGATCTTCCGGGTGACTATGCCATCTGACAGACGCTGACGGGCATCGCTTGCGTGTGCCAGGTCTCGGGACCCGACAGACATCGCTTGTGTGCTGTGTGAGAACTTTCTGTACGTCTTCAAGTTCAAGGCGGGCCGCTCGCACCGCCGACCAGGGGCCAGGCCCAACAGGGCCGCCGCTCGGGAACCCCGCCGCCGAATGGCGCAAGCGCCAGGCGGTACCCCGGCGGTTCCAGCCCCGCCGGCGGCGCGTCGGTACGCACCAAAAATCCCGGGCCACCTTAGAAAGGATCTGGAGTCTCGGAGGCGGAAGCCGATGCATCCACATCAGCGGATGCACGAAGAACGCGGAGTGCAAGCTTGGCAAGCCTCGACTCGATCGGGCTGGGTTGACGACCGAGCTCCTCCGCAAGGTCTTCAACGCTACGACCGTCACGGTAGCCCGCCATAAGTTGCGCATCGTCAGACGGACAGCACCGCTCGTACGCGTTCGGGTAACGTGCCCGGATCTTACGCAATGTCAGCCGCCCGTTCGTGGGCATCTCATCCATGACGCCGAATCTAAGAGCCGCGTACGACAGAAATCAGGACCGAGCGCTGTCGAGGGCTGGCCTGGAAAGCTGCAGGTGCGGCGTCGGTCGTGGCAATGCCTCGAGCGGCATCGCCGGACGGCTGGCGCGGACGAGTGGAACGGGGCCGCCGTGCGACGGTACAGCCTGGTCACGGAGGAGGGCGCACTTCTCAGGTCACGGGGCCGAGCCGGTCAGCGCACGCGTGCGCGGTCACAGGGCCTTACCCCATGCCTCTAGCGGGGGCGCTCCGGCTCCGGGCAGCCAAGATCGTTCCCCTGCCCGTCTGATCGGGTTGCCGTGGAAGCCTACCCGCCTGCCGCCGTCCCAGGACAAAGCCCAAGGAGACCAGCCGCGAGGCCGCCTCCTCTTCATCGCGGCCCTGACAACGGACGCACGGCCGGGCAGCCCTGCGGCCGGCCCGCTACCCCTTCGGGTGGGACGACGGCAGACGGGCAGGCCAAGAAGGGCAATGTTCCACTGTATTTGGCCCGGTTAGTGTCAACGACACCTTGACGCCCTGGCCTTAGCGCAAGAGCCCGGCTCCGCGTCTCTCGCTTGATCGATGGAATGACAGGTGAGTGATCTACACTCGCTCGCCATGACGCGATTATCCGATCGTTTGGGTCTCGGTTCTCTGATCGTCGCCTGTCTCGCCATCTTCGCCGGTGGCCCGCTGAGAGCGAAGTTGGGGACGCCGAACTGGACGATGCTGGCTCTTGGGATCGTGGCGGCAGCGCTGGCATGGCCGGGGGTGCGAAGGAAGCCCACGATCTCCACGGTGTCCAACCGCAGCAGGTCGGTGGCGGGACTGGTGGCGGGAGCGATAGCGATCGGCCTTGGCACGCTGCTTCTGGCGCTGGACATCCTGAGAACGTGATCGGCTGAGAACTCAAGGGAAGCCAGGTTGGGAGCCACGTGAGGTGAACCAGCACGAACGAGCCTCCCTGGCGGCCCCTTCGGTCACAGCATGATCGCGATGCCGGTGTTCGGACGGTGACATGAAGAAACGTAAGCTTCCCTTACCAGAAAGATCAAGCAAATGGCCACTGGCACTCGGACTGCTGGATATCTGATAGCGACAGTTGGTGTCGTTGTCACGCTGAGTGCCTGTGGCCGACAATCGCAGTGGTATGGCATCGCATATGCGGCTATATCTCCCGACGGAAAGACGGTCACTGTCGCCGCGCAGGGGTCTTCCTGTCAAGAAGTAACTACTTCAACAGTCTCCGAACAGACTACCGACGTAACCATTGGGATAAGGGTTCGCGATAACTGTGAGCCGCTGTTTCCCTGGGGGGAAGGAATAGCGCACACGGACATGGGTTACTATCGGAAGGTTTCGCTTCGCCTCAAGAACCCATTGGGTGATCGACGGCTCATAGACCAGACGACCCAGCGGGAGATCCCGATGCTTAAATAGCTGGTCACTGGGTCCACTGGCGCTTGGGGAGTCGTGGCATGACATATGGACGACTCGTCACGTAGGCGGGTTAGTCCTGCGCTATGGCCGTGATTGGCTGAGCGCCCGAAGAGGGGCAATGCGGGAGCCATGCCAGGTGAACGGGTCTGAACGGATCTGGATTCGGATGACTGGGCCGACATCGAGTCGGGACCGGCGTGAACCGATCTAAACAGCGTGATCTGGTTCGAGTCCTATCGCCCCGCCAGTCCGCTGTCGCTCTGCGGTGGGTCGAGTCGACGGCAGAAAGGATGGATTGGTGCGATCAGGTTGGGTGTCGGAGTGGCGTGCAGTAGGGCTATGACAGGATTATGACGAGGCCCTGAAATCCTGACGTTCAGTTCGCAACGGAAGGAGTGCAGGGGTGAAAGAGGAGTGAGGAAGGTCGGAAAACCAGCCGCCCTGGCGGCAGTCGGCGCAGCATTGCTCACACTGACAACCGCAGCGCCAGCATCCGCCGCACCGACTTGCGTGCGGCTGGGAGCGAACTTCGCCTGTCATGACGGGCGCGACGTGATCGTATGTGATAAGGAGCCTGACCGACGCGGCGTCTACGGGTGGTTCGGCGGTGACCGCCTCGTCTGGGACAGCAACGGGTCAGCACCTGGCTGTGGTCAGCGCAGTTACTCAAAGACTCCTACCTCTATTCAGGTCTGCGAGGAGGGCATCTTGTTCGATCGGTGTACCGGTGACTGATAATTCAGACGCATCTGTGAAAGTCGGACATTGACATCGGACGGGCGTAGGGACCCCTCGCCCGTCCGTTCGAGCGAGATGGAACAAGACCGAAGTGCGGTTTACGCAGGGCACATCACCTTGCGATCACGTAGGCAACGTTGAGAAGCCGCGAGGGCGAAGCTGTAGGTCACAGGGCATAAACCCTGAATCTCAGCAGTTACAGCGCGGCCAGGAGCGAGGCACACATGCGGCGCGTGTCGTGAACCTTGATCAGTCGCACGTCGGCATGCCGGCAGGCGGCATGAAAGTGCCGGTTGAAGTTGCGTGGTTCGTACGGCGTGCCGTGCTTGGTCGTGGCCACGAGATCATCACTCACCCAGGCGTCGCCCGCGGCCGACTCGTCGGCAGCCTGCTGTTCAGCACGCTCTTTCAACGCCTGCACACACGTCTGGAATCGGTGGCACGGCCGACGAGCCCGGTGTCTTGGTCTCCCGGTGATGAAGCTGAAGCTCCGCCACCACGGCGTGCATCGCGAGTTGCTCCGGCAGCCGCCGCCCCGCGGCGTACCTGCACCGCGATCTGCCACACCCGCCCCGCCCTCGCCGCCGCGCGGCTGCGGAACCAGGAAGTTGTCCGCGTACCTGTCCAGCACTCTGGCCACTGCGAAGGATCGCCCAGGTCGATCAGCGCAAGGTCGTAGGCGGCGTGTCCAGGGTCTTTGGCGAACGGTCCGCGGTCGGCCATGTCGTACGGCAGCACCTGGATCTCGACCGTGATCCCGAAGCCGCCGAGTCTGGAAGGGCCGCTTGTAGAGCGGTCGCCACGGACTGCCCACGAGGGGGACTCCGTGCTGCACCCGTCGACCTGGTTCGGGCAGAGGCGGTGCCGTCCGAGGTCGAAGTCAACGCAGAACGAGTCCGGAGGCCCGCCCATCCGCCCTCGCAGTCATCCCGCGACCTGAGCTGGGCGGGCCTTCGGATCAATGATCGGTGAAGGCGAAACGGGTGTGCACCCCTTCCATCCAGGCCTCATCCAGCTCCCGGCCCACGATGCGTCCCACGAGGACGAACGCGGAGGCCATGCAGGTAGCCAGCGGCGGGCTGTATCCGTTGGCCGCCAGTTCGAGGAAGCCTGTCCACTCGGGAGGCATGTTGTCGTAGTCGTCGTCAGACGCTCCCGTCTCCGAACGCGACTCTTCCCATTGGCAATACTCCAGCCATCCTGCGGGAAGCTCTGGATCGTTTTCCCACGACGTGTCGTGGGTATCGAACGTCAACCCCTCGGCGTATCGGTCGAGAGCATGTGGATCGGCGCCTCCTCGCCGGGCCGGTCGCGTGATGTCGAAAATTGTCGTGTAATCCCCGTCCTTCGCATAGAGGAGGTTTCCGGTGCTGTTCACATGCCAGCTTATGAGCAGCGCTCTTCTGCTCCCTTCGGACAGTTTCGGCAGTGCGTCCAGGGCCTCTTGGCCGACGTGGATGAGCTGGGTCCAGCGGCTGTTGAGCCGTCCGGCCCAGAGGAATCCCTGGTCGTTGCCGGTTTCCCGCTCTCTGCGCAGGTCGGCCCAACGGCAGTCCACTCCGGTGGTGGTGTCGGCGCCCAGCAGCCGGACGGTCTCCGGGATTTCCCGGTTCTCCACCCACACGCCGGTGAACGACGATCCCAGACCATAGCGGTGGGCGAGATGCCAAAGTAGTTCTGAGGTCCTCATCGCACGTGTCCTTGTGAGGCGCGGGCGCCACACCCGTGGCGCCCGCGGCGGCTGTCACTTAATCGCAACCCAGAATCGGTTGCCGTTCAGAATGCGATACCGGGCGTAGAAGACGTTGAGGTCTGTTCCGGCGCTCGTGTTCTGGCTTCCCGACAGAGCGTAGGCAGCCGTCCCGCGGGCGCGCCGCAACCCCGACGATCGGCTGGGCCCCATCATGACCACAAACGATCGGCTGGGAGCCTCATCATGAACACGCTCGAATGCGTTCTTGCCAGAGCGTTCACGGAGATCGTCATCAAGCGGGATCTCAGCGTTGACGACGCCATCGCGCCCGAGGCCACCACGATGCAGCTGCCTGATCCGGTGATTGCTCTCCTGCAGGCACTCCCCCGAGCAGGGCCGGCAAGCCCTCGCCGAACTGATCAATCAGTGCGTGCAGGAGGAAGCCGACTCCGAGTGGCCGGTGACGGTCTGGGGAACACCTGAGACCCTGGGCTTCCTGGTCTGGGGGCCGCTGGGTTGGATGATGAGATCAGCTTTGGAACAGGGACAGGGGAGCGGTGCAGAGGGTCTGTTCGGCGCCGAACGCCTCGTACGTGCTGATGGGGCGGAAGCCGAGGCGGGCGGCGAGTTTCAGAGATCGCTTGTTCGCGGTCTGGGTGGCGAGTACGACCGGCTGGTCGGGGAGTTCGCCGGCTGCGGCGCCCAATGCGGCCGTTGCGGCCTCGAATGCGAACCCCGCGCCCCATGCACTGCGCCGCAGGAGATAGCCCAGTTCCAGTTCCTCGCCATCCTCGGTGACACGCCTGGGGCGGTCGGTCGGCCGGTGGGCGAGCATCAATGTTCCGATAAGTCGGTTCGTCGTGTTGTCGGCGATGACATAGTTGCCAGGGCTGGATGTCGCGTTGGCGGTTATGGCTGCATCGAAGTGCTGCTCGACGTCGCTCCGAGGCCGGGGACCACCGAGGTAGGCCTGAACCTCGGGATCGGTCATGAGCTCGATGAATTCTTCACGGTCGGCGGCGTGTGCTTTGCGAAGCAGGAGTCGTTCCGAAGGGATTTCCGTGGCAGACAGCGTCCGCAATTGGCTCATAGGCCCAGGATCCTAGAACACGGGACCGGCGATGGTGGCCTGGTCCGGGGCTGCCGCACTCGCCCATGACCGTGGCGTTGACGCGCACCTGCCGGCCTCCAGGACGTTGCCACCGGTTCGCATTGTGCGCATCAGTCAGCTGGCTGAACATGGAATCCACCGCGGCCCGCCTGCTTGCCTTGCGTGGCTTGACGACCCTCAAGCGGCGGCTGACCGGCTAGTTCGCCCGAGGATCCCAGACGCGTTGTCTCTCGACGCGGGGTCCCGGTGGTAATGGCTGTGAATCCAACGATGTTGCTCTCGACCTGGCAGGTGGTCTACGAGTTGTCTGCGAAGGGCTTCGGTGACCATGGCGTCGCGGCAGCGGGATTTGACGCGATCTTGTATTCGCGAATTACTGAATACGCCTTCGGGTCATTATTGTCGACGGCTCCACACTGTCGCCATAAGCTCGCCATAAATTCGCCATGGAGCCCGTCGACCTGCATGAATGCGCGAATGAATCGCATCCAAGGCATAGCTTCACAGGCGATTTGAACATTGTTCCATGGGATTGTCCAGCTCTTGCCAGGTGATTTACCGACCCTTACTCTCCAGGTGATCAAATCACTTTCTCCTTTCACCTGGAGGCACCCCTTGCGCCGATTAGCGCTCCCCGTCGCCGTCTCGGCGATGCTCCTCCCCTTCCTCTCCCCGGAGGTGGTCTCCGCCGCCGCGCTCGACGAGCCGCCGCCGGCGAACGTCCAGGAGGTCGGCCCCGGTCAGTACTCCTCGGACACCAAGACCTTCAAGCTCACCGAGCTGGACGTGTCCGCGGGCGCGATCAGCCGCAGGCACGGCGTGGTTCTGGCCGCCGACGATCTGGCCAGGCCGCAGTCCGCTCCGGCGACCCGCCCCGAGCTGGGCGTGTTCGGGCCGGGCTGGCAGGCCGAGTTCGCCGGCGGAGAGATCAACCGGAAACTCGAGAACCAGAACGGCACCATCGTCGTCACGGAGCTCGATGAGGGGACGTCGACCAGCTATCCCCTGAAGAGCAGCGTCTCCTTCCCCGACGGTGGCGGCGTCCAGACGTACGAGGCTGCCAGCGGGTCCAAGATCACCGAAACCACCAAGTGGGACGCCGTCATCGGGGCGATGCGCACCACGACGACCGAGACGCTCGTGACGGATCCGGGCCCCGTGGAGGCGGGCGACGACACCTTCGCCACCGCCGACGGCACCCCCATCAGCACGGGCGACCTCCAGCTCACCTACACCTGGGCCCGCCCGGCCGGGGCGCCGGGCGCCGATCCCTGGCGGGTGACCGATGTGGGCAGCACCGCCTTCGGCAAGTCCACGATCACCTACGACGCCCAGGGCCGCGTCAGCACGGTGAAGGAGCCGGCCGGCGCCGCGACCCCAGCGACCGTCACCAGGTTCACCTACGCCACGGCCACCACGGCCACCGGCACCGCCAACGGCGACTACGCGGGCCGGCTCAAGGAGATCGCGGTCACCTACGGAACCGAGGCGGCGCAGATCGAGGCGAGCTACGCCTACGACCTGAACGGCCTGCTGCGCACCGCGAGCGATCCCAGCGTCGGCGCCGTCCAGGGAACCTACGCCTACGACTCGGTGGGGCGCCTGTCGTCGATCGAGTCCGTCACCAGCGGCGGTTGGCAGCTGTCGTTCCCGGCGGGCGTCGCCGCTCCCCAGGTGGTCGCCACCGGCACGGACATGCCGGCCAACGGCGGGCCGACCGAGGGCGCGGCCGGGCTCGACGACCCGAACGCCACCGAGCCGCCGGCCAGTGACTTCCTGCCGGACGGCGTGGATCCCCCGCAGTCCTACCCGAAGAAGTGCAACACTGCCGTCACCTGGATGTGGTACACGAAGTCGGGCTGCTCGGCCTGGGCGTGGCACGGCGGCAAGTGGCGGAAGCCCGACTGGAAGCGGACCGCCAGCGGCTTCAAGGTCAGGGGCATCTACTACGACCACTGCACGAAGTCTCCGGACAAGCCCCACAATTTCGATATGCGACCGGCCTGTGACTCCCACGACTACGGGTACGGCCTGATCGCCAACCAGAAGAAGAAGTACAAGTACTACCTCGACAACACCCGTACGCGAAAGCTTGACGTGGACAACCGGTTCTACATCACTATGCGCGACAAGGTATGCGGGGGTTACTTCATCCTGGTGCGGCCCGACTGCAGGGCATGGGCATGGACGTACTACCAGTTCGTCAAGAAGTACGGCAACCCCTGAGAACGGCCTGAGCTCGGAGTTCCTTCGGCGGTGCCTGAGGTTGGGTGCACCTGGAGGCGAACAGGCGGGGCCGGCCGGTCGCGAGGTCGACGGCGTGCGCCATGAGAGGGAGGCAGGGGAGGGCGGCGATCGGGTGATGGTCGCCCTCTCCCTTGTCCGGCCAGTCAGGAGAGCGCCTTGCTCCCTTCAGCGAGAACGGCGATCAGCGCATAGCCGACCACAGTGATGAGGGAGGTCAGGTGGAGCTTGTCTCCACGCCCAGGCGATTACAGCGCGTTCCTCACTTGCGGCGCTCGGGGGCGCTGAGGACGTCGGCGAGGTCGTCCACCGCGAGTCCCCGGCCCGGCTTCGCCTGGGGCGCGGTGATCGTCATGGGCTTGTCCCAGTTCCGGTACTGCGTGGCCAGGTGCCCCCGCAGGATCCGGTCGTGTCCGAGCCCCGGGACCTCGGGCCGCGGGTGCGCGTAGAAGCGCCAGCCGACCCGGTACGGCCATCCGCGGTCGTCGTACATGTACGTCCATGTCACCTCAGACGTCCCGAGGGCCGCGGTCCCCGCCGCCTCGCGGAAGCTGGGGGAGACGCGATAGAGCTCCTTGAGCTTGATCGTCCCGGTCAGGTTGTAGATCCGCTGCTTGCGGCCGGTGGTGTGATCCGTGGTCCAGGGCCCGACGGTCTTGCGGGTCTTGGTGGCCAGCAGCTTGCGCAGTGTGGCCGGCTCCAGGACGTTGATGAACTGGTCGCCGTACGCGGCCGCGGCGCCGCTGGCGCGGCCGGTACGCACCCAGGTCTTCGCCCGCGGCGCGAGCTGGTACTGCCAGCCGCCCACGCTGATGGTGCGCAGCGTCCCACCGTCGCGAGCACGCCGGCGAAGTAAGGGTCCTTGGGCGCCTCCTCCACCATCAACTCCTTGCTGCTCACGCTGAGCTGCCGAGCGTGCTCCGAGGCGATCACGCCGGCCCGGCCCAGCTTGACCTTACTGGTTCCGCGCAGTCCCATGCCGCTCCCGATGAAGGTTCGCCTGCCGTTCAGCTGCACCTCCTTGGACAGGTCCGTGGAGGCCTGACCGTAGAACTCGGCCGTCGCGCCGGCGCCGCGGACGAGCAGCGAACGCAGGCCCGCCACCGGGTCGGGTTCGGCTGTCCGGGCGTGGGCGGTGGTGGGAGCGGCGGTGACAAGGGCTAAGGCGACGATGAGGGGGTGCATGCCGTACATCCAGGTGGTGAAGATCAAATGTGGTTGGTGTGAATCTAGCGGGCGGGTGTGACAGGTCGCTTCTGCCGCCCGCCGAACGACGCCTCAGGTGCCGGGAGTTCCCCAGAGAGGGTGGTCCAGCGGTACCTGACGGACCGACGGCAGGTACAGGTCGAGCTCGCCAGGCTCGAACCGGCGCATGCCCACGACGAACCAGAACTGCCCGGCCACCTCGCCCATCTGCTTGTAGCGCCCGTCGGGCGTCAGCGCGACCCAGCCGTCCGGCAGGCCGAGCAGGGTGGCACGCCGCGCCGGGGCCGTGCCGGGACCGACGTCCCACAGGATGACGCCGCCGTCGTCCCCGGCGCTGGCCAGGAGATCGCCCGACGGCGCGAATGCCACCGAGACCACGCGCCGGGTGTGCCCGGCCAGGGTGTGCAGCCGGCGGCCCGTCTCAGGATCCCAAAGGTGTACGGCGAGGTCGTCGCCGGCTGTGGCGAGCAACGACCCGTCGGGGCTGTACGCGGCCGCCCACAGCCGGCCGGTCCCCTCCCGGAGCACGTTGAGGCACTCCCCGGTGGACACGTCCCAGACGCGGGCCGTGCCGTCGTGGCCGGCACTGGCCAGCCGGTCGCCCGACGGGTGGAAGGCCACCGCGTAGACGCGGTCGTCGTGGCCGATCAGCTGGACCCGCAGCGTGCCGGTCTCGGCGTCCCACAGCCGTACGCGACGGTCGTCGCAGCCGGTGGTGACGAGCCGCCCGTCGGGGCTGAACGCGATGGCGCGCACCCGCCCGAGGTGGTCCGTCAGCTCGGCCGCCAGCCGCCCGGTCGGGTGGTGCCAGATCCTGACACTGTCCTCGTCGTCGGCGATGGCCAGCATGCTCCCGTCGGGGCTGAACGCCTCGGCCCACACCTGGTCGGTGTCGGCGTTGAGTTCGCGCTCGTGCTCACCCGTGGCGGCGTTCCAGAAGTGCACGCCGCCGTCGTTGGTGGAGGTGGCCAGCAGCGGACCGGCGGGGGAGAACGCCGCGGAGACGAGCCGGTCGGAGGTGCCGGTGAACTGCCGCAGCTGCCGCCCGGTCCACGGCTCCCACACGCGTACGACGCCGTCGTTGCCGCCGGTCGCCAGCATCGAGCCGTCGGCGCTGAACCGCACCGTGGAGATCCGCCGCCCGTGCCCGCGGAGGATGCGCCGGCTCCGGCCGGTGAGCGCGTCCCACAGGCGCACCGTGCCGTCGTTGCCGCTGGTGGCGAGCTGCCGGCCGTCGGGCCGGAAGGCGAACGGCCACACCGAGGTATGGTGCCCCGTCAGCTCCACCCGCTCACCGTCGAGCCGCTGGAGCCGCACCACCCCGCGTGCGTCCCCGCTGGCCAGCACGTGCCCGTCGGGGCTGAACAGCACCTGGTGGACAGCGGTGTCGTGACCCGGCAGGGCTCCGCGAGCAATGCCGTCGGCCACGTCCCACAGCCGTACCGCGCCCGTGGCGTCTCCTGAGGCCAGCAGCCGTCCGGTGGGGTCGAAGGACAGCGTGCGGACCGGGCCCGCGTGGCCGGGGAGCTCCCGTACGAGCGAGCCTTCGTGCGGGTCCCACAGGCGGATCAGGCCCGTGGCGTACCCGGCTGCCAGCAGGCGGCCGTCCGGGCTGGGCGCCAGGCGATGCACCGCGCCGCCGTGGCCGGCGAGCTCGTGCCGCACCCGGCCGGTGCCCGGCTCCCAGACCCTGATCGCGCCGGCGGCGTCGCCGGTCGCCAGCAGGTCGCCGGCGAACGCGGCGGTGTGGAGCGGGGAGGAGTGGCCGGGGAAGGTCGCCACCGTTTCCCCTGTGCGCACCGACCACACGCGCACCACCCCGTCGGCGCCGCCGGCCATCACCCGCTCACCGGATGGGCTGAGCACCACCGGCCAGACGCCTTCCGGGTGCCCGGTGAGCACGTGCAGGCACTCGCCGGTGGCCGGGTCCCACAGGCGGATCGTGCCGTCGTCGCCGCCGGTGACCAGCGTGCCGGAGGCGTACGCGGTCTTGTGGACGCGCCCCCGGTGCCCGTACAGGGTGCGCAGCGGCAAGCCGGTGGCGGAGTCGCAGATGAGCACGCCGCCGTCGTCGCTGCCCACGGCCAGGGTGTTGCCGTCGGGGTGGTAGGCGATCGGCTCGGGCAGGCGGCCGCTCTCGTGGCGATGGCCGTACGGCACGCCGAGCAGCGCGGGCGCCACTTCGACGGCCACCGGCCGGCCCGGCGAGATCGCGGCGCCGCGCAGGGCGGGGTCGTCGGCCAGCGCCGGTGAGCGGGTCACGCCGATCAGTGCCGCGAGGTCCCAGCGGCTGCCCTCGGTCGCGATGTCGCGCAGGTCGGCCCGGGCCAGCCTGGCCCGGGTCAGGTCCGCTCCACGCAGGTCGGCCCCGGTCAGTACGGCCTCGTCCAGCCGCGCACCCACGAGCCGGGCGTCCCGCAGCACCGCCCGCGCCAGGTTGGTCCCCACGAGCCGGGCGTCGGTGAGGTCCGCCCCGCTCAGGTCGACGCCGGAGAGGTCCCGGTAGGACAGGTCCTCGCCGGTCAGCCGGGCCCCCCGTAGATCGGGGCCGGCGGGTAGCCGCAGCCGGCCGGCGATCTTCATCGCGTTGGCCCGCGAGACGTCGTCGGCACCCGCGTCGGCCAGCGTCTCCGTCACCCACGACCGTAGCCACCGTACGTCCGCCAGGTCGCACAGGAAGTCCACGGTCAGCGTCGACAAGTGCCGGCGCGGCAGCGGCGCGGGATCGCCCAGGGCGACATGCCGGGCGATCAGCCACTCCATCACCGAGGAATGGATGAACCCGAACATCCCCTCCTCGGTCCGCACCAGCAGGCTGCCCGACCCCACCGCGTGCGCCGCCTGCGCGGCCGACAGCCGCCCGTCGGCCAGCCCTGTCAGCGTCTCGCCGATCTCGGTCAGCTCGTCCAGATCCAGCAGCGACTTCCCGGACTCCCACAGCCGCAGCGCCAGCGCCGTCACCGCCTGCCACAGCTCCTCGGTGCTCAGCACCGCCGCCGAGCCCGGCACCCCGGCCCGCCGCTCCTCGAAGGCCAGCCACGAGGTCAGGATCTCCTCGTACAGCCCTGCCGCGCTGATCGCGCCGCCCGTCGTGGCCACCGTGCGCAGCCGCTCGCCGGGCAGGTCGGCGACGAAGCTGAGCATGCGCGGGTTCTGGGCCAGGCCCAGCAGATCCGAGATGCCGCCGATCAGCGCGAACCGGTCGTCGGCGGCCTGCTCGTCGCCGTACCTGTTGAGCAGGTATGCCCGCACCTGCGCGGGGGTGAAATCCTCCACGGTCAGCACCCGGTGCTGCGGCAGCATGCCCACCGTCTCGCCCAGCGCGGTGAGGACCTGATGGTGTGACCTGAAGTGCTGCGTACGGCTGGTGACCACGATCTTGGCCTTGTCCTGGGCCGCGGCGAGCAGCGTGGTCAGGTGGTCGGCCGCCCGGTCGTAGGTGACCCGCGTCACCAGCTCGTCGAAGCCGTCGAAGAGCAGCACGATCCGCCCCTGCCGCAGCATGTAGTGGAACGCCTTGAGATCGATGAACCGCTCGTGGTGCGCGGCGAGGTGCGCCGCCACCAGGGAGTCCATCGACTGGGCCTTTTCCAGCGCGCGCAGCTCGATGAAGACCGGCGTCAGGTGCGGCAGCTCGGCCGGGATGCGCCGGGCCAGCTCGCGAAGTGCGAACGTCTTGCCCCGGCCGAAGTCGCCCAGCACCAGCATGAACCGTCCGTGGTCGGCGGCCAGCAGCCGCATCAGCTCCTTGGCCAGGTCCTCCTGTACGCCTGGCTGGGGACGGTCCAGCTCCCTGAACCGCTGGGGTACGTACAGGTCGGGCGGGTAGCGCCGGTCGGAGCGCAGCCGCCTGGTCTGCTCGGCCACGTAGTTCGACAGGTCGAGCAGGCCCTGGAATTCGGTGAAGCTGCGCAGCCTGAGCCCTCTGCGCGTGGCGTAGTCGCGCACCGCCGTGGCCGGCGCGGGCCCCTGGTAGACCAGTTCGGATCCCGGGCCTGGCACGGCGGCGTGCACATGCCGCAGGAACGCCTCCACGTCGGTTTCGGTGACCCGGCCCAGGTGGGCGCCGATGAGGTACTGGCGGACGAACCCGTCCTCGGGGACGGTCATCAGCAGGTACGGGGGGTGAGCCGGCACCGTGCGGATCTGGGCGTGTTCGTACCGGGCCTCGCACACCTCGGCGACCCGGTCCAGCAGGCTCGCCCCGTCGGCCGGCTCCGCCACCGGCAGCGGTACGTCGAGCATCGCCCCGGCGGACGGTGTTCGAGGTGGGGGGAAGGCGCCGTGCCAGATGGAGTGGTCGCCGGGTGGCTCGTTCTCCACCCAGTCGCCGGCGATCGGCTGCGGCGTCGAGCCGTTCAGGTCGAGCCGCAGCTCGATGTCCCATTCGCCGTCCCATTCGCCGTCCTGGAGCGCGACGATGTCCGCCTGCACCAGGTTGATCAGGCTCGCCCATTCGCCGGCCGCGCACTGCGAGCGCCACAGCAGGGTGTGGCGTCGCCACTCGGTGAGCGGGTCCTCGTGCCCCGGGAGCAACGCGCCGGCCCTGAGGACGGCCAGGCAGGCCAGCGCGATCACCAGCAGGTTGGCGGAGTAGTAGGCGTGGCGCTGCGGGAGGCCGGCCGTGCGCGGGCGGTAGTTCGGGTACGGCACGCTCAACCGCGTGTCCAACCGGCGGCTCAGCCACATGACGAGCTCGCCCCAGCGGCTCTCCGCGCCCTTCGCCTCGGCCAGCTCCCGCAGGAAGGAGACGACGGTGGTACGGGACGACAGCGCCGACCATGACAGCAGGGCCTGCAACAGCCCGTCGTCGACCTCGGTCACCACCAGGCCCGACTGCTTGACGGCCAGGTCACCCAGCAGGGTGGTGATGAGCCGGGCGGTGAGATACTCGCCGAAGGTCGCGTGCAGGAACTCGTAGGTCTGCACCACGTCGTGGTCGCGGGTGGCCTGCGCGCGATGGACGAAGAAGAACTTCGCGATGGCGAGTTCGCCGGCCGTGAGCGGAGTGGCGAAGGTGCCGGTGCGTACCTGCGCGGGAAACTCCAGTCCCGACAGATCGTGGTCCAGTTCGGCCGTGGTCACCCACTGGCGGCCCCGGTTCAACATCGCGAACGCGACGTACGACAGGTGCAGCATCTCGCGTTCGAGCAGGAACGGAACCTGGTCCTCGGGATAGGCCTTCTCCAGCTCCCGCTCCACGAATCGGCGCATCAGCCGTTCGTAGAGCTCCGTCTGCCGGAACTCCGCCGCGTCCTTGCTCAGCGCGTTCCCGTCGGCGTCATACAGCGCGAGCATCAGCAGGAGCAGCGGTTGCTCCGCCAGGGCTCGCTGAGCGAGCGCGACGTCCAGAGCGAGCGGCCTGATCCTCTGCCGGACGAAATAGGCGTCGTTCCTGGCGTTCCAGGCGGTCAGCCAGCGGTCGATCTGCGCCTCGTTGAACGGTTCGAGCCTGGCGACCACGGTGCCGGGGACGAACGCGGCCCGATCCGCGACGGCCGTACGCGAGGTGATGACGACCGCGACCGCCCGGCCGGCATCGGCCTCGCGCCGCTGGAACCGGGCCACCTTCTCGAGGTAGTCCGACTGGCGCACCCCCGTCGCCTGCAGCAGTTCGTCGAAGCCGTCGAGCAGGACCACGGGCAGGACGCCCTCGGCGCTCCTGGCCAGAGCGGGCCACTCCAGCCGCTCACCGCTGAGCCGGTAGACGGCCTGCTCGATCTGCTCCTGGATGTCGGCGTTCGCCGCTACGTCCCGTAATGGCACCCGGACCGGCAGGTACCGTCCCTCCGGCAGCCGGGCGGCCAGGACCTTGGTCAGCAGGGATTTGCCCGCGCCGGGTTGGCCGAGGATGACGAACGGCACCTCGCTCGCCGTCGACCGGGTCAGAAAGCCGGCGAGGAACCGCGGCAGGTCATCGCGGACCTCCAGGTCGTCCCACCACGCTTCGAGGCTGGGGTCGGTGGGGTGGCGCACCTCGCTCGTACGGAAGCGAGGCGTCACATAGGCCTCCTCGACGGTCGGCAGTCGCACGGCGGCGGCCGTCTCGTCCTGTCCCCTCGTCGCCGCCAGCGGTTCCTTCAACGCCGCGCGGTGCAGCCTGCTCAGGGTGGTCAGCTGGGCCGGGAGGGCGGCGCCCGAGGCGACCAGGGACAGCAACCGCTCGAGCTCCGCCAGGCCTGCTCTCGTCGCCTGATGCTCGATCATCCCCGCCCACAGCGCGAACTCGGGGACATCGAGCGCCAGCCTCCGGTACCGGTCCTCGTAGTGCCGGACGGCCGTCTCCGGCAGCTTCCGCTCGAGTTGGGCGACGACCTTCTCCCGCTCGGACGGACCGAGCCCGTCCCAGACCTTCAGTCTCATGACGAACGACCGCAGGCGATGACCGTACGTCTCGTAGAACTCGAGGACGGCTCGCTTGGCCTGCTCGAAAGGGAGGTACGGCGAAGGACGGGGGAGGCCACGCGACAGGTCGATGCCCGAATGCCCGGCCAGCTTCGCCTGCTCCTCCTTGCTCATCCGCAGGTCCTGCGAGCTGAACGGCAGATCGATGGAGTCGACCGCCTCGAAGAACGCCGTGATGACGAGGATCGTGTGCGCGGCCTCCATGCGTTCGGTACGGCTGTGCCATTCGCGGCCGGTGCGCCACTCGCGCCACCGGCCGAGGAGGGTGTTGCCCACCTGCACGAACTGCTGTTTGGCGTCGATCACGTCCCAGAGTCCGAGCGTGCCGATGCCGAGCAGCAGGTCGATCTTCTCGACCGCCGGATCGGCGCCGCCCAGGAGCCGGACGGCGTCGGCGTACCGGTAGTCCTTCGCCATGTCCACGATCCTCTATCGCCGCGGGGAGCGTGTGAATCAGTTTGTTCACTTCGGCGGGCGGAAGATCGGCTCGTCCGGCATCCGGAACGCTGATCCGATCGAACTTTAGCGGTGCGGCAGGCGCAGTCCTGCGATGAGGAGCTCGACCAGCCGGCGAGCGTCGTAGCGAGGATCGTTGTCGGCGCCGATGCAGAGGTTGCCGACGCCGCGCATGAGCTCGTAGGCGTCCACGTCGGAGCGGATCTCGCCGGCGGCGGCCGCGGCTTCGAGGAGCTGGGCGCACGCGGGCACGAGCCGGTCGAGGAAATAGGCGTGCAGCGTGTCGAAGCCGGCGTCGTCCGACCGCAGCACGGCGGCCAGTCCGTGCTTGGTGACCAGGAAGTCGACGAACAGGTTGATCCATCGCCCCAGCGCGGCGTGCGGGGTCGCGCCGCTCGCCAGCAGGGTCGGGGCGGCCTCGGCGCAGGCCTCGACCTGGTGCCGGTAGACGGCGATGATGAGGTCCGCCCGCGTCGGGAAGTGGCGGTAGATCGTGGCCACCCCGACTCCCGCCCTGGCCGCGACGTCGCGCACCGGCGCTTCGACGCCCGAGGTCACGAAGACCGCCGCGGCGGCGTCGAGCAGCGTCCTCTCGTTGCGCCGGGCGTCGGCCCGCTTGCGCGGGGCCGCCCGCCCCGTGCCGCCCTCGTTCACCGTGCCGCTTCCTCCGCTGCCGAGCTTGCCAAAACGGAACCCCGTTCCTTATCGTAATCGGAACTAGGTTCCGATTGCTCATGATGCCAGAGCAGAGCTCTGGTCACCAAGTATGGCGCGGTCAGGAAGCGCCGCGCTGAACCGTGTTCCGATTGACCGACCGAAAGGATCAGCGGCCCGATGTTGCACACCTCCCGGCCTCGCTTCGGGATCATGACCGCCCCGTCGCAGGTCGACTACCAGGACGTCCTGCGGGTCTGGCGCGAGGCGGACACGATCCCGGAGATCGAGCACGCATGGCTGTTCGATCATCTCCTGCCCATCTTCGGCGACCCTGACGGGACGACGTACGAGGGCTGGACCCTGCTCTCGGCCCTCGCCGCGCAGACCCGGCGGCTGCGCCTCGGCCTGCTCGTGACCAGCAACCGCTTCCGGCCGCCCGCGCTGCTGGCCAAGATCGCCGCGACCGTCGACATCGTCTCCGGCGGACGGCTCGACTTCGGCATCGGCGCCGGCTCGCGGCCCAGCTGGCCCTCGGCCCGGCGCGAGTACGACGCGCACGGCCTGCCCTTCCACGACGCCGCGCACGCCGTGGGGAGCCTCGCCGAGGCGTGCACGGTGATCCGGCGGCTGTGGACCGAGGACGAACCGTTCGACTTCCACGGCACCTACGTCCGGCTCACCGGGGCGTTCTGCAACCCCAAACCCGTCCAGCGCCCTCACCCGCCCATCCTCATCGGCGGGCGCTCGGGCCCGACGCTGCGCGTGGCCGCCGAGCACGCCGACCTGTGGAACATCCCCGGCGGCGACATCGACGACGTCGTCCGCCGCAGCCGGCTGCTGGACCGCTACTGCACCGAGCTCGGCCGCGACCCCGCCTCGATCATCCGCTCGATCCACCTGCCGGTCTCCTACGACCAGCCCGACATCACCCGGGACGCGATCGGCGAGGCGCTCGACGCCGGCTTCCGGCACATCGTCCTCGGACTGTCGGCGCCCTACCCCGCCGGCGTCGCGCGCTGGGTCGCCGACGAGCTCATCACCACGGCGACCCGAGCCGCCGCCGAGTTCAGTCGCTGAGCACGCCACGGGCGCGCAGGTCGGACAGGAGGTCGGGCGGCAGGGCCGGGCAGCGGCTCACGGTGACCTCCTTGAGCGACGGGAAGCCGCCGGCCTCTCCCAGGTCGCTCAGCGAGCCGCAGTCGTAGAGGTGCAGGGTGCGCAGGGAGAGCAGGCGCTCGAGCCCGTCCAGGGTGGTCAGGCGGCCGGTGCAGGCGACGTAGAGCTCCTCCAGGTTCAGCAGCCCCGCGAACGGGCTGAGGTCGGAGAGGTGGTCCAGCCCCTGCAGGGTCAGGGTGCGCAGGGCGGGCATGCGCGCGAGCGCGGAGAAGTCCGTCATGAGGTCGGTGTAGGCCAGGTACACCTCGCTGATCGACGGGTGCCCTTCGAGCCCGTCGAGCGAGGTGAGCTTGGTGAAGCTCTCGACGGTGATCCCTGTCAGGGCGGGCAGCCGCGACAGCGGGCGCAGGTCGGGGAGCGGAGCGCTGGGCAGGCCGAGGTTCGTCAGGCGGGGGTGGTGGCCGAGGCCGTCGAGGCTCTTCAGCTTCGTGCAGCCGCTGAGATACGCCCGTTCGAGCGCGGGCATGGCGGCGATCCCGTCGAGGCTGGTCAGGCGGGCGCAGTGCATGTGCAGCTCGGTGACGGAGTCGAGGCCGTACAGGCCGTCGATGCTTGTGATCTTGGTACGGCTCACGTCCAGTTCGGTCAGCCGGCGCAGCCCGGACAGCGGCCGGATGTCCTCGATGAACCGGCAGTTGTCGAGACCGAGCCAGTCCAGGTACGGGAACGCCTCGCCGAACCCCTCGACGCTGGTCACCCCGCTGCTGCGCAGGCTGAGACGGCGCAGGTTGCGCAGGCCGAGCAGCGGGGAGACGTCGGACACCGCGGGGGAGCTGGTGACCTCGAGCACCTCAAGGCCGACGAGCCCGGCGAGCGGCCGCAGGTCGCTGACGGCCGCGCAGCCGTCCAGCTTGAGCTCGCGCAGCTCGGTCAGCGCGGCGAGCTCGGAGAGGTCGGTGAGGCGCTTGCAGTGGTCGAGGACCAACGTCCGCAGGATCGTCAGGTGGCGCAGCCCGGTGAGCGAGTCACGCCGGCGCAGCTCCAGCTCGGTACGGCCCTCGTCGTCGAAGGCGGGGGCGAGCAGGTGCTCGGCGAAGGCGTCGGGGTCGAGCGCCTGGGGCCACAGCCTGAGCAGCTTCTCGGACGACGGCTCGGCGATCTCCGCGAACTCCGCGGCCAGCGCGAGCGCGTCGCCCTCCCCGCGCAGCGCGAGCTCACGCAGGGATTTCCAGGCACGTTCCGGGGACGCGGACGCCAGTTTGGCGCGGTAGTCGGAAAGGTCCAGGTTCATGCCATGCCACCCTACGCATTCGCGATCTTCCTGGATGGCGTTCGGGAACACTCGGCCGGTCGTGCGGGAGGGCCGGGGCGCCGTCAACGGCCGCGCACGATCAGCCGAAGGAGCCGGCGCGGCCGTTTCGCGCGGAACGCAGCCCGCTCGTTGACCTGCGGGAACGGCATCTCCGGCACGGGCACGCCGAGGAACGCGCACAGCGGCTCCCACCCGTCCCGCACCTCGAACACCAGCAACCGCTCCGCCGGGATCGCCGCCCGCACCTCGGCCGCGTGCCGTTCGTAGACGTTGAGGACGTGGTCGCGGTCGTCGATGCGGCCGCCGAAGACGCGGTCCATGACGGTCGCCCTGGCCATGCGCGGGTAGAGGGCGAAATCCGGCGCGCGGCGGGCCACCAGCCAGCGGGTCACCCGGCGGCGCAGGGGGAGCCGGCGCTCCTCCAGGGCGCTGCGGAAGATGGTCTCGCTGACGCTGTCGTACCAGCGGGCGGGGTCGCGGACGGTCAGGACGACCTTGGCGTCCGGGTAGTGCCCGGCCAGCTCGCGCCAGTACGCCGAGGCGGGCCAGTCGAGCGCCGACCGGAAGCCGGCGAACAGCGTGTCCCAGTCGCGGGAGCGGCCCTCCCCGACATCGAGCCACTGCCGGACGCGGTACGGCTCCGCGATGACCGTCGACATGTGGTAGCAGGGGCCGAAGCCCAGAATTTCGAGGGCCGCCTTGAGCGACCGCGTGCCCGTGCGCCCGAAGCCCGCGCCGATCACTTTCACGTCGCGCTCACCACCTGCACGTCTCTGATGGGTCTCTGATCTGTGCCGTCTAATGTCGCGATAAATCCGGAAATATGGAAGCACAGAGGAGGCGCACATGCCCTTTCCGCAGCCTCTGCTCGACGCGCTGCGCGACGCCCCGGATCGACCGGCCTTCGAGCACGGCGACAGGACCCTCTCCCGGGGCGAGCTGCTGGAGCTGATCCGGCGGCTGGCGGGCGCGATGCGCGCCGCGGGCCTGGGTCCTGGGCGGGCCGTCGCGGTGCGCACGGCCGTCACGCCCGAGGCGTTCGCCGCCCACATGGCCGCGCACACGCTGGGCTGCCGGGTCGTCGGCATCCGGCCCGGCTATCCGGAGGGGCAGCTCGTCCACGTGCTGGGGATGGGGATCGACGCCCTGCTCGTGGACCCCGCGACCGCGACCCCCGACCTGCGCCGCGCCGCGGCCCGTCACCTCCCCGGCCGGCCGACGCTGTCCCTGGGCCCCTGTACGGGCGCCGGCGACCTGCTGGCGCACCCCGACGACGGACGGCCGCTGACCGTGACCGCCCGCCCCGACGACGTGGCGGCCCTGACCTTCACCAGCGGCAGCACCGGCCGCCCGAAGGGGTGCGCGATCACGTACCGGGCGCTCGGCGAGCACTGGGCGTGGCAGCCGCGCGTGTGGTCGCCCGTCGCGGCCGGGCTCGCCGGGGCCTTCGAGCGGTACCTGCTGTTCGGCACGCTGGCCAGCATGGTCGTGATGGAGTTCGTGGCGCCGTGCCTGCTCGGCGGCGGCACGGCGGTGATCCCGGAGGACGACGGGCGGCCGATGTTCCCGTACGCGATCGAGCGCCACCGGATCACCGGCTCGATCATCACCGTGCCCCGGCTCTTCCAGATGCTGAAATTTCTGGACAAGGTGGATGTGAGCAGCTTGCGGGCGCTGATGGTCTCGGGGTCGCCCATCAGCGCGCGGCGGCTGGCCGAGGCCGTTGAGAAGCTGGGCCCGGTCGTCTACCAGGGCTACGGCCAGACCGAGGCGGGCAACATCGCCATGCTCACCCCCGACCACATCGCCGCCGGCGTGCTGGAGCCCGTCGGCCGCCCGCATCCCGGGGTCGAGATCAGCGTGCGCGACGAGCACGACGGCGAGCTGCCCCCCGGCGTGACGGGCGAGATCCACGTACGCAGCCCGTACCTGATGCGGGGTTACTGGGGCGACGAGGAGGAGACCCGCGAGACCCTGAAGGACGGCTGGCTGCGCACCCGCGACCTCGGCCACGTGGACGGGGACGGCTTCCTCCACCTGGCCGGCCGCTCCCGCGACGTGATCATGGTCAACGCCATGGTGGTGTACGCGGGCCCGATCGAGCGCGCGCTGACCGATCACCCCGGCGTGGACGAGGCGTACGTGGTGGGCGCCCCGGACGAGGACACGGGCGAGGCCGTGCACGCGTTCGTCGTCCCGGCCGCGGGCCGGACCCCGGACCGGGGCGCGCTGAGGGCGCTGGTACGCGCGCGGCTCGGCGAGGACAGCGTTCCCCAGACGATCACGATCGTCCCCGCCGTCCCCCTCGCCACCAGCGGCAAGCCCGACAAACGCGCCCTCTCTGAGCAAATTCTGAGAATTGCCCGCCAACACTGAGGTTGTCCGTTCAATCACCTCGTTGTGACGGAGGCTTCAGTGCCGGACAAGACCCTGGACTACCTGGTGATCGGCGCGGGCCCCGCGGGTTTGCAGCTGGGGTATTTCCTGCACGAGCAGGGGCGGGACTACCTGATCCTCGAGGCGGGTCCCGCGCCGGGCCAGTTCTTCCGCACCCACCCGCGCCATCGCACGCTGATCTCGATCAACAAGAAGTACACCGGATGGGACGACCCCGAGCTCAACCTCCGGATGGACTGGAACTCGCTGCTGTCCGACGACCCCGACCTGCTGTTCACCCGTTACAGCGACCGGTATTTCCCGCACGCCGACGACATGGTCCGCTACCTGGCCGACTTCGCCCAGAAGCGCGGCCTGCGCGTCGCCTACGACTCCCGGGTGGTCCGCGTGGACCGGCCCGGCTCCATGTTCCGGGTGACGGACGAGACGGGGCGCACGTACGAGGCGAAGCGGGTCATCGTCGCGACCGGCGTCACCAAGCCCAACATCCCGCCCATCGCGGGCATCGAGACGGCCGACCTGTACGGCACCCACTCCACCGACCCGGCCGACTACGTCAACCAGCGCGTGCTCGTCATCGGCAAGGGCAACTCGGCCTTCGAGACGGCCGACAACCTGATGGAGACCGCCGCGGTCATCCACGTGGCGGGCCCGCGCTCGGTCCGCATGGCCTGGCGCACGCATTACGTCGGCCACCTGCGGGCGGTCAACAACGGCCTGCTGGACACCTACCAGCTCAAGTCCCAGAACGCGATCCTCGACGGCGACGTCAAGCGCGTCGAGCGCCGGCCGGACGGCACGTACCTGGTGACGGTCTCCTTCGTCCGGGTCGACGAGGTCACCAAGGACATCCCGTACGACAGCGTGATCCTCTGCACCGGCTTCCGCTTCGACGGCTCGATCTTCGGCGACGACTGCCGCCCCGAGCTGGTGATCAACGACAGGTTCCCGTCGCTCACCCCGGCCTACGAGTCCGTCAACGTGCCGGACCTCTACTTCGCCGGCACGATCACCCAGTCGCGCGACTTCAAGCACGGCACCAGCGGCTTCATCCATGGCTTCCGGTACGGCGTGCGCGCGCTGCACCGCGTCCTGGAGTCCCGCTACCACGATGTCCCCTGGCCCGCCACGGTGCTGCCTGCCGACCCGGCGGCGCTCGCGGCGGCGGTCATCGAGCGGGTCAACCGCACCTCGGCGCTGTGGCAGCAGTTCGGGCTGCTGGCCGACGTCATCGTGCCCGACGGGGACACCGCCCGTTACCTGGAGGAGTTGCCGTACGACCTGCAGGGCCCGCCGATCGGCGACCGCGGCCACTTCGCGATCACCCTGGAGTACGGGCCGGATCATGACAAGATCGACCCCTTCGACGTCGAGGTGGGCCGGATCCGCCAGAGCGACTCGGTCCGGGCGCATGAGGGCCACTACCTCCACCCCGTCGTCCGCCACCACGTGCCCGGCCGGCCCCCGGTCGCCCACCACATCACCGAGAACCTCGAGAACGAGTGGACCTCCAAGGAGATCCACGTCGAGCCCCTCCGGGCCTTCTTCGCCGCGCGGCTGACGTCCGTACCGGTCTGATGGAGCGGTGGAGCCTGCGCGAGTTCGAGGCCGAGGCCCGCGCCCGCCTCGACCCCGTGCACTACGACTACTTCGCCGGCGGGGCCGATGACGAGGTCACCGTGCGCGCGAACGAGGCCGCGTTCGCCCGGATCGGACTGCTGCCCAGGGTGCTGCGCGGCGCGGCCAAGCTGCAGACCGGCCTCACCCTGCTCGGCAGCCGCGCCGCCATGCCCGTGCTGGTGGCGCCGACCGCGTTCCACCGCCTCGCCGACCCGGAGGGCGAGCGGGCCACCGCCCGCGCGGCGGCCGCCGCCGAGACGATCATGATCGTCAGCATGGCCGCCACCGTCGCGATCGAGGAGGTGGCGGCCGGCGCGCCCGGCGCCGAGCTCTGGTTCCAGCTGTACGTGCAGCCGGACCTGGCCTTCACCGAGACCGTCGTGCGCCGCGCCGAGGCGGCCGGCTGCAAGGCGCTGGTCGTCACCGTGGACTCGCCCGTGCTCGGCCGGCACGAGCGGGACCTGCGCAACGACTTCCACGACCTGCCCGAACACCTGTGCTGCGAGAACCTGCGCGACGGCGACCGGGTTCGCCCGATCCTCATGTCGCCCGAGCTGTCGTGGGAGCACCTCGACCGGCTCCGGGAGATGACCGCGCTGCCGATCGTGGTCAAGGGTGTCACGCATCCCGGCGACGCCCGGATCGCGCTCGACCGAGGCGTCTCGGCGATCATGGTCTCGAACCACGGCGGGCGGCAACTCGACACCGTACCCGCCTCGATCGACCTGCTGCCGGACATCGCCGCGGCCGTCGGCGGGGCCGTGCCCGTGCTGCTGGACGGCGGGATCCGGCGCGGCACGGACGTGCTGAAGGCGCTGGCGTTCGGCGCCGCGGCGGTCGCCGTCGGCCGCCCGGTGATCTGGGGGCTGGCCGCGGACGGCGAGCGGGGAGTGGCCCGCGTGCTCGGCCGGTTGCGCGCGGAGGTCGAGCACGCGCTCACGCTGTGCGGCTGCGCGTCGATCGGCGACCTCGACCCGGGCATGGTGCGGCGGCCATGCTGATCATTGGGCTGATCATCCTGGCCCTGGCGTTTGTGGCGAGCCTGCCGTGGTGGCTGCCGGCGAGGGTCGTGGCGCTGCGCGTACGCGTCTTCAACCGGATCAACGGGGGCGAGGGCATCCCCGTCCCCGGCGACCTCGTGGGCGTCGACCGCTTCAGGGAGGTCTACTCGCACCCGGCCGCCGGCGGCCGCAGCCGGGGCGCCGCGCTGTCGGACCTGTTCTGGTACTGGCTGTCGCCCGGCCCCGAGATGCACCAGGAGCACCTGGAGGCGGGCGAGCGGTACGACGCGGTGGCCAAGGCGACGCGCGGGCTGCTCGCCGTGCCGCGCGACGAGGCCGAGGAGCTCACGCGCCGCTGCGCCGCCCGTACGCTGGCGGACGCGCGGGGGCCGGTGCGGCTGCGCGACCTGACGATGCCGCTGTGGGCCGAGTTCTCCTACGAGCTGGTGTTCGCCGAGCCGTGTCCGCGCGAGGCCCGCGACCTGATCGTGGGCAACGCGAACGACGTGGTCACCTCGCTCAAGTGCACCGGCCTGCGGCACATGGAACGCCGCCACCGCCTGACCCGCTACCTGCTCGGCCGCCTGTCACGCGTGCGGATCCCGCTCCCCGCCGGCCTGTCACCCCAGGAGCAGGCGTTCTACCTCCAGGGCGCCTTCTTCAACACCGCCGTCGTCCAGCTGTCGGAGGCCATGGCCCACCTGCTCATGGTCCTCGCGCAGCATCCCGGCGTGCAGGAGCGCGCCCGCACGGGGGACGACCGCTACCTCGACCAGGTGATCTCCGAGACGCTGCGGCTCTACCCGCTCTTCGGCATCGCCCACCGCGTCACCACCGGCGAGATCCCGCTCGGCGAGCGCACCGCGATCCCGGCCGGGTCGGTGCTCTGCTTCGACTATCCCGAGTTCCACCGCGCCGGGTTCGCCGAACCGGACCGCTTCGACCCGGGCCGTTTCGACCGGCCCGTCAAAGAGCTCAACCACATCCCGTTCGGCGTCGCCGCCAACCGACCCTGCCCGGCCTGGCGGCTGGCGCCGATCGCGATGCGGGTCGCGGCGCGGGAGATCCTGCACCGCCACGCCCTGCACTCCTCGGCCGCCCACACCCGGTCCCTGCCGAACCGGGGGCCGTGCCTGCTCACCCCGCCGCACGCGTCCCCGCCCCGTGCCGCGCTCGTCCTCATGCGGGTCCGCGACCGCTGGGAGGACGTCTGGCGCAGCCTCGTGCAACTCGTCCTCGGCACGTACATGGTCTGGGACGCCCGCCGGCAACGGCTCTGCGAGATCCACTTCGATCAACCAGCGGAGAACCGAACATGACCGTACTGGCCCACGTCACCTCTCCCGATCCGAACCTCGCCCTCATACTCAAGGTCCTGCCCGCCCTCGTCGTGATCCTGATCGTCGCGGCGATCTGCGGCCGGCTGGCGCAAATGGTGATGCAGCCGCGCGTGCTCGGCGAGATGGTCGCCGGCGTGCTCCTGGGGCCGACGTTCTTCGGCTGGCTCTTCCCCGACGCGCCGTCTCGGGGATCGTCCCCTCGCTGCTGCTCGGCTTCGGCGCGGGCCTCCTCCTGTACGACCTGCTCTCGCTGCCGGACGTCAGCCCCTTCCAGTTCGCCCTGTTCGTCGGCGGGGCGCTGTCGCTGACCGCGTTCCCCATGCTGGCCAGGATCCTGTCGGCACCGGCGCCGGCGCCGCGCTGCCCACCATCGGCCTGACCGCGGTGTTCGCCGTCGTGATGCTCAAGGTGGTCGCCCCCTGCTGCGCCCCCTGGGCGCGACCGTGGCCCGCACCGGCCGCCTCGGCGCCACCGGCATGTACGTCGTCATCCTCGTGCCGCTGACTGCCGGCTGGCTGACGGACTGGATCGGCGTCTCCTCGGGGCTGAACACCCACCTCGGGGGCATCGCGGGCGGCGCCATTCTGCCGGCGTTCGGGCTGATCCTGCTCGCCGGGTTCGCCGGCAAGTACTTCAGGTGCGCGCTGGCGATGCGGGGGATGGGGTTCGGCTGGCGGGAGTCGTACGCGGTGGGCGCGCTGCCCCTCTACAAGCTGGCGCTGCCCGAGCGCCTCGAGACCCGGACCAAGGTTGCGGAAGTTTCGGAGCTGGTCAGGACCAATCCATCGTGATCGCGCAGGTGAACCGTGGTGCGCCTGGTTCTCGATCAACCAATGCTCGAGTGGACCTGGTAATCCTCCTGGGCGTGGTGTAACCGTGGTCTGGTGGCTGGAACACCGGGTACAGCCCGTCGGCTGCTGGTCATCGAGGATGACCGCGAACTGGGGCGCATGCTCGTCGACCTGTTCACCGAGGAGGGGTACACGGTCGATCTGGCTCTGGAGGGGCAGCGCGGGCTGCATCTGGGGCTGAGCCGCTCGTACGACGTGCTGATCATCGATCGCGGCCTGCCGTCGCTCGACGGCATCGACCTCATGCGGCGGCTGCGACGGCAGGCGGTCACCACCCCCGTGCTGGTGCTGACCGCCTTCGGCTCGGTCGCCGACCGGGTCGCCGGGCTGGACGCGGGCGCGGAGGACTACCTGGTCAAGCCGTTCGAGATCGAGGAGCTGCTGGCCAGGGTGCGGGCCCTGCACCGCAGGAACCTCGACCAGGCCACGCTGCTGCCGCTCGGCGCGGGCTGGCTGGACTCCGAGTCGCACATCGTCCGGCTGCCGAGCGGGGAGCAGATCGAGCTGTCGGGGCAGGAGTGCCGGCTGCTCAGCGCCCTGGCGGCGCGCCCGCGGCAGGTGCACACCCGCACGTCGCTCCGGCAGCGGGTCTTCGACGGCGCCAAGAAGGAATCGATCGTGGACACGTACGTCTACTACCTGCGCAACAAGCTGGGATCCGGGGTCGTGTACACCGTGCGGGGCGTGGGCTACCGCCTGGGTGAGTTATGAGCCCGGCGGGGCCGGGATCGGAGCTCGAGCGGCGGCTGCTGAAGCGGGCCCGCCGGCGCCTCACCGCGCAGGTGGCCGGCGCGATCTCCCTGGTCCTGGCCCTGGCCGGGGTGCTGGTCTACTGCGTCATGCTGCACCAGCAGGCCGAGTCCGCCCGGCGCGACCTGACCGCCGCCGTGCAGCGCGCCCCCATCGCCCACCCTCCCCCCTGCGTCTGGCTCTACCTGCTGCGGCCCGACGGCACCGTGGAGAGCTCCCCGGGCGCGCCGCAGGCGCTTCCGGTACGCGCGCCCATGGACCAGGTCGCCACCGGGCTGCCGCCCAGGGTCGAGGAGGTCCGGGTGGACGGGCACGCGTACCTCATCCGCACCCAGCGGCGCGGCGCCGACACCTTCCAGGCGGCGCTGGACCTGCGCTACCAGGTAGCCGAACGGCAGCGCCTGCTGCGCACGCTCGGCGGCGCGGAGATCGGCGGCCTGCTGGCCGCGCTGCTGGTGGGCCAGGTCATCTCCCGCCGCGCCATCGCGCCGCTCGGCGAGGCCCTGGCGCGCCAGCGCCGCTTCGCCGCCGACGTCAGCCACGAGCTGCGCAGCCCGCTGACCCGCCTGCACACCCGCGCCCAGCTCCTGTCCCGCCGGCTGCGGGGCGGCACGGACCCGATCCTGCTCATCGACGAGGTGGACCAGCTCGTGACCGGCACCAGGCAGCTGGGCGAGGTGGTCGAGGACCTGCTCCAGTCGGCCCGGTTCCAGCAGTCGCGCCGGCCGTTCGCGCCCGTCGACCTCGCGATGCTGGCCTCCGAGTTGGCCGTGGCCGAGGGCGCCCGCGCGGCGGCCAAGGGGGTGACGATCGAGGTCCGGTGCGAAGGGCCGGGCGATCACGTGGTGCGCGGAGTTGAGTCCGCGCTGCGCCGCGTGGTCTCGGCCCTGCTGGACAACGCCCTGGGCCACACGCGCGCGGGCGGCCACATCTGGGTGATCCTGTCCCGGGACCGCGACCTGGTCCGGCTGACCGTGCGCGACGACGGGGTGGGCTTCGACCCGGCGCACACCGAACGCCTCTTCGCCCGGTTCGTGGGAGGCGGCTTCGGGCTCGGGCTGGCGCTCGTACGGGAGGTGGTGGAGGGCCACCACGGCACCATCACCGCGGACGGCCGCCCGGGCGCCGGCGCCACCTTCACCGTCAGCCTGCCCGCCGGCCCCGCAGCAGCCCCGCCCCAGTGGGCGCCACCGGCCCGCGAGCCCGAACGCCGCCTCTGAGCGGGCACCTGCTAGCGTGCGGCGACATGAGCGGGCGTGGAGTTCTTGTCACAGGTGCGTCGAGAGGTATCGGGCGGGCGGTCGCGGCGGCCTTCGCCGCGCAGGGCGACCGGGTCGCGATCCATCACCGGGACTCCGCGAAGGAGGCGCAGGACCTGCTGGCGGAGCTGCCCGGCGAGGGGCACACGATCGTGCGGGGCGACCTGGCCGATCCCGAGGCGGTGCGCGGCATGGTGGACGCGGCGGCCGACGCCCTGGGCGGCATCGACGTGCTGGTCAACAACGCCGCCACCTACTTCCACCATCCCCTCACGGAGCTGTCGTACGAGGAGTGGCAGAGCGCCTGGCGGCGCACGCTCGACATCAACCTGGTGGGGACCGCCAACGTCATCTGGTGCGCCGTCCGGCACATGCCCGCCGGCGGCCGCGTGGTCAACGTCTCCTCGCGCGGCGCCTTCCGCGGCGAGCCGGACAGCCCCGCCTACGGGGCGAGCAAGGCCGGGCTGAACGCGCTGGGCCAGTCGCTGGCCATCGCGCTCGCCCCGCGCGGGATCGCGGTGGCGGCCGTGGCGCCCGGCTTCGTCGAGACGGACATGACGACCGAGTACCTCACGGGGCCCGGGGGAGACGCGATCCGGGCGCAGAGCCCGTTCGGGCGGGTGGCGCGGCCGGAGGAGATCGCGGCGGCCGTCGTCTACCTGGCCTCCCCGGCCGCCGAATGGGCCAGCGGCGCCGTGCTCGACCTCAACGGCGCCTCCTACCTGCGCTGACCCCCTCGGCCAAGTAAAGCCAGGTCAGGACAGCCGCCGCTCCAGCAGGATCGCGCCACGGCCCGGCAGCAGCGAGGCGCACCACTTGCGCAGGTCGGCCGGCTTCGGCCCGCTCACCTCGCCCCCGTCCAGCAGGTCGGCCCAGTCGAGCAGCGACTCCGCCAGCATGAGCGGCACCCCCCGCCGCTCGTGCATCTCGGCCGCGGCCTCGAAGTGCTCGGCCGCCCGCTGCGGTGAGCCCGTCGCGATGCACAGGTGCGCCAGGTAGTGGTGCCCGCAGTGGTGGGCCACCGCGCCGTGGCCGAACGTCTGCCCGTCGGCGGCCAGCGAGCCGTACAGCTGCTCGGCCAGCTCCGCCCGCCCCAGGCGGGAGGCGGCCACGGCGAGGTTGTCCAGGGCGGGCCGGTGGGCCATGTTGCGGGGCGGCGTGGCGCCGCCGTCGGCCAGGATGCGGTCGAGCAGGGGCGCGGCCTCCTCGTCGGCCATCTCGCACAGATACCGCAGGATCGCGTGCACCGGGTCGACGCGCGGCGCCTGGGCGGCGCGGCGATAGCGGTCGCGCAGCTCCCACAGCCGCCCCTGCAGCCGCCGGATCTCGGCGATCTGCGACGAGTAGATGGCCACGGCCTCCAGGCGGCGGCCGATCTCCGAGCCCAGCCGCAGGGCCGCCTGCGCCTCCGACTCGGCCTGCGCCAGGTCGCCCTGCATCAGGGTCAGGCCGGCCCTGGAGTAGCCGATCAGCCAGTTGAGGTGCGGCTGGGCCAGCCGGCGCGCCAGCTCGTCCGCCTCGCCGAGCAGCATCGCGGCCCTGGTCACGTCGCCGCCGTCGAGCACCGGGGGAGTGCGCTGCACGTACGCGTGGAACAGCGCCAGGTCGTCGCCCGTGCGGCGGGCCGCCTCCAGCATCTCGTCGCCGTCGCGGTGGCGCTGGTGCAGCGGGTCGGCGGGGATGATCGTCAGGCTGCGCTGCCCCAGCACGCTGGCGAGCGTGCGCGGATCGCCCGACTTGCGGGCCAGGGCCACGGCCTCGTCGCTCAGCGCGAAGCGCCGCTCGCCGTCGGGCGCCCAGATGAGCTCCGAGGCGAGCTGGGCCGCCAGCAGCGCCCGGGTGCTCAGGTCGGTGGAGTCGACCAGCCTGCGCGCCTCGGTCAGCAGTGCGATGCGCTGCTGGTCGGGTGCCGCCGAGATGGTGGAGAAGCCCCGGTCGCCGCCCAGCGCCGCGATCACGATCAGGTCGGAGCGCTCGCACTGCCTGGCCAGGTCGGCCGCCTGTACGAGGGTCTGCCTGGCGTCGGGGTCGCCGGCCAGCCACATGGCCCGGCCGCACTCGACCAGCAGTTCCGCGCGCCGCTCCAGCGTGGCGCCGGGGAAGTCCGCCAGCAGGTCGAGCACCCGCTGGTACCAGGTGACCGCCTCGCGGTGCGCCAGCCCGGCCAGCGCGTACTGCGCCGCGTGCACGGCCGCGTCCGCCGCCGCGCTGACCCGGACCGGGTCGCGGCCGTGCCCGGCGGCGGCCAGGAGGTGGGTGGCCACGACGTACGGCCGGGTCTCCATGGCGCGCGGGTCGGTCCGGCACAGCGCGTCGGCGACCTTGCCGTGCAGCAGCCCCGCCCGCGGCGCGGACAGCTTGGCGTAGAGGGCGGTCCTGGTCAGCTCGTGGGAGAACCGGCAGGACCCGCCGTCCGACATGGTCACCAGGCCGGCGCCCATGGCCTCCTCCACCGCGGCCACGAACCGGGCCTCGTCGAGCCCCAGCCCCGCCCGCAGCTCGGCCGACTCCATGCGCTCGCCGACGGCCAGCAGGTTGACCAGGTCTCTGGCGTCCGGGTGGAGCTGCGAGAGCCGGGCCATGACCATCCGCGTCACCGAGTCGGGCACGGTCAGCCCGTCGAGCTCCTTGCCCGCGGCCAGCTCTCTGACCACCTCGCTGACCAGGAACGCGTTGCCGCCGGTGATCCGGTGCAGCAGCTCGGAGTCGCCGCCGCCGCGCACCTCCGCCAGCGCGTGGGAGACCTCGTCCAGCCCGAAGGAGGGCACCTCGATCGTGCGGCTGTCGGCCGTCAGCTTGTGCAGCTCCGGCAGGGCCGACTCGGCCGCCGAGCCGACAGGCAGGGGCCGCGAGGTGGCCAGGACCAGCAGCGGCAGCGCCTCGGCGTCCCACATGAGGGCGTTGAGCATCTGCAGCGACTCCAGCGTCGCCCACTGCAGGTCGTCGATCACCAGCAGCACCGGCCGCACGGTGGTCAGGCGCTCGATCAGCGTGCGGGCCGCCGCCATCAGCTGGTAGCGCTCGGACACGGGCTCGGTGGCCGGCGGCACCTCCAGCGACAGCGGGGGAGCGGCCAGCGAGGGCGCCAGGCGGACGAGCTGGCCGCACTGCTGGTCGACCCCGGCGCGCAGCAGCAGCGCGGGCGAGGTGCGGGCCAGCCGCTCCACCGCCCCGGCGATCGGCTCGTACGCCCGCCGCGCCGGATCCGTGCACCGCCCGGCCAGCACCGTGAACTGCCGCTTGAGCGCCCGCCGGGCCACCTCCGAGGCCAGCCGGGTCTTGCCGACCCCCGAGTCGCCCTGGAGGATCACCAGCCCGCTGCCGAACTCGGCCGCCGCCAGCTCCCCGTCGAGCGTCCGCAGCTGCTCGTCCCGGCCGACGAACGGCAGCACGTGACCGTCCTCCAGCCAGGGGGCCAGCCCGGCGACCTGGTGGTGGTCGGCGCTCTGCCAGTGCAGCTCGTACGTGTGCAGCGGCTCGCGCAGCCCCTTGCCCGGCAGCCGCCCCAGGTCCTTGAACTCGTGCCGGCTGCGCCCCTGCGCCAGCCGCCGCACCAGGTCGGTGCAGAGCACCTGGCCGCCCTCCGCGATGGCGACCAGCCGGGCCGCCTCGACGGTCGGCAGCCCGCTGACGTCGTCGTGGCCCCAGCACACGTCGCCGGCGGCGAGCGCGGCCCTGATGGAGATCTTGTCCGGGGCGCGCTCGTTCTCGTCGGCCACCGCCTGCTGCACCGCGATGACCGCGTCGAGCCCGGCCGTGGCCGAGTCGAAGACGGCCATCAGCCCGTCGCCCAGGCTCTTGGTGAACGTCGAGCCGTTGGCCGTCACCACCGAGCGCAGCAGCTGGTAGAGGCGGCGGAAGACCACGTTGGCGCGTTCCTCGCCCAGCCTGATGCGCATGGCGGTGGAGCTGACCACGTCGGTGAACAGGATGGTCGCCGTGGTCAGCGTGCCGGGCGGGTGGGGAGCGGTCATGTGGGCCGCTCCTTCAGTCTCCGCGCGGGCGCGCGCACCTTCCGGCGGACCGTGCGGCGGAGCTCGCGCGTCTTCACGGCGGAGCGCGACTGCTTGATCCGCCAGGCGCCGGCCAGGTCCCCGGGGATCCGGAAGGCCGCCTGCCCGTCGGAGTGGCGGTCGATCAGGGCGACCACGATCTGCCGCCCGAGCCTGCGAACCAGCCAGCGGACGACGCCGTCCACCGGCCCGGCCAGCGCCGCGTGCCGGTTCGCCGCCCGGCCGGCCGCGAACAGCGCGGTGAACCACCACGCGGGCTTGGGCACGCCCAGCAGCTCGGGCACCCGGTCGGCGCCGTACTTGGCGTCGCGGAAGACCCAGTGCACCAGGCTGCGCGGCAGCTTGCGCCACCCCAGGTGCATGAACTCCTCCATCTCCTCCAGCAGCCTGGCCATCAGCCGGCGGCCCTCGTCGCTGGACTCGTACAGGCGGCCCAGGCGCTCGCTGACCGGCTCGACGTCCTCGAGCGTGAGAGGCCGGTCACGGCAGGCCTCCACGCCCATGAGATGGCCGAACACGCTCCACGTGTAGAGGTGGGCCGCACGCTGCTCCGCGGAGAGCGTCACGCCCATACTCTCCAGAGCCTCCCATGTCACCACAGAGAAGTCGAAGATGGTGGCCAGCAGGAGCTCCTGGTTGACCGGGGGGCCGAACCGCGCGGTGTCCCAGTGGTCAGCGAAACGCTCGTTGACCAGGGCGCGGACGAAGGAGTGCAGGATCCGCAGGCCGAGCGCCGTGGTGTGCCCGGGACGGCCGGGCTCCAGGCTGTTGGTGGCCTTCAGGCCCATCACGTCGACCAGCATCTGCCCGGTCTCGGCCACCCGGCGGGTGAGGCTGTGCGTGGCCAGCCGGGACACGTTGGCCAGCACCTTGGCGCTGGACACCTCCACGTACGCCATGGGCAGGCACTTGCAGAAGAGCGCGGCCGACTGGTAGAGCCCGTAGTCGGCGAAGACGGCCTGCCCCCTGGCCAGCAGCTCGCGGTCGTCGCCCCAGCCGGGCAGCTCCGCGGCGAAGTCGATGGCCGCGAAGATCGCGGAGGCGGGCGGCTCGCCCGACGGCGCCCTGGCCTCCCGCTTGGCCGCCGCCAGCTCCTGGATCACCGCCTTCACCAGCTCCAGGGGCCCGCTTCCCGCAGGCTGGGCGTCCAGGTACTCGGCCACGACCTTGTCGATGTCCGGGTCCGCCTGCTGTCGCAGCTGGCGGAATCTCTCTTCAGGCCAGCGTTCGTGATCGTTCATCTACCCCGTACTCCAGATTTCGGTCAGAGGCCGCCCCGTTTCCGCAGGGCGGCGACGTCCAGCAGCGTGATCGCCCGGCCTTTGACGGCGATGAGGTTTCTCGCCACGAGGGACTGCAGCGCCCGGTTGACCGCCGGCCGCGACGCGCCGATGAGCGCGGCGAGGTCGGACTGGGTCAACCCGGGCAGGTCCACCACCCCGTCGTCGTGGCCGTGCTTGTCGGCCAGTTGCAGCAGCAGCTTGGCCAGCCGCCCGCCCAGGTCGAGGAAGGCCAGGTCGGCCGCCTGGTCGGTGAGCCTGCGCACCATGTGGCCGAGCATGCGCAGGAACTCGTCGGCCAGCCCCGGATGCTCCCGCATCAGCTCCAGGAGCCGTGCCCTGGGCAGCGCGAACACCCAGGCGGGGCGGACCGTCACGATCGACGCCGAGCGCGGTGAGTTGTCCAGCAGCGCCAGCTCGCCGAAGGTGTCGCCGCGGCTCAGCATGTTGAGCACGATCTCGTCGCCGTGCTCGGTCGTGAACACCACCTTCACCAGGCCGTCCAGCACCACGTAGAGGGACTCTCCCGGATCCCCCTGGTGGATGATGATCTGGCCGGCCCGGTAACGCCTCGCCATCCCGGCCCGCGCCGTGCTCTCGATGCCGCTTTCTCCGAGTACGCGGAACAGCGGGATCTCCGCCAGCACGGAGGCCACCGGCTGGACATCGCTCGGGAACCCGCTCATGCAAGAACTTTAAGCCGCATCCCGCGCACGAACAGCCGACGGTCCTGGATGTCCCGATTGTGATGAGGAACACATCGTGACTGTCACGCGCGAGACAGCCCCTGGCGATCACTCGGCGCACCGTTGGGATGCCGGGCGGTAATGGCGACCCCCCGAGTGCCCGGCCCGGCAGGGAGATCGACATGTACCTGGACACCATCGAAAGACCCGATACCGCCACCCTCGTCTCGGCCGCCCAGGACGGCGACGCCATGGCGTGGGAGCGGCTGATCGAAGAGTTCAGCCCCATGCTCAAGGCCCGCGTCCGCCGGTTCAGGCTCAGCCACGAGGACGCCCAGGACGTGCTCCAGACGACCTGGCTGCTGGCCTGGCAGAACCTCAGGAGCGTGGAGGACGGCCAGCGCATGGCGGGCTGGCTGGCCACCATCGCCTTCCGCGAGTGCCTGAAGCTCACCAAGCGGACGAAGGAGATCTGCACCCCTGACCTCGACACGCTGGGCAGCACGGACGACGTGGACAGGGAGCTGGCCAGGATCTGGCTGGCCGGCACGCTCGACGAGCTCGTCGAGGAGCTGCCGGCAGCGCAGCGGGTCCTGTTCAGAGCGCTCACGGAAACCTCCGAGCCGCACTACGTGGACGTGGCGCGCAGGCTGGGCAGGCCGGTCGGGAGCATCGGGCCCACCCGAGCCCGCACGTTCGCGAAGCTCCGCGGGCTCCTGCAAGCCCGCGAGATCACCAGGGACTTCCTCGACTGACTCACTTCGCCGACGGGTCGAGCTGGATCGCCTCCAGGAACGGCTCGAAGTCGAAGTGCGCCATCTCGAACGCGTCCGGGTCGCTCTCCGCCGGATACTCGTAGACCTTGCGCCCGCCCCGGGCGAGCATCATGTTGACGGCCTGCGGCACCAGCCCGTGCTCCATCTCCCGGGCGAGGCCGTCGGCGACGTCCTTGGCGAAGGGCAGGTCGTAGAGGGCGCCCACGTGCTGGTAGACGCGGAAGTAGCTGACGATGAAGCGCATGCGGTCGCGGTAGGACACCCAGTCGGCCACCCCGGCCGTGGACGCCTCCTGGTCGGCCGTGATGAACTCCTCGGCCAGCTTGCGGACCTTCTCGTTCTGGATCGGCGCCCAGACCCGCTCCATGTCCACGCCCTCCGGCGCGGTCAGCGGCCGGCCCACCTTGATGTCGCTGAGCGGCGTCTGCACGGCGAACAGGTGGCGGGTGTAGAGCGAGGACCACTTCCCCTCCAGCCAGCGCGTCAGCCACGGCTGGTCCTCGTGCCGCGCGGCGTACAGGCGGAACCTCGGGAAGCGGCGCCGGGTCACCAGCGAGCGCAGCGACCGCCACGACACCCGCGTCAGCCACCGGACCGGCCGGTAGAGCACCAGCTCGAGGGCCTTCTGCGCGCGGGCCTGCTCGTAGGCGGACAGCGCCACGCAGGCGCCGAACATCAGCTCGGCGCGGGCCTCGGGGTCGGCGGTCTGCTTGGCCTCGACCAGGAGCTGCGCGGCGTCCTTCAGGTAGCGGGGGTCGGCCTCGGCCAGCAGGTCCGTCAGGAACGCAGGCGGGCTCGGCGTCAGATCCGACTCCGGGCTGACCCTGAGGAAACGGTCGGGCGAATCGTTCCACAGGTTGACCGCGAGGCTGGCGGTCTCCAGGAAGATGGCCCGGTTGGCGAGCGCGAGCCCGAGCTGGTAGCTGGGCCCGAGCAGGGTGAGCAGGACCGCCCTGAACACCCTCCTGAACCGGTGGGGCACCCGCATCTTGCGACCGAAGTCCAGGATGAACGGGGAGTCGGGGCTGAGGTCGAGGCTCTCTCCGACGGCCTTGGAGGTCCAGGTGGCGTAGCAGTACCAGTTGTTCGCGTCCTTGCCCAGGTGCTGGGCGAGGTCCCCGGCGACGCGGTGGTAGCTGTAGGCGATGACCATCGCTTCGAGTGCCGGGCTCCGGTCCTTGTAAGCGGCGATGCGCAGCACGTCGTCCGCGGTCATCGGAGTGTCGGACATGGGGTCTCCCGTTAGTTCGCCTCGAGGAGATAAGAGCGTCTCCAGCGGCGTCAGATACGTCAGGCGGCCGGTCTTTCCCCCGTGGCCGCCAGCCAGGAGCGTAGGGCGCGTGACTTACGGCGGGCTTGCAGGACGCCGGTCGGCCGTATCAAGGCCCCCGGCGGCAGGAAGCGCAGCCGGAAGCGGCGTCCGGCGCAGGTGAGGTCGACGCGCAGGGGCCGCCAGCTCGCCCGGATGTCGGCGCGGGCCAGGGTGAAGACCGTCTCCTCGTTCGTCACATAGGACAGCAGGCGGTCGGTGGCGATGAGCGCGCCCATCGCCACGGGACCAGGCCGGCCTTGATCCCACCACACGGGGTTGAGCACCAGAGACATGGCGGCTCCGTCCACGGCCGCCCCGGGCGGGCCGCCCGGGGCGGCGGCCCTCATTCCTTGACCACAATCTTGCTGATCACCACGAACCCGCCGAGCGCCCCCGCGGTGCCGGCGGCGGTCGTGGTGGTGAGGTTGACCACCAGGTCATAGGTGCCGGGGGAGAGCTGACCCCGCATCGGGACGGAAGCGGTGTATCTGCCCGAGCCAGGCGTGAAGGTCAGTTCGACAGGGGGTGAGGGGTGCCTGGTCTCACCGCCGCCCAGCAGGTCGGCGATGATCTCCACGTTCCAGCGGCCCGCCAGCCAGTCGATGAGCTCGCCGGCGACCTCCCAGCTCACGTCCACGGTCCAGCCCTCGTTACGGTGCACGACGTTCGTGGGTTGCGCGCCGGGATCGACAACCTGGCCGTGGAGAACGCCGGCGAGTTGCTCGGCCGGTACTTTCATCACCTGGAATTCTCCGGTTGCCATTCCGATCTCCTTTCCGGTGGGAACGTCGTCCCCGTGTGAAGGAGCAGAGCGGCAGCCGAGGCGGCGAAATACCTGTCCGTTCTGTCAATAAATGCCGGGCATTGGTCAGACTCCGGCGATCATGATCAGGTCGCCGGGGCCCGCCGTGACGACGCTCTCACCGTTGAGGGACACGCGCGCCGCGACCGCGGACGACAGGTAGCCGTTGACGCCCTTCACCACCAGATCGCCCAGCCCGCCGCCGGTCAGCCGCAGCACGGCCGCGCCGCCGTCCGCGGCGGCGATCTCGACGGTCCCGTACGGCGTCCGCACCCCGATCGGGCCCCGGTTGCCGGCCTGGACAAGCACGATCAGGTAGTGGACGTCCCGGTCCGGATGGCTGCGCAGGAAGGCGTCGGCGGCGCCGTACAGGACGAGGGAGCCGTCTTCGTTGGCGGGCGGCGCGGACGGCGTGAGCAGGGCGCACGGCGCGAGGTTCTCGTCCAGCGCGGGGACGGGCCCGTCCACCAGCACCCGGCCGCCGGCGGCGGCGTAGTCGGCGAGCAGCCGCTGCACGCTCCGGTGCATGAACGGGCCGCCGGGCACGGTCACGGACCGGTACGCGCCCAGCTCCCCGGCCGTCGTGTCCTCCAGGTCGACCAGCGCGTAGTCCAGGCCGCGCTCGCGCATCCGCTCGTGGAAGGCCCGCAGCGCCCGTCCGCAACCCGGTCCGTCGGCACCCGAAAGTGCCGCGATCCCGGCGTACGGCAGGTAGAGGCCGAACGCGTCGCGCGCCGTGCCCGCGCACTCCAGGAACTCCGCCCCGTGCGCGGCGAAGAAGTCCGACAGCGCCCGCACCACCGGAGCCTTGCCGGTGGGAGAGCCGTCGGCGTCGATCGGCGCGCAGTCCGGGTACGGTCCCTCGTGCGCCGCGTCGAGTTCCGGCGCCCAGCCCGAGGTGGAGACCCCGGTGTAGACGTTGAACCCGGTCGCGCCCGCCGCCATGGCCAGCAGCGACTGGTGGAAGCTGGTCGCGCCGTCGATGTAGGCGGGGTCGTAGAGGCGGGAGAAGCCCCAGTTCTCCTCCAGGTTCGGGCCGGGGGCGAGCTTGGCGGCGATCACGTAGCGGGCCTGGGCGTCGCGGTCGGCCGACACCACGCCCATCCAGTTGGTGAAGCCGTACGAGATGCCGCCCCACAGCCGCGGCCTGACCCTGGCCAGCCAGTCGTCCAGCTCGGGGACGGTCGGCGGGTTCAGGTTCACGAAGACGGGCAGGCCGGAGCCGACGGCCTGGGCCCAGACGCGGTAGACCTCGGCCAGGTATTCGGCGTGGAAGCGGCCCCAGTCGGCCCGCGCGAGCAGCCCGCCGGCCCTGGGCGGCGGCTCTACCTCGGCCCAGTCCGCGTGCGCCGTCGCGTGCGCCGCGTTGTACGCCTCCGGCGTCCCGTACCAGGACCGCAGCCGGTCCCGGTAGAACGCCAGCCCCGACGGGCTGTAGTCGTAGGCGGTCAGCGGCAGCGCCCCGCTGGTGTAGATGCCCTCGTTCGCGATCTGCAGCGCGATCACCGGAGCCGCGCCGGCCAGCACCTCCTTGCCCACGGCCGACAGCCACTGCGTGGCCCTGGTCAGGAACGCGGCGCCGAGCGGCGCGGGCAGCGGCCGGGAGACGGAGCCGTCCGACCAGAGGGACGGCTTCCCCTCGGCGTCGAGCAGCGGCTCGATCGACGGGTCGGCGTCCGGGTCGACCCAGTCGGGCAGCCCGCCGTAGCCCACCTCGGCGTGGATGAACGGGCCCGGCTTGGCGATCACCCGCAGCCCCAGCTCCGCGCAGAGCGCGAGGAAGCCGACGACGTCCCTGGCCGGGTGGGTGGCCCCGGTGAAGTCGGGGGCCAGGCCCGGCTCCGGCTGGTGGTGCCGCCAGGGCAGGTAGCAGGTGACCACCTCGATCCCGAGCTCGTCCCGCACGGCCCGCAGCCGGTCGGCCCAGACGGCCGGGTCGTCGCGGTAGTAGGGGTAGTCGGCGGTGACCAGCACCCGGCCGTCGATGAGCACTCTCTTCCTCCTCAGGCTTTGAGACCGGTGAACGCGATGCCCTGCAGGATGCGGCGCTGGAAGACGATCAGCACGGCGATCACCGGCAGGACGGCGAGCGTGGCGCCGGCCATGATGTAGTACGCCCGCCCGCCGTCGGGGCTGGCGACGAGCTGCTGCAATGCCAGCGGCAGCGTGTACAGCTCGGGGTCGTTGGTGACGACCAGCGGCCAGACCAGGTCGTTCCAGTGGAACAGGAAGCTGGTGATGGTCACGACCGCCAGCACCGGCTTCGACAGCGGCAGCACGATCCGCCAGAAGATCTGCATGCGGCCCGCGCCGTCGATGAGCGCGGCCTCCTCCAGCTCGGCCGGGATCGACAGGAAGAACTGCCGCAGCAGGAAGATGTCCAGGACGGAGGCGATGTTCGGGACGATGAGCCCCCATCCGGAGTCGAACATGCCGAGCGCCTGCGTGACGTGGATGCGCGGCACCAGCAGCGTGATCGCGGGCACCATCATGCCGCCCAGCATGATCACGAACAGCCTGTCGCGGCCCGGGAACGGGATCCGCGCGAACGCGTACGCGGCCAGCGCGTCCACCAGCAGCTTGGCCGGCACCAGGATCGCGCACACCCAGACGCTGTTGACGAACGCGTTCCCGAGCCCGCCGACGTCCAGCACGTAGTCGTAGTTGTCCAGCGTCGCCGCCCACTCGCCGGTCTTCTTGTCGAGCGGCAGCAGGTTGGGCACCTTGCTGTAGATGTCCTGCCCGTGCTTGACCGAGGTGGCCAGCATCCACAGGAACGGCACCACCGACACGGCCGCCAGCAGCACCAGCGCCACGTAAAAGGGGGCCTTCCTCATGCCGCCTCCTGCTTGACGAACCTGAACTGCAGCGCGGTCACGATCATGATGAAGACGAGCAGGATGAACGACATCGCGCAGGCCGCCCCCATGGCGTCGTAGCGGAAGGCGAACAGGTAGAGGTGGAGCACGTACGTCAGGCCCGACTGCTCGGGGCCGCCGGTGACGCTGCGCCCGTTGCCGGAGAAGATCACGTACACCAGGCCGAACACCTGCAGCGCCGCGATCACCCCCGTCACCAGCAGGTAGAACGTGGTGGGCCGGAGCATCGGGAAGGTCACCCGCCAGAACCGCTGCCAGGGGCCGGCCCCGTCGATGACCGCGGCCTCCGTGATCGCGCCGGGGATGCCCTTCAGGCCGGCCAGATAGATGATCATCGAGATGCCGCACTGCCAGGCCGCGATGAACGCCAGCGCCGGGATGACCAGCTCAGGGGTGTTGAGCCAGTTCTGCCCCGGGATGCCGAACAGGCCGAGCACGGCGTTGATCAGGCCGTACTGGGGGTCGTAGAGCCAGCGCCAGATCGCGCCGACCGCCGCCTCGGCCGTGACGACCGGCAGGAACAGCAGCAGCCTGAACAGGTTCGCCCCGCGCCGGATCGCGTTCAGCAGCAGCGCCTGCGCCAGCGCGGAGACCAGGGTCAGCGGGACGGCGATGAGCGTGTACTGCAGCGTGACGCCGACCGACTTCCAGAAGTGCGGGAATTTCACGTTGTCGAAGAGCAGGTCGGCGTAGTTCGCCAGGCCCACCCAGGCGGCGTCGGAGCGCAGGTTCCAGTCTGTGAAGCTGTAGTAGAGCGCCGACAGTGCCGGATAAAGCAGGAATATCAGGAAATAGGCGAGCGCGGGGGTGACCAGGAGCCAGCCGATGAGCCGGTCGCGGCGGCGGGCCGACGGCCGCCGCCGCGATCTGGTCGCCACCTGCGCTTCCGCCAGTGCGGGTGCCGCCACGTCAGCCGTTCCAGCCGAGCAGGGAGCGCGTCTTGCCCGCCGCGTCGGTCAGGGCCTGCTGCGCGGTGACCTTGCCGGTCAGCGCCGACTCGATCGCCGGGGCGATGATCTCGTCGTTGACCTGGATCCACTGCGGCACCGCGGGCCGGGCGTGCGCCACCTTGAGCTGCTCGAGGAAGGCCGCCTGCTCGGGGCCGCCGGCGACCACCTGCGCCTTGAGGTTGACGGGGAAGCCGCCGAACGCGTCCGCGACCGCGCCGTTGTTGGTCTCGTTCGCCAGGAAGGCCAGCCACTTCCACGCCAGGTCGGCGTTCTTGCTGGAGGAGAAGACGACGGAGTCCTCGCCGCCGATGTTGCCGGCCGGCTCGGTCTTGTACGGCAGCGGCGCCACGCCGAAGTCGAGGTCGGGGAACTGCTCGTGGATCGTCGGCACGTCCCAGGGTCCGGAGATCGTCATGGCGGCCAGGCCGTTCTCGAAGGGTTTGTCCGAGTCGGTGATCTGGCGCGGCGACGACTTCACCAGGTCCACCCAGAGCTGCAGCGCCTCCACCGCGGGCGGCTGGTCGAACAGCACCTTCTTGCCCGCGTCGTCCACCATCTGGCCGCCCGCGCCGTGCACGACGCCGGGGAGGATCCAGGCGCCGTACCCGTCGCCCTTGGGGACGTTCATGCCGGCCACCTTGGCGTCGGCGGCGTGCACCCGGGCGGCGGTCTGCTTCAGCTCGTCCCAGGTCTTGGGCGGGGTCGGGACCAGCTTCTTGTTGTAGAAGAGCGCGACCGTGGTCTGGTCCTGCGGGAGGCCGTAGAGCTTGCCGTTCGCGCGGTTGGTGTCGAGCGCGCCCTTGTAGAAGCCGGCCTCGTCGATCAGACCGGCGGGGGCCTCCTTGATCGTGCCGTCCAGGGCGTACTTGGAGACCAGGGGCTGGTCGAGTATGCCCGCGTCCGGCGCGCTCTTGCTGGCCACGGCGCTGCCGAGCTTGGTGTTGTAGTCGTCCTTGGGGATCTTGACGAGCTTCACCGTGACGCCGGGGTTGGCCTTCTCGAAGTCCTTGCGGACCTTCTCGATGACCTGTCCGGCCTGCGGGGTGCGGTCCTGGTACATCCAGAACGTCAGCGTCTTGTCCGCGCTGCCGCTGCCGCCGCTGCCGCAGGCGGCCAGCCCGGTCGCGAGCGCCGCCGCGAGTGCCGTCGCGACGACGCCTCGCACGAGTCCTCGGCTCATAGTCATCTCCTCATCGGGGGGATGGCCAGACCATAATCTAAGCCTTGAAAAAAGTCAGGAGCAGACCGGAAACGCTTCGGTAACAGCGGGTTCATGGCGATTTCAGCTGGTGAACTACCATGGCGAGGCGATCGCGGGAGAGGCGGGGACGAGGATGGGCACGTCAGGGCGCAGGACCGTACGGGATCTTCGCAGGGGGAACCGGGCGATGCTCCTGCGCGCGCTCTACTTCGGCGGCCCGGCCACCCGCAACGACCTGTCGGCCGCGACCGGGCTCAGCCCGGCCACGGTCAGCACCATGACCGGCGACCTGCTCTCCGAGAACGTCGTCGTCGAGGCCGGCCAGGTCGACTCCGACGGCGGCCGGCCCCGCGTGGTGCTCAGGGTCAACCCCGCCTACGGGTACGCCGTCGGCGTGGACGTGGGGGAGACGCAGGTCAGCGTCGAGCTGTTCGACCTGGAGATGACCAAGCTCGCCAGGGCCCACTACGCGGTCCGCTCGGCCCGGCACGACCCCGAACTGGTCGCCCGGCACATCCTGGCCGGCGTCGACACGGTGATCGCCGAGAGCGAGGTACCGGCCGAACGGGTGCTCGGCGTCGGCGTCGGCGTGCCCGGCATCGTCGAGCCGGGGCCGGACGCGCTGGTGCGGGCCAAGACGTTCGGCTGGGAGGCGGTGCCGTTGGGAGCGCTCCTACGCGCGGGCACGGCGCTGCCGCTGTTCGTCGACAACGGCGCCAAGACCATGGGGCAGGCCGAGCTCTGGTTCGGGTCGGGGAAGGGCACCCGCGACGCGATCATCGTGCTGATGGGCTCGGGCGTCGGGGGCACGGTCGTGACCGACGGGCAGATCTACCGGGGCGCGGGCAAGGCCGCCGGCGAGGTCGGGCACCTGAAGCTGGTCGCGGGCGGGCGGGCCTGCCGGTGCGGGGCGCGCGGCTGCCTGGAGGCGTACCTGGGGGCCGAGGCGATCCTCGACCGCGGGGGCGTCGTGGCCGACTCCGCCGACGAGGAGGCCGCGCTGGCCCGGCTGCTCGACGAGGGCTCCCCGGTCATCGCCGAGAGCGTCGAACTGCTGGGTGTGGGCCTGTCGAGCCTGGTCCACCTGTTCAACCCCGAGCGCATCGTCATCGGCGGCTGGGCCGGGCTCATGCTGGGCGGGCGGATGCTGGCGGAGATCAGGGCCGCGACCGCGGCCAACACGCAGGCCCAGCCGTTCCAGCCGGAGACGATCGTGCTGGGCCGGCTCGGCCCCGACGCCGTGGCGCTGGGCGCGGCGACGCTGGTGCTGGAGCCGTTCTTCCAGGGGGCGGCGTTCCAAGGGGCCGTCAGCACCATCGCCTAGGGCTTCGATCAAGCCCTGATGTGCACCATGTCGGGGGTGAGCCCGTCGATCCCGCCGGCGCCGAGCAGCTGAAGGGTGCGTACGAGCTCCGCGCGCAGCAAATCCAGCGCCCGCCGCACCCCGGCCTCGCCGCCCGCCATCAGGCCGTACAGGTAGGCCCGGCCGATGAAGCAGGCCCGCGCGCCGAGCGCGACCGCGGCGGCGACGTCGGCCCCGTTGCGGACGCCTCCGTCCAGGAACACCTCCGTGCGATCGCCCACGGCGGCCACGACCTGGGGCAGCAGCTCCAGCGGCGTGGCGGCGCGGTCGAGCTGCCGCCCGCCGTGGTTGGACACCACCAGGCCGTCCACCCCGAGGGCGGTCAGGTCCTTGGCGTCGTCCACCCGCTGCACGCCCTTGACCAGCAGCCGCCCCCGCCACGCCGAGCGGATCCACTCCAGGTCGTCCATGGTCACCGAAGGGTCGAACATCAGGTTCGTGAGCCCGGGCAGGTCGTCGGGGGCGCCCTCGATGGTGGCGAACCTCAGCGGCTCGCTGGTGAGGAAGTCGAACCACCACGCCGGGTGCCGCAGCGCCTGCAGCGCGCTGCGCCAGCGCAGGGACGGCGGGACCGTCAGGCCGTGCCGCACGTCGCGCAGCCGCGCCCCCGCCACCGGCACGTCGACGGTCACGACCAGCACGTCCATGCCCGCCTCGCGGGCCAGGGCGAGCGTCTCCAGGTTGCGCGCGCGGTCGCGGACCACGTACAGCTGGAACCAGTTCCACCCGCCGGGCGCGGCGGCGGCCACGTCGGCGGCCGTCGTGGTGCCCATGGTGGACAGCGTGTAGGGGACGCCCGCGCGCTCGGCCGCCCTGGCCACGGCCCGCTCGCCCCCGCGGTGCATCATCCGGGTGAACCCGGTGGGGCCGAGCACGACCGGCATCGCGACCCGCCTGCCCAGGATCTCGACCGCGGTCGGGGCCCGCGACACGTCGCGCAGGACCCGCGGGCTGAACTCCACCCGCCGGAACGCCTCCACCGCCCTGGCCATCGACAGCTCGCCCTCGGCCGCGCCGTCCACGTAGTCGAACACCATGTGCGGGGCGCGTCTCCTGGCGAGCAGCCGGAGATCGGCGATGTCGGCGGCGTCGGCCACCCGGCGCGCCCTGGACAGCCGCGGGCGGCCGGGCACGACGGCCCGCAGCTCCCGCCACCGGGGCAGGCGCCGGGGTTCCTTCGCGTTCCCGTCGATGTCTTGGACGTTACCAAAAGGTACGGTTAGAGCGTGATCGACGACTCGGCGGCCTCTGGGCGGGACCGGGCGGTGCCGGAGGGGGACCCGGCGGTGCTCGCGGGGGACTGGGCGGTGCTCGTGGGGGACTCGCCCGTGTCCCTCACCACGGGGGCCGAGCTGATCGCCCGCTGGTCCGAGCCGCACCGCCGCTACCACACCCTCGACCACCTGGCCGTCGTGCTCGCCGGGATCGCGCAGCTCGCGGCCACGGCGGACGACCTGACCGCCGTGCGCCTGGCCGCCTGGTTCCACGACGCCGTCTACGACGGGCGGCCGGGCCTGGACGAGGAGCGCAGCGCCCAGCTCGCGCAGTCCAGGCTGCCCAGGTGCGGGGTGCCCGCCGCCCGGGTCGCCGAAGTGATCAGGCTGGTACGCCTCACCGCCGCCCACGACACGCTGGCCGACGGGGACCGCGACGGCGCCGTCCTGTGCGACGCCGACCTGGCCGTGCTCGGGCTGCCCGGATACGACGACTACGCGGGGCGGATCCGGCAGGAGTACGCCCACGTGCCCGACGACCTGTTCAGGACGGGACGGGCCGAGGTGCTGCGCCGCCTGCTGGCCGTACCGCGCCTCTACCGGACCGAACGCGCCCGCGAGCTGTGGGAGGAGCGGGCACGGTCGAACATGACACGCGAGCTGGCCTCGCTCACCTCAGGCCACGGCGCGTCGTAGCAGGGGCCCGACCGGCGGCACTGGCGACGGGTCGTCGTGGGAGCCGGGTCAGCGGCGCTCGCGGCTGTTGACGGGAGCCGGGTCAGCGGCGCTTGCGGCGGCGCAGGCCGGACTCGATCAGCCGCAGGAGCAGCTCGCGCGAGGTGACCGCCTCGGCCCCCAGCTCCACCGCCCGGGCGTGCACGGTCTCCGGCACGTCGTAGTGGTCCCGGTCGAAGGCCCGCTCCGGCACCCCCAGCCGCGAGGCGAAGTCGTGCAACTCCTCCAGCGAGCGGTCGCTGACCAGATGCGACCACATCAGGCCGCGCGGCCCGGGCCAGTTGGGCGGGTCGATGAGAACGGTCACGCCGTCAAGGGTAGAGCCGCTCCCCCCCCCGACCCGCGCCCACGCCGTCGGGACAGGATCCCCTGGCCCGGGGTGGGATCACCTGGCCTGGGTCACGCCATCGTGGGCGGGACCCGGCCGCGGACCGCCAGCTCGCCCAGGTCGGACACCACGACCTCGGCCCCCGCCGCGCGCAGCTCCGCCGCCTCGGCCCCGTCCCTGGCGACCGCGACGACCAGCCCGAACCCGCCCTTCTCGCCCGCCTCCACCCCGGGCAGCGCCGCGTCCACCACCGCGGCCCTGACGGCGGGCAGCGCCAGCCGGCGCGCCGCCTCCAGGAAGAGGGCGGGGTCGGGCTTCCCGGGCAGGTTCATCAGGGCTGCGTCGTTGCCGTCCACCACCAGGTCGAACAGGTGCAGCACACCGGCCGACGTGACCAGCTTGCGACCGTGCAGGCTGGCGGAGACGGCCGCCGTACGCGCGCCCCGCTGCCGCAGCTCGTGCAGGAGCGAGACCGTGGACGGGAACGCGGCCACCCCGTACTTCTCCACCTGGGCCATGAAGATCTGGTCCTTGGCCAGGCCGAGCCCGTGCACGGTGGCCGCGCCGGGCTCGTCGTCGGGCGAACCCTCGGGCACCGTGATGCCGCGTGCCTCGAGGAAGGTGCGGATGCCGTCGAGTCGCGGGCGGCCGTCCACGTACCGCAGATAGTCGTCCCGGATGTCGAACGGTGTCGAGTGGCCGCGCAGAAACGCGTCGAAGACGTGCTTCCAGGCGGCCGCGTGCCCCCGAGCAGTGTCGGTGACCACGCCGTCGGTGTCGAACAGGACGGCGCTGATCGTGGTCAGATCGATGACAGGCTCGTTCACATTGCGAACGTAACCGCTCTACCAGGCGACGGGTAGCTCTTTGACGCCGTACACGATGGCGAGTTCCCTGAACGGCACCTCGCCCGCGACGTGCAGCCCCGGGAAGCGGCGCAGCAGCGCGGGGAAGGCGATGCGCATCTCCATCTGCGCCAGCGGCGCACCGATGCAGCGGTGGATGCCGTGGCCGAACGCCATGTGCGAGCCCGCCGTCTCCCTGCCGGGCCGCACCCGGTCCATGTCCTCGCCCAGGGCGGGGTCGCGGTTGGCGCCGGTGAGCGAGCAGAGCACCATCTCGCCCTTCTTGATCTGTACGCCGTGCAGCTCCAGGTCGTCGCGGGCGAACCGGGGGAAGGCCACCTGCACGACCGTCATGTAGCGCAGCAGCTCTTCGACGACGTCGTTGATGTAGCCGTCGACCTCGCGGACCTTGGCGGCCTCCTCGGGGTTCTGCAACAGCCACAGGGTGCCGAGGGCGAGCATGCTGGTGCTGGTGTCATGCCCGCCGGTCAGGAGCCCGTCGGCCATGCTGGCGAGCGTACGGTCGTCGAGCTCGTCACCGTGCTCGCGCAGCAGCTGGCCGAGCAGCCCCTCGCCGGGGTTCTGCCGCTCACGGGCGACCAGGTCGGTCAGATAGGCCATGGCGTCGTTGATCGCCTGCAGCGACGCCTCCGGCCCGGCCGTGAAGTCGAACCGGTCCTTGCTGATCTTCACGAAGTCGGCGCGCTCCTCGTACGGGACGCCCAGCAGCTCGCACACCACCAGCGACGGGATCGGCAGCGCGAACTCCTCCACCAGGTCCACGGGAGAGCCCTTGGCCTCGATGCGGTCCAGGTGCTCCTCGACCATCGCCTCGATGCGCGGCTCCAGCCTGCGCAGGCGGTGCATGGTGAACTCGGGCGTCAGGTGCTTGCGCAGCCGCGTGTGCTCGGGCGGGTCGCGGAACCCCAGGCCGCCCGGGTCCTCCTGGTTGGAGCCCAGGCCGATCACCCCGGCGAAGTCGTTGCTGAAGCGTTCGTGGTCGCTCAGGACGCCGCGTACGTCCTCCCAGCGGGTGACGAGGTAGACGGTCTGGCTGCCGGGGATCTCCATGGGGAAGACCGGATGCTCGGCCCGGATCCGTCCGAGCTCGCCCACGGGGTCGAAGCCTTCGCGCATGAACTGGACGAGGGGGAACTCATTGTCTGACATCGATATCCGTCCTGCTGGGATACATCACGCCATCTTGGGATAAATCCCTCCGTAGATGGTCCCACCCGGATCGGCGGATGTTGCCCTCCGAAAGGACGAATTTCCCCTCCCCCTCGCGGCCCCCACCGCCTCCCTCACAGGACCGTCCTACGCATCCTGACCAGCCAGAACCCCGGTCACCTCACCGGGCGACGGCTCGGTCCGGTCGCGGGCGTACAGGAGCTGCTCGGGCAACGGGGCCTCCGCCGACAGCGCCGGCGGAGCGGGCTTGGGCTTGCGCGGCTCACGCACCCCACCCTCGCCACCCTCCGACGGGTCGTCGAACGGGAAATCCCTCTCGCCGGGCCAGTGCGGCTCGCCGGGCCCGTATCCGGGCATCCAGGCGGGTGCGCCGCTGGGAAGAGCGCGGCGTCTGCGTGATCGCTTGCTCACAATCCCCTCCTCGCGGCCCATTGTGCGCCCGCCCCCGCCCCACGACCACCCCCACTCCACGCCTCTATCCCCAACGTCACCCCGCCCACGATCGGAACGCTGCTCCGGTCCGGTGCGCCACTGCGCCCCTCACGCCGTTGCGCGCCCTTCGGCCTCCGTGCGTCGTTGCGCTCCGGCCCGCATGTCACTCGCCCATACGCCGTCGCGCTCTGGCCCATATGCCGCTCGCCCGTGCGCCCCTTCGGTCCCCGCGCCGCGTGCGGTCCGGGGACGTTCCGGGGCGCTTGGGCGGGGTGTAGTTACGCTCCGCGTGTTGTTGCGCCGTTGGACCGCGCTACCCGGAGGGAAACCCGCCCGGGCGACACGCCCGGCCGGGCGTGGGGGAAGTTGTCGGAACTGCAGTGAAACAGGGGCAAAATGGGGCGGCAGATGGCGTTTGGCGTACAAGATGGCGACATTCTGCGATGATCTCGTCGCATAGAGCCGGAGTTTGAGCCCCCACGGATAGTGACAGATGCCGACATTTGAGGAAATAGCAGCCTTCGTCACCGAGAAGCCGCTCGCCACCGCCGTCATCGCGTTGCTGAGCCTGGCCGGGCTGGCGCTGGCGTTCCTGGTGCTGAGGATCGCCTGGCGGGCCACCGCCTGGCTGGTCTCCCGGTACGTCGCCGCCCGTCCCATCGAGGACGTGCTGACCATCGTCGCCGCCTCCATCGCCACCGGCGTGTCCGCGCAGGGCATGTGGCGCTTCTCCGGCGACGTGCTCGGCCTGGACGGGCCGCTGCGGCTGCTGCTGTTCGCGTTCATCGAGGTCGCGATCATCACGAGCGCGGTGCGGGCCCGCCGCAACATGCGCGAGAACTTCTCCGCCGGCATCGACGGCATCGCCGTGTGGGCGCTGACCTGCCTGACCGCCGTACTGTCCAGCATGGACGCGCGCAGCCTGCCCGAGGCGGTGTTCAGGCTCGCCGCGCCGCTGGTCGCCGCCTGGCTGTGGGAGCGCGGCATGGCCATCGAGCGGCACCGTATCCGTGGCACCGGCCGCATCAACTGGCGTCTGACGCCTGAGCGGCTGCTGGTCCGGGTCGGGCTGGCCGAGGTCAGCGACCGTACGGCGAGCGAGGTCGACGCGCACCGCCGGCTGACCAGGGTCGCGCTGGCCGCCAAGCGGGCCAAGGCGCTGCGCGACAACGGGGCCTCCGAGCGCAAGATGCGCGTGGCGCTGGCCAAGCTCGACAAGGCCATGGACCAGGCCGTCGAGCACACCGGGCTGGCGGTGAACCAGGCCCGCCAGGAGGCGCTGCTGGCCCAGATCGCCGCCCTCTACAACACCACCGCCCTCATCGACGCCGCCCCCCGCGTGCCGTGGGAGCCCGAGCCCGAGCAGCAGCCGGTTCCCGCCCGCCCGGCGCTGCCGCCCGCGCTGGCCGAGCTCGTCGAGGAGGAGGACGAGGACATCGAGGTGCTCGACACCACCCCGCAGGTCGTCGACACCGCCCAGCGGGCCGCACTGATGCGCCAGGCCCGCGCGTTCTGGGACCGCCAGATCGCCAAGGGCATCGTGCCGCGTACGGTGGACATCGCCCACGAGATCGGCATCTCGCTGGCCACGGCGCGCGAGTATCGTGCCCTGTGGAAGCTCGAGCCGCAGGCGCACGCCCTCATCGAGGCGCTGTTCCAGCAGCACGGCATCGTCGACACGGGTGCCTTCCCCGCCATCGCGGACGACGGGCGGGTGCTGACCACCAAGTCCTAGAGGAGCACGTTTGCGGGAGCGCACGCTCGAGCGCGTCAGGAAACTCCTGGCCAAGGCCGAACGCACCGACAACGAGCACGAGCGGGCGACGTTCATGGCGGCCGCGTCGGCGTTGATGGCCAAGCACGGCATCGACTCGCTCCCCCCGGCGGGCACCCGGCAGACGCCCGGCGACCGGGTCGTCACCCTGCCCAACCCCTGGGCCAGGGAGAAGGCCCGGCTGGTCAGCCTGGTCGCGCAGGCCGTGCGCTGCCGCCCCCTGCTCATCGGGCGGGGCGAGGGCGGGCAGCGGGTGCACGTGTTCGGGTTCGCGGCCGATCTGGAGCGGGCCGACCTGCTGGCCACGTCGTTGCTGCTGCAGATGGCGAGCGGGCTGGCGCGGATGCGGGTGCCCGACGGCGTGACCGCCGTGCGGGCGTACCGGCGGTCGTGGCTGCTGGGGTTCACGGACGAGGTGTACCGGCTGCTGTGCGTGGCCGAGGCACAGGCGGAGCAGGCCAGTACGGGCGCCGAGCTCGTCCTGGCCGACCGCCGGGCCGAGGTGGAGCGGGCGGTGTCCGCCCACTATCCGGACATCCGGGTGAGCGTGCCCAGGACGAGCGGCACGGGCTACCGGGACGGGGTGGCCGCCGGACGCCGCGCCGACCTCGGCCGTACCGGAATGACCACCGACACCGCCCCCGAACTGGCCACCGGCCGCTGACCCCGTCCGGCCGCCGGACCGACCGGACACCAGGCCGTGCGGTCAGCCGAGGGCGTCGGAGACCAGCGAGCGGGCCTCCTCCTGTACCTTGGCCAGGTGGTCGGGGCCGCGGAAGGACTCGGCGTAGATCTTGTAGACGTCCTCCGTCCCCGACGGCCGGGCCGCGAACCAGGCGTTCTCCGTCGAGACCTTCACCCCGCCGAGCTCGGCCCCGTTGCCGGGCGCCGTGGTCTGGACGGCGGTGATCGGCTCGCCCGCCAGCGACGACGCCTTCACCTGCGCGGCCGAGAGCTTCGCGAGCACCGCCTTCTCCTCGCGCGTGGCGGGGGCGTCGACCCGGGCGTACGCGGGCTCCCCGAACCGCTCGACCAGCCCCCGGTAGTGCGCGCTCGGCGACTTGCCGGTGACGGCCCGGATCTCGGAGGCCAGCAGCGCCAGGATGATCCCGTCCTTGTCCGTGGACCAGACGGACCCGTCGCGCCGCAGGAACGACGCTCCCGCGCTCTCCTCGCCCCCGAACCCCAGCGACCCGTCCAGCAGCCCTGGGACGAACCACTTGAACCCGACCGGCACCTCGTACAGCCGCCGCCCCATGGACTCCACGACCCGGTCGATGACCCCGCTGCTGACCATCGTCTTGCCCACCCCGGCGGCCGCGGGCCAGCCGTCGCGGTGCGTGTAGAGGTAGGAGACGGCGACGGCGAGGTAGTGGTTGGGGTTGAGCAGGCCGCCGTCGGGGGCGACGACGCCGTGCCGGTCCGCGTCGGCATCGTTTCCGGTGGAAATGTCGTACTTATCGCGATTGGCGATGAGAGAGGCCATCGCGTACGGCGACGAGCAGTCCATCCGGATCTTCCCGTCCCAGTCCAGCGTCATGAACCGCCACGTCGGATCCACCAGCGGATTGACCACGGTCAGGTCGAGCCGGTGCCGCTCCGCGATCTCCCCCCAGTACGCCACGCTCGCCCCGCCCAGCGGATCGGCCCCTATGCGCACCCCGGCCGCCCGGATCGCGTCCAGGTCCACCACGGACGGCAGGTCGTCCACGTACATCCCGAGGAAGTCGTAACGCCCCGCCGCCTCGAGAGCCTTCGTGTACGAGACCCGCAGCACGCTCTCCAGCCCGGCGGCCAGCAGCCGGTTGGCACGGTCCTGGATCCACGTGGTCGCGTCGGTGTCGGCGGGACCCCCGTGCGGCGGGTTGTACTTGAACCCGCCGTCGCCCGGCGGGTTGTGCGACGGCGTGATCACGATGCCGTCGGCGAGCCCGGTGGTGCGGCCGTGGTTGTGCCGCAGGATGGCGTGCGAGACGGACGGGGTCGGCGTGTAGCCGTCGCGGGAGTCGATCAGCACCTGGACCCCGTTGGCGACCAGGACCTCCAGCGCGGACACCCGCGCGGGCTCCGACAGCGCGTGCGTGTCGACGCCGAGGAACAGCGGCCCGTCGGTGCCCTGCATCCGCCGGTATTCGCAGATGGCCTGCGTGGTGGCCAGGATGTGGTCCTCGTTGAACGCCGTCCTCAGCGACGACCCCCGGTGCCCCGACGTGCCGAACGCCACCCGCTGCCCCGGGTCGCCGGGATCGGGATGCAGCGCGTAATAGGAGGTCACGAGCCTGTCGACGGCCACGAGGTCGGCGGGCTGGGCTGGCTGTCCTGCGCGTTCGTGCGTCATGTAGGCCACTTTACAAATCCGCCTCCGGACGGAGGATGGGCGCGGCCGGGTGTGGGAAGGTACAGTTCCGTCGATTACTAGAACGGAGTTCGGTTCCTATGCGATTCGGTTATTACCTGACAGAGCCCAAAGGAGACGACCCGATCGGCGGGTTGCGCGCCCAGATCGCCCAGGCGGCGGAGGACGGCTTCACCTCGGCCTGGCTCTCCAACATCTTCGGCCTCGACGCCCTCACCGCCCTGGCCGCCGCCGGGGGCCAGGTGCCCGGCATCGAGCTCGGCACCGCCGTCGTCCCGACCTACCCGCGCCACCCGGCCGTGCTGGCGCAGCAGGCCATGACCACCAACGCCGCGCTCGGCGGGCGCCTCGCGCTCGGCATCGGCCTGTCGCACCAGATGGTCATCGAGGGCATGTACGGCCACAGCTTCGAGCGCCCGTACCGGCACATGTCTGAATACCTGGACATCCTGCTCCCGCTCAGCCGGGGCGAGCACGTCAAGTACGAGGGCGAGACGCTCAAGGCCGACCTCCAGCTCACCACGCCCGGCGGCGGCTTCCCGGTGCTCGTCGCCGCGCTCGGCCCGCGCATGCTCAGGCTGGCCGGCACCGTGGCCGACGGCACCGTCCTGTGGATGACGGGCCCCAAGACGGTCGCCCAGCATGTGGCGCCCACCATCACCACGGCCGCCGCCGAGGCGGGCCGCGAGGCGCCCCGGATCGTCTGCGCGCTGCCGATCTGCGTCACCGACGACCCCGCAGCCGCCGTCGCTCGCGCGAACGAGATCTTCGCTGTCTACGGACACCTCCCCTCATATCGTGCGATGCTCGACAGGGAAGGCGCGGCCACTCCGGGAGACGTCGCCATCGTGGGCGACGAGGACGCGGTGCTGGCCAAGCTCGACGTGCTGCGGGAAGCCGGTGTGACCGACTTCGTGGGCTCGGTGTTCGCGAGCAAGGAACGCACGCGGGCGCTGCTGATCGGCGCGGCGAAGGGCTGACCCCAAGACATCTCCATAATTCTCCGGCGGGGTGAAGATCGCTTGCTGCATGGCGTTGATGTGTCCGACTGGCAGGGGCCCGTCGACTGGGCCGGCCACGCGGCGGACGGGGTGACCTTCGCGTTCGCCAAGGCCACCGAGGGCGGCGACTTCACCGACAAGCTGTTCGAACGCAACTGGACCGGCATGCGCGAGAGCCGGATCGTCCGCGGCGCCTACCACTGCGCCAGGCCCGGGGGCGACCCGATCGAGCAGGCGCGCCACTTCCTGGCCGCGATCGACGCGGCGGGCGGGTTACGCGCCGGCGACCTGGTGGCCCTCGACCTGGAGAACGATGACGGCCTGCGCCCCGAGCAGGTCGCCCGCCACGCGCGCCGCTGGTGCCACCACGTCGAGCGGCACGGCGGCGCGCGGCCGTTCGTCCACACCTTCCGGGCGTTCGCGCGTGGCGGACACTGCGCGGGCCTGGGCGAGTACCCGTTATGGATCGCCGCCCCCGACAAGCCGCGCGGCGAGCCCGCGGTGCCGTCACCCTGGCGCGACTGGGCCGTTCATCAGTACGTCCACAGCCCGCTCGACCGCAACGTGTTCCACGGGACCCGGCAAGAGCTGACAAATATTGGGTTTGACCCGCGATAGCATCGGTGTTCACCATCGAAGCAGCTCCGGTGCCGAGCGCCGGGGCGCGATCCAAGGGAGTCACCGTGTCAGCCGAGCTACGCATCACCCTCGCCGGAGCCGAGCGTGTGGTCGCGGCCGGCACGACGGCCGGAGCGGCCCTCGAGGCCGACGGCCGCTCGGTCATCGCGGCCCGGGTCAACGGCGAGCTCCGTGACCTGGCGCATCCGCTGTCCGAGGGTGACGCGGTCGAGCCGGTCGAGGTCTCCAGCGAGGACGGCCGGGCCATCGTCCGCCACTCCACCGCCCACGTCATGGCGCAGGCGGTGCAGGAGCTGTTCCCCGAGGCCAAGCTGGGCATCGGACCGCCCGTGGACAACGGGTTCTACTACGACTTCGACGTCGCCCAGGCCTTTCACCCCGACGATCTCAAGCGCATCGAGAAGCGCATGCGGGAGATCGTCAAGCAGGGGCAGCTGTTCTCCCGCCGGCCCGTCTCCGACGACGAGGCGCGCGAGGAGCTGGCGGCGGAGCCGTACAAGCTGGAGTTGATCGGGCTCAAGGGCGGCGCCGCCGACGAGGAGTCGGTCGAGGTGGGGGCCGGGCAGCTCACCATCTACGACAACCTCGACCCCAAGACCGGCGAGCTGCAGTGGAAGGACCTGTGCCGCGGCCCGCACGTGCCGTCCACCCGGTCGATCCCGGCGTTCAAGCTCATGCGCTCGGGCGGCGCCTACTGGCGCGGCAGCGAGAAGAACCCGCAGCTCCAGCGCATCTACGGCACCGCCTGGGAGTCCCGCGAGAAGCAGGACGACTACCTCAAGCTGCTGGAGGAGGCCGAGAAGCGCGACCACCGCAAGCTGGGTGTCGAGCTCGACCTGTTCAGCTTCCCGCCGGAGCTGGGCAGCGGCCTGCCGATCTTCCATCCCAAGGGCGGGATCATCCGCAAGGAGATGGAAGACTACATGCGCCGGCGGCAGGCGGAGGCGGGCTACGAGTTCGTCAACACGCCGCACATCACCAAGTCGTCGCTGTTCGAGACCTCGGGGCATCTGCCGTGGTATGCCGACGACATGTTCCCGGCGTTCGAGCTGGAGGGCATCGAATACCGGGTCAAGCCGATGAACTGCCCGATGCACAACCTGATCTTCCGGGCGCGCGGGCGGTCCTACCGCGAGCTGCCGCTGCGGCTGTGCGAGTTCGGCTCGGTCTACCGCTACGAGAAGTCGGGCGTGGTCCACGGCCTGACCCGGGTGCGCGGCATGACGCAGGACGACGCGCACATCTACACCACCCGGGAGCAGATGGCCGATGAGATCAAGTCGCTGCTGAGGTTCGTGCTCAGCGTGCTGCGCGACTTCGGCCTGCCGGAGTTCTACCTGGAGCTGTCGACCCGCGACGAGTCCGACAAGTTCATCGGCGAGCTCGCCGAGTGGGACGAGGCGACCGAGGCGCTGCGCCAGGTGGCCACCGAGTCGGGGCTGGACCTGGTCGACGACCCGGGCGGCGCGGCCTTCTACGGCCCGAAGATCTCCGTTCAGGCCAAGGACGCGATCGGGCGCACCTGGCAGCTGTCCACCATCCAGCTCGACCTCAACCAGCCCAAGCGCTTCGGCCTCGAATACCAGGCGGCCGACGGCAGCCGGCAGACTCCGGTCATGATCCACCGGGCGCTGTTCGGCTCCGTCGAGCGCTTCCTCGGCGTGCTCACCGAGCACTACGCGGGCGCCTTCCCCCCCTGGCTCTCGCCGGTGCAGGTGACGGGCATCCCGATCGCCGACGCGCACGTGTCCTACCTGCAGGACGTCGCCAAGAAGCTGCGCGAGCGCGGCATCCGGATCGAGGTCGACGCCTCCGACGACCGGATGCAGAAGAAGATCCGCAACGCGCAGAAGGCCAAGGTGCCCTTCATGCTGCTGGCCGGTGACGACGACATCGCCAACGGCGCGGTGTCGTTCCGCTACCGGAACGGCGAGCAGAAGAACGGCGTCCCGATCGAGGAGGCCGTGGCGGAGATCGTCAACGCCGTGGAGCGGCGCGTCCAGGTCTGACGCGATGACGAGAACGGCGGAGTCTCACGGCTCCGCCGTTTTTCGTTGTCCGGCCGCCGGCTCGGGGGTCATCGGGTGAACAGGCGGAAGGTGATGGCGGGGCGGCCGCCGAAGCGCTCGGCCGCCTGGTGGGCGAAGCCTTCGATGAGGTCGCGGGCGTACGACTCGGGGTCCTGATCGGTGAGCGCCTCGATGTAGGCGCGGTGCTCGACGAGCGAGCGCACGCCGCGCTCCAGGCCGTCGGTGACGTCCACGGCGTGGGTGGGGGAGTCGGTGCCCGCGACGGCGACCCAGCGGACGCCGTTCCAGGGCTCTGCGTCCGTATCCGGAAATATCCACCTATTTCCCGCGTCCCCGGCGGCGTCCAGGACGGCGCGGCCCACGGCCCGGTGGTCGGGAGTGTTCCAGTACGTTCCGCCCCAGGTGTCGTCCGGGTTCAGAGTGATCACCAGCTCGGGGCGGTGCCTGCGGATGGCGGCGGCGATGTCCTTCCTGAGCGCGGTGCCGTACTCGATCACCCCGTCGGCGTGGTCGAGGAACTCCACGCTCGTCACTCCGACGACGGCCGCGCTGGCCCGCTCCTCCCGTTCCCGCACCGGCCCGGCCTCGGCCGGGGAGAGCGTGTCGATGCCCGCCTCGCCCCTGGAGACGATCAGGTACGCGACCTCGCGGCCCTGGTCAGTCCAGGTGGCGACGGCGGCGGCACAGCCGTACTCGAGGTCGTCGGGGTGCGCCACGATGGCGAGGGCGCGCTGCCAGTCGTCGGGCATGGGCTCCAGTCGATCGGTCATGGCCCACACCCTAAAGGGGTGCCTGCGCGGGCGTTGGCTTCACGCGGTGCCCTGGCCGTCCCTCGAAGCCCGGGGATCGTGGCCTTCGGGTGCATGCGCACCGAATGGATGGTCGCTCGGACGGGGCACCCGCCCCAGACGAGGCCACGGCCGCCTGAGGCGCAACTGAACGCGCGGCAGTAACCAGGCCGCCTCCGGGATTGGGCCCTGAGGGCCGTCGTCTGGGCGCGCACGTCCGCCTCAGCGCTTGTCGCCGGACGCGTCCGTTCGTCTCAAGACGCGTTGCTTGGCCGTCCGGACGGGTGTCGGCGGGGCGCGTCCGATCGGCGTGAGGGCCGCTGCTTAGGAACGCCCGATCACCCCGAGGGCGCGGCTGATGGGCTCAAGGGGCGGCGGAGGGAGACGGGGGCGGAGGGGCGTCAGAGGGGGGAGGGGTGGGCGTCGTCGGAGGTGTCGTGGAGGGGGCGGCGGGGCTCGCCCGGGAGGCGGACGTCGTCGACCGTCACGTTGACCTCCGCGACCCGCATCCCGAGCATGTGGCTGACGCTCCTGGCCACGTTCGTCTTGACCTCGGAGGCCACCTCCATCACCACATGCCCGTACTCCACCACGATGGTCACGCTCACGGCCACCGTACGGTCCTGGATCTGCGCGCTGACCCCCTGGTTGGCGCGCCGGGAGCCGATGCCGATGCGGTCGCGTACGGACTCGAAGGCCCGCGCCAGGTCGCCGCCCAGGTCGGCGACCCCGGTCACCTCGAGAGCCGCCAGGGCGGCGACCTTCTCGACCACCTCGTCGGCGACCTTGATCCGGCCCTTGACGACGGCGCCGAAGGAGGGCGCCTCCGAGGGTGGTACGCCGGTGGGGGCGGAGCTCACGTCTTCGACCGGGTCAGGAGCGGGGGCCGTGGCCGGGTCGAGGGTGTCGCCGGACGGGGTGTCGGCGGACGGGGTGGAGTGGACGGTCGGCAGGGAGTCGTGCTCGGCTAAGTCGTGCTCGGCTAAAGCGTCACTCATCGCGGCCTCCTGTAGGCGATGCTTGGGATTGTGCCGGAAGAGCGGGCCGTTTGTCCGTGGTCCTATGCTGCTAGGTATGCACGATCAGGCAGGGGCAGGGTCCCCCGACAACTTCGAGCGTCTGTGGACCCCGCATCGCATGGCCTACATCAAGGGCGAGAACAAACCGACGGGCAGCGGCCCCGATGACGGGTGCCCGTTCGACGCGATCCCCAAGATGAGCGACGAGGACGGCCTGATCGTCGCCCGGGGCGAGACGGTCTACGCCGTGCTCAACCTGTACCCGTACAACTCCGGCCACCTGATGGTGGTCCCCTACCGGCACGTGTCCGACTACGACGAGCTGGTGCCGGCCGAGCTGGTCGAGCTGGGGGAGTTCACGCAGAAGTCGCTGCGCGCGCTGCGCAAGGCCAGCGGCGCGCAGGGTTTCAACGTCGGCATGAACCTGGGCCACGTCGCCGGCGCCGGCATCGCCGCTCACCTGCACCAGCACGTGGTGCCCAGGTGGGGTGGCGACACGAACTTCATGCCGGTCGTGGGCCAGACCAAGGTCCTGCCGCAGCTGCTCCGCGACACCCGCCAGCTGCTCGCCGACGCCTGGGACTGACCCGCTCTGGGGCAGCGCCCGCTGTCCGGACGTTCGTGGCCGCTTCCGGGAGGCGGGCTACTCCGTCCGGTGCCGCGTCACTTCGTCGCGGTCGCTAAGTCCGACGACACGGGGCCGGTGACCGGCTCGCGGTCGCGCCGGAGCGCGCCGATGCCGGTGGCCAGCAGCAGAGGTACGGCCAGCGCCAGGGCCATGGACAGCACGGCCGCGCCCGAGTCGTTGACGAGCATCCCGACCACGCCGCTCACGAGCGTGCCGATCAGCCCGGCGCGCAGCGCGGGGGAGTGCTTGAACGCGGCGGGCACCACCCCGGCCGACGCCTGTTCGGGCCGCAGGATCGCGTAGACGAGGAACGCGGCGGCCGCGATCACGATCGGCATGAGGTTGGGGCTGAGCAGGGTGGCCAGCATGGCCTGTAGCTTGCGCAGGATGACGTCGAACGCCTCACCGCTCAGCACCTGCCCCACGAACCTGCCCAGGTGCGTCTGCTCGTCCGCCGGCTTCAGGTAGTTGAGCCAGGCGAACGTCATCACGATCAACCCGCCGGCCACCAGGAACGCGCCCAGCTTCACCAGCGAGACTCGCTTGCCCGCCAGCAGCAGCGCGGTCACCGCGATGCCCGGCACGAACGCGATCACGCCGCCGAAGTCGCTGCCCATCCCGGAGCCGCCGAGCACCATCGCGAACGTCCCCAGCAGCACGATCGCGGCCAGCCCCACCTTGCCCGGCCACCGGTGCGCGATCACCGTGGTGGCCAGCAGGGTGCCGGTGGCCAGGAGCGCGAACGGGATGTTCCCCAGGCCGTAGTAGCGGGCCCCGACGTCCGCGCTGTAGCCCATGATGCTGTTGAGCTGCAACGTCGTACCGGTCAGCAGGTCGCCCGCCAGCGTGAGCGCGGTGATCCCGGCCACCACCGCCAGCGGTCCCAGCGGCCATCGCCGCCACGGCCCCGCGAACGCCACCGCCGTGACGACCGCCGCCCACCCGAGCACCCCGGCCACCAGTTGCGGCAGGCTCGACCAGGGCAGCAGGTTGACCAGGTAGCTGGAGACGGGCAGGGAGGCGAGGGCGACGGCCGCGAAACGTACCGGTGCCAGGCCCTTGCGGCGGCGCAGCAGCAGGAACGCGACCACGTAGAACAGCACCTGCAGCACGGCCACGACCGTGAAGTAGATGCCCTTGATCGAGCGGATGGCCTGCGCGGTGGCGTCGGCCCGCTGGAGCTGTTCGAACGTCGCGCCCGGCCCGCCGACCTGCAGCGGGACGCCTATCACGGTGCTCGGGACCGGCACCCCGAGCTTGGTCAGGATCGTGGAGGTCAGGTCGGGCAGGATCGAGATGTCCTCGCGGCGGGTGGAGGCCGCGCCGAGCAGGTGGCCCTGCGCGCCGGGCTCGCGCAGCGCGGCCACCCGCAGGTGGGGTACGGAGCCGTGGTCGGACAGGCCCGCGAGCAGCACCGTCGTGTCGGCGGGCAGGACCGACAGCAGCGCGCCCGCCTTGGCGTCGGCCATCCGCAGCGCGTCACGCCGCTCGGCGGCGCTGAGCTGGTCGGGCACCTTGGGCAGCTTGCCGCCGGCCAGGTAGGGGCGGACGAGGTCGTCCACGTCCATGGCGATCATCCGGCACCGTTCGAGGTCCGGCGTGCCGACCTGGAGCGGGGAGGAGTGGTACTCCTGGACCGCGCCCTGCCGGTCGGCCAGGCCCAGCGCGGCGCCGGGGCCGATGGCGATCGAGCACTGCCCGGCGGCCTTGAGCGACTCGCCCAGCGTGCCGGCGTTGCGCTGCCCGGCCACGTCGAGGAGGTAGCGGTAGTCGGGGATGACCGCGCCCGCGCCCTGCTGCTCGGGCATGGGGGGCGCGCCGCAGCTGTATCCGGCCGCCGACCTGGTGCCCGCCGACACGGTCAGCCAGCCGTCGTAGGGGCAGGTCACCCCGCCGACGGTACGAATGGACAGCGAGCCGATCGCGCTGGAGCTGGCCAGCTCCCACAGGTTGGGGGAGTCCGCCTGGGTGATGTCGTTCCAGTGCAGGCCGGACACGCCGATGAGCGCGACCCGGCCCGCGCTCGCGTCCTTCGTGGCCTGGGCCGGGCCGGTGAACAGTCCCTGGCCGAGCAGGACCTGCCCGACCAGCACGGCCAGCACGGCCAGCGTGCGCCTCATCCCGATGACCTTCCGTGATCGAATGATTCCGTGGCACGGTAGAGCAAGGTCATGTTCCGGCGCCACCGGACCCGACTACCCTCTCATGCGGTGCATGTATCACGTGCGCCGTTTCATTCGGGTGAGCTTTTCCCGCTCTGGGTGGTTGTGGGTGGGCGCCGTGCGTGTTGCGCCGGGCTCCGCCGTACGACGTCCCGCCGTCGCGGCGCGGTTTGGGGTGGTACCGGGGACGTGACGTTGAGGGCGTCCCCGGCGTGACGCGCATCCGGTGTGGGCGCGCTCTCTGCGTGGGTGGAGGCGTCAGGGGGCCGGGGTCTTGACCTTGGTGGTCTTGCTTTCGTGGCCGAGCCGGTCCACGGCCGTGACCGCGTAGGTCCCGTCCGGCGCGGCCGTGAACGACGGGCTCGTCACGACGGCGACCAAGTTGCGGGCGTCCGTGCCGTGGCAGTCCTTGCCGGACTTCGGCACCTGGTACACCGCGTACGTCCGCGCCCCCTGGGACGGCTTCCAGGACAACTGGGTGCCGTTGGCCTTGAGCCCGGCGGGGGCGGGAGGGGCGGAGCCGCCGCGTTCCTTGATCAAGGGCAGCAGGGCGGGGCGAGAGTAGTGGTTCTTGGCGACGCGGTCCACGGACCCGAGGGGGTTGTCCAGGAAGTTCTTGGCGCTGAAGTAGACCTCGCCCTTGACCTGCTTGTGATCACGGTTGACGCCCACCTCGGCGGCCAGTTCGCCGGGCTTCGTCCAGGCCCGGTCGTCCTTGGCGCCCACCCGGTAGAGCCCCTGGCCGATGTACAGCTGCACGTCCGTGCCCTTGACCTCGTCGGACCACCAGGCCGCCAGCGTGTCGTAGTCGGCCAGCTTGTGGCCGCGCGGCCAGTAGAGCTGCGGGAGCACGTAGTCGACGGTGCCCGACTTGATCCAGGCGCGCGCGTCCGCATAAATCGAGTCGTACGCGGACATGCCCGAAGTGTCCGAGCCGGTCGGGTCGTTCGACTTGTTGCGCCAGATGCCGAAGGGGCTGATCCCGAACTTGACGTACCCCTTGGCGTCGTGGACGGCCTTGTCCACCTGGGCGACGAGCGTGTTGACGTTGTCGCGCCGCCAGGCGGCGAGCTTCTTGCCGTCGCCGTACTTCGCGAACGCCGCCGCGTCGTCGAACTTCTGCCCCGCCGCCGGATACGGGTAGAAGTAGTCGTCGAAGTGCACCCCGTCGATGTCGTACCGGGACACCACGTCCGTGATGACCTTGGTCACGTGGTCGCGGACGGCGGGCAGGCCGGGGTTGTAGTAGAGGCGGCCGCCGTACTTGATCGTCCAGTCGGGGTGCTTGCGCGCCGGATGGCCGGCGGGCAGCTTGGCGGTGCTGTCGCCGTAGGAGGCGCGGTACGGGTTGAACCAGGCGTGGAACTCCATGCCGCGCTTGTGCGCCTCGTCGATGAGGAACGGCAGCGGATCCCAGCCGGGGTCCTTGCCGGCCGTGCCCGTCAGATATTGGGTCCAGGGCTCCAGCGACGACTTGTACAGCGCGTCGGAGGCGGGCCGGACCTGGACGAAGACCGCGTTGAGGTTGCGCTTGGCGGCGCCGTCGAGGATCTTGACGTACTCGGCGCGCTGCCGGTCGGGCGAGAGCCCGGCCTTGGAGGGCCAGTCGATGTTCTGGGTGGTGGCGATCCACACCCCGCGCAGCTCGCGCTTGGGATAGCCGGCGTCGGCCTTGCAGGCCGCGGCGGATGCGTCGGGTGCGGCGGCGACGGCCGTCTTCTTCTTGGTCGCTGCTGGGCTCTCCCCGGCCCCCGGGCCGAAGACGTAGGCGGCGGAGGTGGTGACGACCGCGAGAGCAGCAGCGGCTAGGAGTGGGCGTCCAGTTCGCATAATGCCACCCAGTGTGGCAGTTGCTCCGGCATGCTCGGTACGAAAAAAAGAAATCGACTCGTGATGCTTCTGTGACAAAAGTAAACGGCTGGGCCGGGAGGGAGCAAAGCCCTCCCGGCTCCGTCCAGCCTCAGTCCGCGGTGACGGCCACTTTGCTCGCGAGGTTCGGCGGAAGGGGTTCGTAGCGCAGGAAGGCCCGCTGGAACGTCCCGGTGCCGTGCGACATGGATCTCAGGTCGATGGCGTACCGGGTGATCTCCAGCTCGGGCACCTCGGCCTTGACCAGCGTACGTCCCGTGCCGACGGGCTCCGTGCCGAGCACCCGCCCGCGCCGCGACGACAGGTCGGACATCACCGACCCCACGTAGTCGTCGGCGACGAGCACCGACAGCTCGTCCACCGGCTCCAGCAGCAGCGTCGGCACCTTCGCGGCCGCCTCCTTCAGCGCGAGCTGGCCGGCGATCTGGAAGGCCATGTCGGAGGAGTCGACCGAGTGCGCCTTGCCGTCGTACAGGGTGACGCGCACGTCCACCATCGGGTAGCCGGCCACGACGCCCCGCTCCATCTGGGCCCGCACGCCCTTCTCCACCGACGGGATGAACTGCCGCGGCACGACGCCGCCCACGATCTTGTCCACGAACTCGAACCCGCCGCCCGACGGCAGCGGCTCGACCTCGAGGTGGCAGATCGCGTACTGGCCGTGGCCGCCGGTCTGCTTGACGTTGCGGCCCATCGCCTGGCACTTGCCGCCGAACGTCTCGCGCAGCGGCACCCGCAGGTCGACCCGCTCGACCTCGACGCCATGGCGCTTGGCCAGGCGGTCGAGCAGCACGTCGGTGTGCGCCTCACCCATGCACCACAGGACGAGCTGCCTGGTCTCGGCGTTGTTCTCCAGCCGCAGGGTCGGGTCCTCGGCCACCAGCCGGGCCAGGGCCTGCGACAGCTTGTCCTCGTCGGCCTTCGACTTGGCCCTGATCGCCACCGGCAGGAGCGGGTCGGGCATGGCCCAGGCGGTCATCAGGAGCGGCTGCTCGACCTCGGACAGGGTGTCACCGGTCTCGGCCCGCGACAGCTTGGCCACCGCGATGATGTCGCCCGCGACACCCTTGGCCGCGGGACGCTGCTGCTTGCCCAGCGGGCAGGTCAGGGTGCCGATGCGCTCGTCCACGTCGTGGTCCTCGTGCCCGCGGTCGGCCAGGCCGTGCCCGGACACGTGCACGGTCATGTCGGGGCGCAACGTGCCCGAGAAGACGCGTACGAGGCTGATGCGGCCCACGTACGGGTCGCTGGTGGTCTTGACGACCTCGGCCACGAGCGGGCCGTCGGGGTCGCAGGCGATGTTCTTGACCGGCTTGCCCGACAGGTCGGTGATCTCGGGCAGCGGGTGTTCGAGGGGCGAGGGGAAGCCCTGGGTCATGATCTCGAGGATCTCCGGCGCGCCGACGCCGAGCCCGCTGCACAGCACCGGGTAGAAGCTGCCGCGCGCGACGGCCTTCTCCAGGTCCTCCACCAGGACCTTGGTGTCGATGGGCTCGCCTTCGAGATAGCGCTCCATGAGCGATTCGTCTTCGCTCTCCTGGATGATCCCCTCGATCAGCTCGCCACGGCGCTCCTCGATCTGCGCCGCGTAGTCCGGCCCGGGCTCCTTCTCCGTGCGGGTGCCCGTGGCGTAGTTGTAGAACTTCTGCGACAGCAGCCCGATCAGGCCGTTCACGTGGCCGTTGGTGATGACGGGCAGGTAAAGGGGCGCGACGCCGTCGCCGAAGACGTCCTGGCACGTCACGAGGACCTCGTCGAAGTCGGCCCGCTGGTGGTCGATCTTGGTGATCACCACCGCCCGCGGCATGCCGACCTGGGCGCACTCCTCCCACAGCATCTGGGTGAGGCCGTCGATCCCCTCGGAGGCGGAGACCACGAACAGCGCGGCGTCCGCCGCGCGCAGTCCCGCGCGCAGGTCGCCCACGAAATCGGCGTAACCGGGGGTGTCGAGAAGGTTGATCTTGATGCCGTTGTGCACCAGCGGTGCCACGGCGAGGTTGACCGACCGCTGCTGACGGACCTCCACCTCGTCGAAGTCGCTGACCGTGTTGCCGTCCTCCACCCGGCCGGCGCGCTGGACGGTGCCGGTCGCGGCCAGCAGCTGCTCGGCGAGGGTCGTCTTACCCGCTCCTGAGTGGCCGACCAGCACGACATTGCGTATCGCATCCGCCCTGTCGGCCGTGGGTGCCCTGCCCGCGGCTCCCGCAGTGCCACCGGTGTTCTTCTCTGCCACAACAGCCTCCCACGTCGCCGGATGTTCCAACGACCGCGCCCCAGCGGAGGGTGTCTGGAAACCGCATGGACGCGGTGTGTTCACCAAATACCCCTGTGGCGGATATCACAAGGGGGGTGGGGCAAAGAAAGTTGTCAGGCGTTCCATGGCCTACGATCGGACCGCGATGCTCAAACTCCTGCGCCCGGCCATGACCCGGATACTCACCCCGCTGGGCAGGGCCCTCGTCGGCCGCGGGATTGGCCCGAACGCCGTCACGGCGATCGGCACCCTCGGCACGGTCGTGTCCGCCCTGCTCTTCTTCCCCCTGGGTCAGCTGACCTGGGGGGCTCTCGCGATCACCGTCTTCGTGCTGTTCGACCTGCTCGACGGCGTGGTGGCGAGGCTCGGCGGGAAGGGCGGCTCCACCTGGGGCGCGTTCCTCGACTCGACGTTCGACAGGGTGGCCGACGCGGCCATCTTCGCCGGGCTGATCCTCTACTTCATCTCCAAGCACGACACGCTCATGGCGGCCGTGACGCTGGTGTGCCTGATCGCGGGCTCCCTGGTGTCGTACGCCAAGGCCAGGGCGGAGGGGCTCGGGCTCACGGCCGACGTGGGGCTGGCCGAGCGGCCCGAGCGGCTGGTCGTCGCGCTCGTCGCGGCCTGTTTCGCGGGGCTCGGCGTTCCGTACATTCTTCCCGTGGGCATGTGGCTGCTCGCCGCGGCCAGCGTGTTCACCGTGGGGCAGCGCGTGGTGGCCGTCCACCGGCAGACGAGGGAGAGATGAGCGACAAGGCGTCCTTCGGTGATCGTGTCGTGGCCGCGGGGTTCGCGGCGGGCTGGAAGCTCGTGCCGCTGCTGCCCGAGCGCCCGACGGCCGCGGTCTTCCGCTTCCTGGCCGACCGGATCTGGAGCAGGCGGGGCAAGTCCGTACGCCGCCTGGAGTCCAACCTGGCCAGGGTGACCGGGCTCGACGTGGGCAGCCGCGAGATGCGCGAGCTCAGCAGGGCAGGCATGCGCTCGTACTTCCGCTACTTCCACGAGATCTTCCGGCTGCCGTCGATGAGCGTCGAGGAGATCGTGCGGCGCAGCCACACCATCGGGGCCGAGCACGTCCACGCCAACGTGGCGGCCGGGCGGGGCGTGGTGCTGGCGCTGCCCCACATGGGCAACTGGGACCAGGCGGGGGCGTGGCTGGTGGGCATCGGCCATCCCTTCACGACCGTGGCCGAGCGGCTCAAGCCGGAGTCGCTGTTCCGCCGGTACGTGGCCTTCCGCGAGGGCCTCGGCATGGAGGTGCTGCCGCTGACCGGCGGCGACGGGCACAACTTCGGCACGCTGGCCACCCGCGTGCGCAAGGGCGGCGTCGTGTGCCTGCCCGCCGAGCGCGACCTGACCAAGGGCGGCGTCGAGGTGCGCTTCTTCGGCGCGACCACCAAGGTCCCCGCCGGGCCGCCGCTGCTGGCCGTGCAGACGGGGGCCGCGCTGCTCCCGGCCATCCTCTACAACGTGGGCGACGACTGGGGCATCCACATCCACGAGGAGGTCCCGGTCCCGGCCGAGGGCACCCGGCAGGAGAAGGTCGCGGCGGTGGCGCAGGGGCTGACCGACGTGTTCGAGAAGGGCATCTCCGAGCACCCGGAGGACTGGCACATGTTGCAGCGGCTCTGGCTGGAAGACCTCGCGCGATGAGGATCGGCATCGTCTGCCCCTACTCGTGGGACATGCCGGGCGGGGTCAAGCAGCACATCGACGACCTGGCCCAGGCGCTGATCGCGCAGGGGCACGAGGTGTCGGTGATCGCGCCGGCGGCCGACGACGACGAGCTGCCCCCGTACGTGACGGGCGCGGGCCGGGCGGTGCCGGTGCCGTACAACGGGTCGGTGGCCAGGATGTCGTTCGGCTTCCTGTCGGCCGCGCGCGTGCGGCGGTGGGTGCGTACGGGCGGGTTCGACGTGCTGCACATCCATGAGCCGCTGATCCCGAGCCTGGGCGTGCTGGCCTGCTGGGCGGCCAGGGGGCCGATCGTGGCCACGTTCCACGCGTCGTTCACGCGCTCGCGGGCCATCGCGGTGGCCGAGCCGTTGCTGCGCAGCGCGCTGGAGAAGCTGATGGGCCGCATCGCGGTCTCCGACGCGGCCCGCAAGAGCCTGGTCGAGCAGTTCGGCGGCGACGCCGTGCTGATCCCCAACGGCGTCACCGTCTCCCGCTACACCGACGCCGAGCCGCTCGACGGCTGGGGGCCCGACGGCGCCACGATCGGCTTCCTCGGCCGGATGGACGAGGAGCGCAAGGGCCTGCCGATCCTGCTCGACGCGTTCAGGACCCTCGCGGCCGAGCGGCCGGGCCTGAAGCTGCTCCTGGCCGGGCCCGGCGACGCCAAGGACGTCTACGAGCGGGTGCCGAAGGAGTTCCACGACCGGGTGACCGTGCTGGGCATGGTGAGCGAGGCCGACAAGATCCGCGCCTACCACTCGGTCGACGTGTTCTGCGCGCCCAACACGCGCGGGGAGAGCTTCGGCATCGTGCTGGCCGAGGCCATGGCGTCCGGGGCGACGGTGCTGGGCAGCGACATCCCGGCCTTCCGCAGGGTGCTGGGCGAGGGGCAGGCGGGCGCGCTGTTCGCCAACGGCGACGCCGGCTCGCTGGCGCGTGAGGCCGGCGCGCTGCTCGACGCGCCCGAGCGGCGGGCCAAGCTGGCCGCCGAGGCGCTGGTGGCGGTACGGAAGTACGACTGGTCGACGGTGGCGCGCGACGTCGTACGCGTCTACGAGACGGTCGCCACGAGCGGGGCGGGGCGCGTGGAGGAAGATCTGTGACATCCACCATCATCGTGCTGGTCGTGGGCCTCGTCGTGGTGCTCACGGCCGTCTACATCTCCTGGCGCGCGGGCCGGCTCGACCGCCTGCACATCCGGCTGGAGCTGGCCCAGGAGTCGCTGGACGCCGCGCTGATGCGGCGCAGGGCGGTGGTGCTGGAGCTGGCCGGCTCGCGCCTGCTCGACCCCGCGACCTCCCTGGTGCTGGCCGCCGCGGCGCACGAGGCCAGGAGCGCGGGCCCGGAGGAGCGCGAGCACGCCGAGAGCGACCTGTCGCGCACCCTGCGCGCGGTCGTGGACCAGGAGCGGTTCAGGGAGAAGCTGGCGGAGTCGCCCGGCGGTGGCGATCTGCTGGACGAGCTCGACTCGGCGGTGGCCAAGGTCGTCTACTCGCGCCGCTTCTACAACAATGCGGTTGCGGTCACGCGGGCGGCGCAGCGGCGCTGGCTGGCCAGAACCCTCCGCCTGGCGGGCCATACCGAATATCCGCAATTCTTCGAAATCGATGACAATCCGCCGGCGGCTATGGCAACTGAATGACCTCATTTGGGGAAGCCAGTAAGCTTCATCCCGTTTTCGGGCTGAAGCGAGGAGTGTTCACGTGCGGCTACCCCGGATGATCACGGTCACACTGGCCGGAGCGGCGGTGCTGCTGCCTGTCGCGGCCTGCTCCTCCTCGGAGGCGCCCGCCCCGGGTAAGGCGCCCCAGGCCGCCACGGCCGCGCCCAGCGAGGAGCCCACCGAGGCGCCCGAGGGCCACCCGTTCACCGGCAAGCCGTACGACGGCCTGAAGCCGGTGCTCGCGGTGAAGATCGAGAACACCGCGGCGGGCAAGCCGCAGCTCGGCCTCAAGAGCGCGGACATCGTCTACATCGAGCAGGTCGAGGCCGGCCTGACCCGGCTCATGGCGATCTTCTCCTCCAAGGTGCCGGCGAAGGTGGGCCCCGTCCGCAGCGCCCGCATCTCCGACCTGCACATCACGCCGCAGTTCGGCAAGCCGGCCTTCGCCTACTCGGGCGTGCAGACCAAGATGCTGCCCTTCGTGGCCAAGGCGTCGCTGTTCGACGTCGGCGACACGCGCAACCCCGGCGCGTACTTCCGCCAGCCGGGCCGCTTCGCCCCCTACAACCTCTTCGCCAACACCAAGGACCTCCTCGGCAAGGCCCCCAAGGCGAGCAAGGCCAAGGACATCGGCTTCACCTTCGGCGACGCCCCGGCCGAGGGCGGAGTGGACAAGAAGTCGTACAGCGTCAAGTGGCCCGCGGCGCGCTTCACCTTCGCCTGGTCGGAGGAGAAGAAGCAGTGGCTGATCTGGCAGGACGGCAAGAAGGACATGGCGGCGGAGGGCGGCCAGCTCGGCGCGCCCACGGTGGTCATCCAGTACACCAAGACCGAGCGCTCGGAGTTCCACGACAAGAACCAGAGCTACACGCCGCTCGTGCACACCACGGGCAAGGGCAAGGCGATCGTGCTGCGCGACGGCAAGGCGTACAAGGCGAACTGGGAGCGGGAATCCGAGGACACCGGTACGACGTTCACCACGGAGAGCGGCGACCCGATGAACTTCGCGCCCGGCCAGGTCTGGGTGGCGCTCGCCAGCCGCAAACCCGTCATCCCCTAGCGCCTATCTGTCCAAGTATGGCGATAAATCCTGACATCTTGGCATGTCGGGGGAGGGGTCCTTCAGGACCTACCATGGGGTTGATAACTTACCGAAGCCGTGAGAGCCGTGAGGATGACCGTGTCGACCAGCACGCCTGAAAGCACCCCCGTCACCGGAACCGCCCGTGTCAAGCGTGGCATGGCCGAGATGCTCAAGGGCGGCGTCATCATGGACGTCGTCACCCCCGAGCAGGCCAAGATCGCCGAAGACGCCGGCGCGGTGGCCGTCATGGCCCTCGAGCGCGTGCCCGCCGACATCCGCGCCCAGGGCGGGGTGTCCAGGATGAGCGACCCCGACATGATCGACGGCATCATCGCGGCCGTGTCGATCCCCGTGATGGCCAAGGCCCGCATCGGCCACTTCGTCGAAGCCAGGGTCCTGCAGGCGCTCGGCGTCGACTACGTGGACGAGTCGGAGGTGCTGACCCCCGCCGACTACGCCAACCACATCGACAAGTGGCAGTTCACCGTGCCGTTCGTGTGCGGGGCCACCAACCTGGGCGAGGCCATGCGCCGCATCACCGAGGGCGCGGCCATGATCCGCTCCAAGGGTGAGGCCGGCACCGGCGACGTCTCCAACGCCGTCACCCACATGCGCACGATCCGCGCCGAGATCAAGCGCCTCACCTCGCTGCCCGAGGACGAGCTCTACGTCGCGGCCAAGGAGCTGCAGGCCCCGTACGAGCTGGTCGTCGAGGTCGCCAAGACCGGCAAGCTGCCGGTCGTGCTGTTCACCGCGGGCGGCATCGCCACCCCGGCCGACGCGGCGATGATGATGCAGCTCGGCGCCGAGGGCGTGTTCGTGGGCTCGGGCATCTTCAAGTCGGGCGACCCGGCCAAGCGCGCCGCGGCCATCGTCAAGGCCACCACCTTCTACGACGACCCCGACGTCATCGCCAAGGTCTCGCGCGGCCTGGGCGAGGCCATGGTCGGCATCAACGTCGACGAGATCCCGCAGCCGCACCGCCTGGCCGAGCGCGGCTGGTAGGCGGCGCGTCGTTGCAGCTCGCCCGGCCTGCCCGTGTGACATGATCACGTACGGCAGGCGGGGGCACACCACAGCGTGACGATGAAAATCGCCAGATAAGGCGGCATCCGCGAAGGATGTCGCCTTTTTGGTGTTGTGTGGCGTTCACCAAGTAGTCATGATCTTCAGTAAAGCTACCTGGCGTCCCCCTCACCCTTGATCGTCACAGGAGCGTCTCGTGTCCAAGCTGAACCGCCGGCACTTTCTGGTCACAGGGTTAGCGGCGGGCGCCGCCGTGACCATCCCCGCGACCGCCGCCTTCGCCGATCCCGGCACCGATCCCGACGTCGCGGCGGCTTCGCGCGAGCTGCGTACCGACCCCTTCACGCTCGGCGTCGCCTCCGGCGACCCGGACCACGAGGGCTTCGTCCTGTGGACCAGGCTCGCCCAGGAGCCGCTGGCCGAGGACGGGTTCGGCGGCATGCCGCAGCGGCCGTTCCCGGTGCAGTGGCAGGTGTACGCCGACGAGAACTGCCGCCGCGTCGTCCGCTCCGGCGTGAGCGTGGCCACGCCCGAGTGGGGCCACAGCGTGCACGTCGAGGTCGACCGGCTGGGCTCCGACCGCGAGTACTGGTACCGCTTCCGCGTCGGCAAGTACGTCTCGCCGGTCGGGCGGGCCCGCACCGCGCCGCACCCGCTCTCGTACGGGAGCTCGCTGGCCATGGCGTTCGTCTCGTGTGCCCAGTACGAGCACGGCTACTTCACCTCGTACCGCAGGCTGGCCGAGGACAACCCGGACCTCGTCCTGCACCTGGGCGACTACCAGTACGAGTACACCAAGGACACCTACACCATCCCCGGCGGCAACGTCCGCGACCACGAGGGCCCCGAGACCGAGACCCTGGCCAACTACCGCCAGCGCCACGCCCAGTACAAGGCCGACCCCGACCTGCAGGCCGCGCACGCCGCCGCGCCGTGGCTGGTGGTATGGGACGACCACGAGGTCGACAACAACTGGGCCGACGAGATCCCCGAGAAGCCCGAGGTCCCCCAGCCGAACTTCCTGGCCAGGCGCGAGGCCGCCTTCCGCGCCTACTACGAGAACATGCCGCTGCGCCGCACCTCCATCCCGCGCGGCATCGACATGCAGCTCTACCGGCGGATCCGGTGGGGGCGGATGGCCATGTTCCACATGCTCGACACCCGCCAGTACCGCGACGACCAGGGCTGCGGCGACGGCTACCGCGACTGCCCGGCCGCCGTGGACCCGGCGCGCTCGATCACGGGGAACGAGCAGGAGTCCTGGCTGCTGGACGGCTTCCACCACTCCCGCGCGCAGTGGGACATCATCGGCCAGCAGGTCTTCTTCGCCCAGCGCGACAACAACGCCGGCCCCGCCAAGATCACCAGCCAGGACGCCTGGGACGGTTACGTCGCCTCCCGGCAGCGCATCACCCAGGGCTGGGTGGACGCCAAGGTGCGCAACGCCGTCGTGCTGACCGGCGACGTGCACGCCCACTGGGCCAGCGACCTCAAGCTGAACTACGACGACCCGACCGGGCCGTCGGTGGGCTCCGAGCTGGTGGCCACCTCGATCTCGACGGGCGGCAACGGGGCGGACTCCGACCCGTCCACGCACCCGTTCCTGGCGATCAACCCGCACCTGAAGTTCTACAACAACCAGCGCGGCTACGTGCTGACGAAGATCGAGCGGGACCAGATGACCGCGGACTTCAGGGTGGTGCCGAAAGTGCAGACCCCGGGGGCCGAGGTCTACACGCGGGCCACGTTCGTCGTGGAGAACCGGGTGCCGGGGGTGCAGCAGACGTACCTGCGGCCGCTCGACCCGACGCTGCGCGCCCAGCAGCAGCTGACCGTGGAGGAGACGGTCCGCCTGGAGACCGAGCGTCCCTGACGATCGCTCCGGAGAGCGGCACCCCGGCCCGGGGTGCCGCTTTTCTTTCGGCGGAATATTAGCCAGGCTAAGTTAGTTGGGCTAAGCATGAGGGACGACCCCACCCGCCTGGCCGAGCAGGTCTCCACGGTGCTGCGCCACCTGGTCCTCCTGCTCAGGCGCACCGTCGCCGGCCAACCCGTCACCAGCCAGCAGTACGCCGTGCTCGGCTCGCTCGAACCCGGCCCCCGCCGCATGACCGAGCTGGCCGAGGAGCACGCCGTCCAGCTGCCCACCATGACCGTGCAGATCAACCGCCTGGAGGACGCCGGCCTGGTGGCGCGTGGCTCCGACCCGGCCGACGCCCGCGTCAGGACGGTCGAGCTGACCGGTGAGGGCCGCGACCGGCTGCTCGCCGTGCGGCGGGCCAGGATCGCCCACCTCAGCCAGGAGCTGGCCGCGCTCACCGACGACGAGCGCGCCACGCTGGCGGCCGCGCTGCCCGTCCTGGCCAAGCTCGGCCGCAACCCCCGATAAAGCCCGGCAAAGCCCGGTAAAGCCGCAACCCCCGGTAAAGGAGCCCCATGCAATCCGGCGGCGGAATTCTTCGCCAGCCCACGTCCGTCTGGGCCACCGCGTTCGCCGCGGTCGTGGCCTTCATGGGCATCGGCCTCGTCGACCCCATCCTCCCCTCCATCGCCCAAGGTCTGAAGGCCACCCCCAGCCAGGTGTCGCTGCTGTTCACCAGCTACTTCCTGGTGACGGCGGTGGCGATGCTGATCACCGGCTGGGTCTCCAGCCGCATCGGCGGCAAGCGGACGCTGCTGGCCGGGCTCGCGCTCGTCATCGTCTTCGCCGCGCTCGCCGGCACCTCCACCAGCGTCGGCGAGCTCGTCGGCTTCCGCGCGGGCTGGGGCCTGGGCAACGCGCTGTTCGTGGCCACCGCGCTGGCCGTCATCGTGGGCGCGGCCAGCGGCGGCGCCGAGGCCGCGATCATCCTGTACGAGGCCGCGCTCGGCCTGGGCATCTCCGCCGGCCCGCTGGTGGGCGCCCTGCTCGGCGACTGGAACTGGCGGGCCCCGTTCTTCGGCACCGCCACTCTCATGGCCGTCGGCTTCGTCCTGATCGTCACCCTGCTCAAGGCCACCCCCAAGCCCGCGGCCAGGACCAGTCTCGCCGCCCCGATCAAGGCGCTCGCCCACGGCGGCCTGTCCACCACGGCCTTCACCGCGCTCTTCTACAACTTCGCGTTCTTCACCGTGCTGGCCTTCACCCCGTTCATCCTGCACATGTCGCCCTACGGCATCGGCGCCGTCTTCTTCGGGTGGGGCGTCTGCGTGGCGCTGGCCTCGGTGTTCGGCGCGCCGCCGCTGCAGCGCAAGATCGGCTCGGTGAACGTGCTGCACCTGGCGCTGGCGCTGCTGGCCGTGTTCCAGATCGGCATCGCGCTGTCCGGGCACGTCGGGATCATCGTGTTCACCGTGCTCTCCGGCATCCCCATCGGCCTCAACAACACCGTCTTCACCGAGTCGGCCATGGAGGTCTCCGACGCGCCCAGGCCCGTCGCCTCCGCGGGCTACAACTTCGTGCGCTGGATGGGCGGCGCACTGGCCCCGTTCATCGCGACCAAGCTGGGGGAGGAGATCGGCGTCGCCGTCCCGTACGCGCTGGGCGCCGCCTGCTGCTTCGTCGGCATGGCCATCCTCTACGTCCGGCGCCACCACCTGCGCGTCCTGAGCCGGGTGGACACCGACCACACGCTCCAGGACGCCGCGGCTCCCGCTGGTTGATAGTTTCCCGACATGGTGGGACCTGTCCTGTTACTCGTGGCCGGATTGCTCGCGGCTCCCCCGAGAGCCGAGCTGTCCGTGATGACCTGGAACGTCTGCGCGGGCACCAACTCGGCGTGCCCCCTCTACCGCGCGGGCGCGCTCGAACTGGCGCAGAGCATCGGCGGGTACGCGATCAAGAACGGCCCTCCTGACGTGATCTTCCTGCAGGAGTTCTGCACGGGCGCGGCCGGCACGCTCGAACTCTGGCTCGAACAGCGCACCGGACGGAACTGGACCATCGGCTCGTGGGGTCTGACCTCCCACGACGGCACCCCGTACGCCTGCCACCCCGACCGCCTCGGCCGCCCGCGCGGCGCGCAGAGCATCGCGGTCGCCGTGGCGGGCGATGCCGCCACCTTCGAGGCCCACCCGCTGCCCGCCCCGCCCTGGTACGTCACGCGCGCCGTCCTCTGCGCCACCGTCCCCGCCAGGAAGGTGCGCGCCTGCGGCACCCACCTGTCCTCGGGCCGGGCCGACGACGACCGCCAACCGGGCGCCCCCTACCGGACCAGGCAGATCAGGCGGCTGCTCGAGATCGCGGCCGAGCCGGGATATCGCACGATCCTCGGCGGAGACCTCAACGTGGCGCCCCCGGACAGCGGATACGGCAGCGCCGCCGGCCGCCGGGCCGTCGCTCCGCTCTACCGCGCGTACCAGGAATGCGACCAGCGCGGCACGCGGCGTACCGGCCGGTGGACCAGGGAGGGTAAAAAACTCGATTACCTGTTCGCGCCCAAAGGCACGGTGCGGAGCTGCCGCGTCGGGCGGGACGTGACGCTGTCCGACCACAAGCCCGTCCACGTCAAAGTGGCCCCTTAGGAAGATCCCAGGCCATCCTGGTGTTGAATTGTCGGAACCCGCACCGAGACGGAAGGATCGACTGTGCCCACGATCGGTGTACTCGCTCTCCAGGGAGACGTGCGCGAGCATGCGCGCATGCTTCAGGAGGCAGGAGCGTCGGCCACCGCCGTGCGCCGGCCGGCCGAGCTGGACGCGGTCGACGGCCTGGTCATCCCCGGTGGGGAGTCGACCACCATGTGGAAGCTCGCCGAGACCTTCGACATGCTGGAGCCGCTGCGGATGCGGATCAAGGAAGGCATGCCCGCCTACGGGTCCTGCGCCGGCATGATCATGCTGGCCGACAGGATCGAGGACGGCGTCGCCGGACAGCAGACGGTCGGCGGCATCGACATGGTGGTCAGGCGCAACGCGTTCGGCCGCCAGGTCGACTCCTTCGAGTCCGACCTGGACTTCGCGGGGGAGCGGGTGCACGCGGTGTTCATCCGCGCTCCCTGGGTCGAATCCATCGGCGGCGACGTCGAAGTGCTGGGCAGGTGCGAGCCTGGGGATAGGATCGTCGCGGTCCGTCAAGGGCCGTTGCTCGCGACGTCGTTCCACCCCGAGCTGACCGGGGACGCGCGCGTGCACCGTTACTTCGTAGACATGGTGAGGGAGCTCTAGGTAATGTCCGGCCACTCCAAATGGGCGACGACGAAGCACAAGAAGGCCGCGCTCGACGCCAAGCGCGGCAAGCTGTTCGCGAAGCTCATCAAGAACATCGAGGTGGCGGCACGGACCGGTGGCCCCGACCCGGACGCCAACCCCACGCTCTTCGACGCCATCTTCAAGGCGAAGAAGAACTCCGTGCCCAACGACAACATCGAGCGCGCCCGCAAGCGCGGCGGCGGCCTCGAAGCCGGTGGCGCCGACTGGCAGACCATCATGTACGAGGGTTACGCGCCCGGCGGCGTCGCGGTGCTCATCGAGTGCCTCACCGACAACCGCAACCGCGCCGCCTCCGAGGTCCGCGTCGCGCTGACCCGCAACGGCGGCTCGCTGGCCGACCCCGGGTCCGTCTCCTACATGTTCAACCGCAAGGGCGTCGTGATCGTGCCCAAGCAGGACGGGCTCGACGAGGACACCGTGCTCATGGCCGTCCTCGACGCGGGCGCCGAGGAGGTCAACGACCTGGGCGAGTCGTTCGAGGTCGTCTCCGAGGCCGGTGACCTGGTGCCGGTCCGCAAGGCGCTGCAGGAGGCCGGGCTCGACTACGACTCGGCCGAGTCGAGCTTCCTGCCGACGATGAGCGTGCCGCTCGACGAGGAGGGCGCCAAGAAGGTGTTCCGCCTCATCGACGCGCTGGAGGACAGCGATGACGTCCAGAACGTCTTCGCCAACTTCGACGTGCCGGACGACGTGCTGGCGGCGCTGGACTAGCGATCGCACGACGTAAGGGCTCGGCCACGCCGGGCCCTTACTCATGCGTGCCCGCCCTCGTGCGGCGCTCCGGGGCTTCCTCCGGGCGTGAGAGGAGCTCCGGGGCTTTCTTCGGCGCGGGTGGGTTCCGGGGCTTTCTTCGGGTGCGAGAAGGGACGGGGCAGCGTAGGGTCGGGCGACGTGACTTCCCCCACCCCTCCACAGGCCCCCTCTCCGGCGCTCGGCTGGCTGCTGGCCGTGCCAGCGCTGCTCGGCACGCTGATCTCGCTCGTGCTGCCCACGGCCCAGACGATCTGGCTCAGCCTGCAGAGGGGCGGCGTCCTGCGCGAGAGCACGTACGTGGGGTTCGCCAACTACGGCAGGCTGCTGGGCGACGGCGAGTTCTGGCGGGCGGCGTGGTTCACGCTGTCGCTGGTCGCGATCCCGTTGCTGGTGGCCGTGGTGGTGGCGCCGCTGCTGGCGGTGGCGCTCGACCGGGCGGGCACGTGGCCGCGGAGGACCGGGCGGATCGCGCTGTCGCTGGCGATCGTCACGTTCTCGCCGGTGGGGGTGGCGGCGGCCTGGATGCGCGGGCTGGCGCCGGACGCGCCGGGTCTGGCGGGGCTGGCCGAAGGGCTGCGCGATCCCGCGACCGCGCCTGGAACGCTCCGGCTGATCGTCGCGGCCGGCACTTTCGGGGTGGTGTGCGCGCTGGCGGTCATGGCGTTCCTGCCCGCCCTGCGCGCCGGCTCCGCCCCGCAGGGCTTCTCCGATGCGCGGGGCTTTTCCGGGCCGTCTCGCGGTGGTGTGGGGCCCGCGATGCTCGTGGTGGGGGTGCTCGTCGCGATCGCCACGGTCGCGGTCGGGCTCCAGACGTTCTCCTTCGGCCTCGTGCTCACCCGGGGCGGCCCTGAGCGCTCCACAGAGACGCTCGCAGGGCTGGAGTACGACTCCGCCTTCCGGATGGCCGAGTTCGGCCCTGGCGCGTCCGTTGCGACCCTCACGGGGGTGATCCTCGGCGTGCTGGGCATCGTCGCGACGGTCGTCGTGGCGGCCTCCCGGCTGAGCGTCACGCTGATCCCGCGTACCGCGCCTGAGCCGGGCACGACCGTGCCGACCTCACCTGCGCCCCCTGCGGGAGTGCCGACCGCCCCTGCGGCGGGGCCGATCGTGCCGGGGGCGGCTCCTGTGGCTGCTCCTGTGGTGGCGCCGGGCGCGGCCGCTGGACGTGGTGCCGGGACCGTCGGCATGGCCGTCGGGATCGTGGCGCTGGTGGTCTTCCTCGCCGTCGCGCTCGTGTGCGCCTGGCCGTGGATCGACGGCGTGCTCGCCTCGCCCACCTCGGAGGCGGGCTCCCTGCGTTCCCAGGTGAACACGTGGGTCCCGGCGATCGGCGGAGCGGTCGTCTCGGTGGGCGTCGCCTACCTGGCCGCGCTCGGGATCGGCGGCCTGCGACCGCTGGGGCGCGGGAGCGAGTGGCTGCTGCTGGTGTTCGCGCCGTGGCTGTTCGTCGGTACGGGGCCCCTCGGCGTCGCCAACTGGCAGAACATGCGCAACATGGGCCTCATCGACTCCTTCCTGGCCCTCGTCCCACCCCTTCTCGTCAGCGTCCCGGCCCTGCTCGTGCTCACGCTCCTGTGCAAGGGGCTGGCCGAGCGCACCGACAAGGACTTCTTCGGCGGCGTGTTCCTCCCGTCGCTCCCCATGGCGGGCATCCTCGCCGGGGCCGTCGCCCTGATGAACGCCCAGGACCTGCTCTGGCCGCTGCTGGTCGCCCAGAAGCCGACGTTGTTCACCGCGCCGGTGGCGCAGATGGCCCAGCTCGGCTCCTTCACCGCGGCGAAGCCCGACGTCGGCGCCGCCACGCCGCTGCTCGTCGTCGCCGTCGCGCTGGTCGCCGTCGTGGCCGCCCAGCTGCTCTACCTCGACAGGCTCGCCATCACCACGAACGGCTCGCGGGCGCGCACCGCCGCCGCGTAGGCGCGGCACCCCGCCGCCCAAAGTGGACCGGCGGCGCGGCCCGCCATAGGTTGGGTCCTCGTGGAGATTCGCAACCTGATCGCCGAAGACCTCGACGACGTTCTTGACCTGCGCAGGCGCTCTTTCGGGCCGCTGCCCCCCGGCGACAACGAGAAGTGGCGCCGGGCGGTGCTCCCGGCGCTCGGTGAGGGCCGCTATCTGGGCGCGTTCGACGGCTCCAGGCTCGCCGGGGCCGCGCGGCTGCGCCGGTTCACGCAGTGGTGGCACGGCAGGCCGCAGCCGATGGCGGGCGTCGCCGGCGTCACCGTCAATCCCGAGGATCGTGGCCGTGGTGTCGGCAGCCTGCTCATGCGGGCCGTCGTGGAGCGGGCCGCCTCCCTCGGCGACGCGGTCTCCGCGCTCTTTCCGGCCACCACGCCGATCTACCGCTCGATCGGCTACGAGCACGCCGGAGGCCAGTACAAGGTGCGGCTCCCGGCCGAGGGGCTGCGCCAGATCCGGCCGTCCGGGCAGGTCAAGCTGCGCAGGATGGGCCCGGACGACGCGGGCGAGGTCGTCTCCCTGCTGCACCGCGTCCACTCGGCCACCCGCGCCAGCGGCCCCATCTCCTGGGACGAGGGCACCTGGGCCCTGTGGCTGGAGAACAAGGACGACTTCCTCTACCTGGCCGAGGACGGCTTCGTCGTCTACCGGTGGCGCGGCGACGACATGCAGGTGGAGAACCTGGTCGCCGGGTCGGGGGAGACCGCCCGGGCATTGTGGTCGCTGGTCGGCAGCGCGTCGTCGATCGCGCGCCATGTCGTCGCCGCCGTGGCTCCGGACGACCCGGTGCTGTGGATGCTGCGGGAGCGGTCCAACGAGGAGGTGCGGCAGTCGCGGTGGATGTTCAGGGTGCTGGACGTGGCCGCCGCGGTGGAGCGGCGGGGCTATCCGGCGTACGTGAGCTGCGAGGCCGTGGTGACCGTGGACGATCCGCTGAGCGGCGGGGGGTCGTGGCGGCTGGAGGTCGCGGGCGGGTCCGGTGCGGTGACGCCCGTCGAGGAGCCCGGGGTCACGCTCTCGGTGAACGGGTTCTCGGCGTTGTACGCGGGGGTGCCGACGGCCACGCTGCGGTTGAGCGGGCTGATGTCCGGTGACGACCGGTACGACGAGGCGCTCGACGCGGCCTTCGCCGCCAGGCCGTACATGCTGGACTACTTCTGATCGGAGGCGCGCCGGCGGCTCCCTTCCCCGGCGTGCGGGCGATTACCGGTGCGTGGGCGCCCCCGCCGGGGTAAAGTCTCGTGCCGAACAGGTGTTCGGCGACGGGAGGGCGGGCCGGTGCGGGTGATGGGCGTCGATCCGGGGCTGACCCGGTGCGGCCTGGGCGTTGTCGAGGGGCGGCCGGGCGCGCCGCTGACGCTCGTGGCCGTCGGGGTGGTGCGCACCGGGGCCGACGAGGAGCTCGGCGCGCGGCTCGTCGGCATCGAGGCCGGCATCGAGCAGTGGCTCGACGACGTACGGCCCGACGCGGTGGCGGTCGAGCGCGTCTTCAGCCAGCACAACGTACGCACCGTCATGGGCACCGCGCAGGCGGCCGGGATAGCCGTGCTGTGCGCGGCCAGGCGCGGGCTTCCCGTGGCGCTGCACACGCCGTCCGAGGTCAAGGCGGCCATCACCGGCAGCGGCACCGCCGACAAGAAGCAGATCGGCGCCATGGTCACCCGGCTGCTGCGCCTGAGCGAGATGCCCAAGCCCGCCGACGCGGCCGACGCGCTGGCCCTGGCGATCTGCCACGTGTGGCGCGGCGGCGCCCAGCACCGCCTCGCCGCCGCCCTCGCCAAGGCCACCCGGAAGGACACCCGGCCGTGATCATCCGCTTCGGGGGCGGCTTCGGGAGCTCTGGCGGCTCTGAGGGCTCTGGCGGCTCTGAGGGCTTCGGGGGCTCTGGCGGCTTTGGGGATGGCGCGCCGCGCGGCCGGTCCGCGCGCCCGCGGCGTGTCGTCCGTGATCATGCGGGAGGATGTCGGGCTGTGACCCTCGCCGGTGGTGTGCGGGCCCCGGCGGCGTGGAAGGATGGTGGGCTGTGATCGCGTCGGTTTCGGGCAAGGTGGCCGCGATCGCTCCCGACGGAGCCGTGATCGAGGTCGGTGGCGTCGGCATCCTCACCCACTGCACTCCGGGCACGCTCGCCACGCTGCGGATCGGGGAGGAAGCGCGCCTGGCCACGTCGCTGGTGGTGCGGGAGGAGTCGCTCACCCTCTACGGGTTCGCCACGGACGACGAGCGAGCCGTGTTCGAGCTGCTGCAGACGGCCAGCGGGGTCGGGCCCAAGCTGGCGCTGGCGATGCTCGCCGTCCACCCGCCCAACGCGCTGCGCGTCGCCGTGGCCAGTGCGGACCTCAAGGCGCTCACGCAGGTCCCGGGGATCGGGCAGAAGGGGGCGCAGCGGATCGTGCTGGAGCTGAAGGACCGGCTCGGCACGCCGGAGGAGGCGGTCAACGCCGCGCTCAACGGGGAGCGGCGCGTGGCGGCGTGGCGCGATCAGGTCCACTCGGGGCTGGTGGGGCTGGGCTACTCCAGCAAGGACGCAGACGAGGCCGTCGCCGTCGTGGAGCCGGTCGCCGACGCCGACCTCGCCGCCGGACGCCGTCCCCAGGTCGCCGCGCTTTTGAAGGCCGCCCTGCAATCCCTGAGCGTCCGATGACCCGCCGCCCCGTCCGTCCGCGCGCCGCGCTCTTTCGCGCCGATGTGACCGCGCATGCCGCTGCCGCCGACGTGACCGCGCGTGCCGTTCTCGTCGAGGTGACGGCGTGCGCCGCGCTGGCCAAGGTGCCCGCGTGTGCCGCGCTCGCCAGCGTGACCGCGCGTGCCGCGCTCAAGCCCGGTTTTTACGGCGGGGCCAAGGTAACCGCACGCGCCGACGCCGGTTTCCGTCTGTCATGGCCGGTCGTGAAGGCTCACGGGCTGCTCGCCGTGACGAGCGAGTCGCAGGCCCGGCACCGTGGCCCGGCCGGGCGCCGACCGCGTTGCGCCGGTCTCCACCGCACCACGTCCCGCCGTCGCGGCGCGGTGGGCTCCGGCCGGGTGCAGGGAGCGCTCGTCACGGCGCCGTCGCGGTGGGTGGGTGCCGGTGTGAAGGTGTGGTGCGACGTTGACGGTGCGGCCGGTGTGAGGGGGTGTGGGGGTGGGGTTTGAGCGGGAGTTGGTGTCGTCCGAGGCCGGTGGCGACGAGCTGCAGATCGAGGCGGCGCTGCGGCCCAAGCGGCTCGGCGAGTTCATCGGCCAGGGCCGGGTGCGCGAGCAGCTCTCCCTCGTGCTCGAGAGCGCCCTGCGCAGGCAGCGGCCGCCCGACCACGTGCTGATGAGCGGGTCGCCCGGGCTCGGCAAGACCACGCTGTCCATGATCATCGCCGCTGAGCTCAACGCGCCGCTGAGGATCACCTCCGGCCCCGCGCTGGAGCGGGCCGGAGACCTGGCCGCCATCCTGTCCACGCTCGCCGAGGGCGAGGTGCTGTTCATCGACGAGATCCACCGGATGGCCAGGCCCGCCGAAGAGATGCTCTATCTCGCCATGGAGGACTTCAGGGTCGACATCGTCGTCGGCAAGGGCCCGGGAGCCACGGCCATCCCGCTCGACATCGCGCCGTTCACGCTCGTCGGCGCCACCACCCGCGCCGGGTTGCTGCCCGCGCCGCTGCGCGACCGGTTCGGGTTCACCGCGCACATGGACTTCTACGAGGTCGGCGAGCTCGAGCAGGTGCTCTACCGGTCGGCCAGGCTGCTCGGCGTGGTCCTGCCCGGGGACGGGGCGCACGAGATCGCCAGGCGGTCCCGGGGGACGCCCCGTATCGCGAACCGGCTGCTCAGGCGAGTGCGGGATTTCGCGGACGTAAGGGCCGACGGGGTGATAAACCGGGAAATAGCGGCGGCGGCCCTTAATCTGTACGAAGTCGACGCCGAAGGGCTCGACCGGCTCGACAGGGCGGTCCTGGACGTGCTGCTGAAGAAGTTCGGCGGCGGCCCGGTCGGCCTGTCGACGCTGGCCGTGGCCGTGGGGGAGGAGCCGGAGACCGTCGAAGTGGTGGCCGAGCCGTTCCTCGTACGCCAGGGCCTGCTGGCCAGGACCCCGCGCGGCCGGGTCGCGACGGCGGCCGCCTGGAGCCATCTCGGCATGACCCCGCCCCCCGACGCGTTCGGAGCAGCGGTATTCGACTCAGACGGCTGATCACAGAACGGTTGCAACCGTTTCAAAATGGGAACTTCCCCGCGCGCCGAAACGCTGCCTCGTTGCCGCGTTTCGCAACAACGGCCTACACTCCGTGGCTTGGCTGGCTGTGTAGGCTGACGGGCTGAGCGGCGCGGCCCCGACGCAACGCACGGAATTTCCGGCGCGAGGCCGGTGTCAACTTCTTGTACGACAATGGAAGGTCGCCCCTTATGGACATGGGACAACTCGGTAGCATCCTGCCGCTGATTCTGCTGGTGGTGGTGTTCTACTTCCTGCTGATCCGCCCTCAGCGCAAGCGTCAGCAAGAGGCGATCCAAATGCAGAACTCCCTGGCTCCGGGCGCCCGGGTCATGACCACGACCGGGCTGTTCGGCACCGTGGTGTCGGTGGACAATGAGGACGTGGTCCTCGAGATCGCACCGGGGATCGAGACCCGCTGGGTGAAGGCCGCGATCGGCCGTGTGGTCACGCCCGGGGACGCTCCCGCGGCGGACGAGTCCTCCGACGACGACGCCGCACCGGGTGAGGAGGGCAAGAAGGAGTCCGAGGCCACCGTGGATCGCAACGACGACCAGGACTCCAGCACCAAGCAGTCCTGACTAAGCTCTGCGACAAACCTCTATCTGAAAGAACTGACGACCAGTGGCCCGACCGACCAGCCGCCACAGCCGACCGGGGCGAACGCTCCTGGTGCTGCTGGCGCTCATCCTCGCCCTGGGCGGGACGATGTTCCTGCAGAAGGCGTTCACGCCCAAGCTGGGTCTCGACCTCGCCGGCGGCACGACGGTGACTCTGTCCCCGGTGACCCAGAACAACACGGCACCGCCGGATGAGATTCTCGATCGCGCAGTCAACATCATCCGCGATCGAGTCAACGGCAACGGCATCTCCGACGCGGAGGTCGCCAGGTCCGGCAGCAACATCATCATCTCGATCCCGGGCGTCGGACAGAGCGAGGCCATCAAGCTGGTCGCCACCACCGCGGAGCTGCGCTTCCGCCAGGTGCTGGCCATGGAGGCCACGCAGGTTCCGCAGAACCTGGCCACGAACGCGCCGACGCCGAACCCGTCGGCTTCGGCGAGCCAGTCCGCCACCCCCAAGTCTGACAAGTCCGGCTCGCCCGCGGTCTCCACGCCCAAGCCCAGTGCGTCGCCGACGGGCAAGGCGTTGTCGTCCGCGCTGACCGCGCCGACGCCCGCCGCGTCGGGGCAGCCGGCCGCCACGGACAACCCCCAGCAGCCGGCCGCCACGGACAACCCTCAGAAGCAGCAGAAGAAGGGCCAGGACGCCAAGGCCAGCCCGACGGCGGCCCCGTCCGGCCAGCCCAGCACGCCGCCCGCGCAGAACCCCAACGCCGGCGTCAACACCCAGGGCATCGACCCGGCGGTGCTGGCCCAGTTCAACAAGCTCGACTGCGCCAACCCGGCCAACCGCGGCCAGGGCGTCCAGGACGACCCGAAGAAGCAGTTCGCCGGCTGCGAGACCGACGGCAGCTACAAGTACGTCCTCGACGTCGCCAAGGTCGTCGGCACCGACATCGACACGGCTTCGGCGGGCGTCCGGCAGGGCACCGTCGAGTGGGTCGTCCAGCTCGACTTCAAGAGCAAGGGCGCGGCCGAGTGGAGCAAGCTCACCACGACCGCCTACAACTCCCAGGAGCCGCGCAACAAGGTCGCGGTCGTGCTCGACGGCGTCGTCATCACCGCCCCCAACATCATCAGCCCGATCCCCGGCGGTCGGGCCGAGATCACCGGCGGGTTCGACCAGCTCAGCGCCACCGCGCTGGCCGACCAGCTCAAGTACGGCGCGCTGCCGCTGAAGTTCAACCGCAGCTCGGTCGACACGGTCTCCTCGACGCTGGGCCAGGACCAGCTGCAGGGCGGTCTGATCGCGGGCCTCATCGGCCTCGTGCTCGTCGTGGTCTACTCGATGCTCTACTACCGCGGCCTCGGCATCGTGGCGGTGCTGAGCCTCGTGGTCGCCACGATCCTGACGTACACGGCGGTGGTCGTGCTCGGCCACAACGCCAACTTCCGGCTCTCGTTGCCGCACATCATCGGCCTCGTGGTCTCGATCGGCATCACCGCCGACTCCTTCATCGTCTACTTCGAACGCATACGTGACGAGATGAAGGAGGGTCACCGGACGCTCCGCGCGGCCGTCGAGGTGGCCTGGGTCCGTGCCCGGCGCACGATCCTGATCGCCGACGCCGTCATGTTCATCGCCGCGATCGTGCTCTACTTCCTGGCGGTGGGCGGTGTGGCCGGGTTCGCCTTCGCGATGGGCCTGACCACGCTGATCGACATCGTGGTGGTGTTCCTGTTCACGAAGCCGTTCATCGCCCTGCTGGCGAGGCTGAAGTTCTTCGCCAAGGGGCACCCGCTGTCCGGCCTCGACGCCGAGCGCATGAGCGAGGTCGGCTCGTCCGACCGCCCGACCACTCCGCAGGAGGCCTGAGATGGGACTGGCGCGTCGCCTCTACCGCGGCGAGATCAATGTCGACTTCGTCGGCCAATGGAGGCTCTGGTACAGCCTGTCGGGCATTCTGCTGCTCATCTCGATCGCGGGTCTGCTGATCAACGGGCTCAACCTGGGCGTGGAGTTCAGGGGCGGCACGGTCTTCTCGTTCAAGTCCGAGCAGGCCACCGTCCAGGAGGTCCGCGAGGCCGTCCTCGATCAGGGCGCGCACCAGGCGATCGTCCAGTCGGCCGGCACCGGCGGCTGGCGGGTGACCACCGAGAGCCTGCCGGAGAACACCAGGGAGCAGGTGCAGTCCCAGATCGCCAAGGACTTCAACACTCCGGTCGGTCAGGTCAGCGTGCAGGCCATCGGCCCGTCCTGGGGCGGTGAGGTCTCGCAGAAGGCCTGGATCGGCCTGGGCGTGTTCATGCTGGCGATCATCCTGTACCTGTCGATGGCGTTCGAGCCGAAGATGGCCATGTCGGCGATCGTCGCGCTCATCCACGACCTCGTCATCACGGCCGGCATCTACGCCTGGTCGGGCTTCGAGGTCACGCCGGCTACGCTGCTGGGCTTCCTGACCATCCTCGGTTATTCGCTCTACGACGCGGTCGTGGTGTTCGACATGATCAAGGAGGTCACGGCCAAGCTGGGGCACACGTCGAAGATGACGTACTCGATGGCGGCCAACAACGCGCTCAACCACACGCTGATCCGGTCGCTGAACACCTCGCTGGTCGCGATCCTGCCGGTGGCGGCGATCCTGTTCATCGGCACCACGCTGCTCGGCGCGGGCACGCTGAAGGACCTGTCGCTGGCGCTGTTCGTCGGCATGATCGTCGGTACGTACTCCTCGCTGTGCGTCGCCACGCCGCTGCTGGTGACGTTGAAGGAGCGGGAGCCGAAGTACCAGGCCATCGCCAGGAGGCTGGCCTCGACGGGAAGCGGCAAGGGGCCGAAGGGTTCCAAAAGCGCGGCCGTAGCCAAGGGATAGCAAGCACGCGTACGCCACGACGCCCTCGCCCTTCACGGGGTCGGGGGCGTCGTTGCGTGCGCGCAAGATGCACCATCATGGAGCCCGGCACACCGCCGGTGCACGATTGCGAGGAGACGCCATGACCGAGCTGAGCACGATGATCCTGGACAGGATCAGGGACGTGCCCGACTACCCCAAGCCGGGCGTGATGTTCAAGGACATCACCCCGCTGCTGGGCGACCCGGTCGCCATGGCGGCCGTGGTGGACGAGCTGGCCGGGCTCCACCAGGTGGACAAGATCGTGGGCATCGAGGCGCGCGGGTTCATCCTCGCGGCTCCGGTGGCGTACCGGGCGGGGGCGGGTTTCGTACCGGTACGGAAGAAGGGGAAACTGCCCGCCGAAACCCTCGAAGAGTCCTACGATCTGGAGTACGGCTCCGCGACCATCGAGGTCCACCGTGACGCCTTCACGCCCGGCGACCGCGTTCTCGTGGTCGACGACGTGCTGGCCACGGGTGGCACCGCGAGGGCTGCCGTGGAGTTGGTGAAGAGGGCCGGCGCCGAGGTCGTCGGCATCGCCGTGCTCATGGAACTGGCCTTTCTCAAGGGACGTGAGCGGGTGACGGGAGTGGACCTGCACTCCCTCGTGATCGTCTGAGCCCGCCCCGCGACGGCCCAGGTTCGCCGCCTGGATACACTGGGGGATCTGGACTCGAACGTGAGGAGCCATTGCGTGAGGAGTCTGTGTGCCCCGTGATGTGGTCGTGCCCGACGTAACCGACTCCGGCAACGCCGAGGCGTCCGGCGTTCCTGCGGTGCGTCGAAGGCGATTTGGGGGTGGGGCCATGAATCCGGTGCTGGAGCCGTTGTTCCGCACGGTCCGCGCCACCCACCCCAAGGCCGACCTGCGCGTGATCGAGCGTGCGTACGACGTCGCCGCCTACCACCACCGCGACCAGAAGCGGAAGTCCGGCGACCCGTACATCACCCACCCGCTGGCCGTGGCCACGATCCTGGCCGAGCTCGGCACCGACGACGAGACCCTGTGCGCCGCGCTGCTCCACGACACGGTGGAGGACACCGCCTACAGCCTCGACGAGCTGCGCGGCGACTTCGGCGACACCATCGGCTCCCTGGTCGACGGCGTGACCAAGCTGGACAAGGTGAAGTTCGGCGACGCCGCGCAGGCCGAGACCGTGCGCAAGATGGTCGTCGCCATGTCGCGCGACATCCGCGTGCTGATCATCAAGCTCGCCGACCGGCTCCACAACATGCGCACCATGCGCTACCTCCCCGAGCACAAGCGCCACCAGAAGTCGCGCGAGACGCTGGAGATCTTCGCCCCGCTGGCCCACCGCCTGGGCATGAACACGATCAAGTGGGAGCTCGAGGACCTGGCCTTCGCCATGCTCTACCCCAAGCGCTACGACGAGATCGCGCGCATGGTGTCGGAGCGGGCGCCGCGCCGCGACCTGTTCCTGCAGGAGGTCATCGAGAAGGTCTCCGGCGACCTGCGCGAGGCCAAGATCCGCGCCGTCGTCAAGGGCCGGCCGAAGCACTACTACTCGGTCTACCAGAAGATGATCGCCCGCGACGTGGCCTTCGACGACATCTACGACCTGGTGGGCATCCGCGTCCTCGTCGACAGCGTGCGTGACTGCTACGCCGCGCTCGGCACCATCCACGCCCGGTGGAACCCGGTGCCGGGGCGGTTCAAGGACTACATAGCGATGCCCAAGTTCAACATGTACCAGTCGCTGCACACCACGGTGATCGGTCCCGAGGGCAAGCCGGTGGAGCTGCAGATCCGCACCCACGCGATGCACCACCGGGCCGAGTACGGCGTGGCCGCGCACTGGAAGTACAAGGAGGAGGTCGGCAGCCCCGGCCCCACCGGCAAGGTCAAGCCGGGCAGCGACATGGCCTGGTTGCGCCAGCTCCTCGACTGGCAGAAGGAGACCTCCGACCCGGGCGAGTTCCTGGAGTCGCTGCGGTTCGACCTGTCGGTGTCCGAGGTCTACGTGTTCACCCCGAAGGGGCAGGTCATCGCGCTGCCCGAGGGGGCCACGCCGGTCGACTTCGCGTACGCCGTGCACACCGAGGTGGGCCACCGCTGCATCGGCGCCCGGGTCAACGGGCGGCTGGTGCCGCTGGAGTCGCGGCTCGGCAACGGCGACACGGTCGAGATCTTCACCTCCAAGTCGCCGGACGCCGGGCCGTCGCGCGACTGGCTCAAGTTCGTCAAGTCGGGCCGGGCCCGTAACAAGATCCGGCAGTGGTTCTCCAAGGAGCGCCGCGAGACCGCGATCGAGGCGGGCAAGGAGGCCATCGGGCGGGCCATGCGCAAGCAGGGCCTGCCGCTGCAGCGGCTGATGTCCGGCGAGGCGCTGCTGGCGCTCGCCCGCGACCTGCGCTACCCCGACGTCTCCGCGCTCTACGCGGCCGTGGGGGAGGGGCACATCGCGGCGCAGGCCGTCGTGCAGAAGCTGGTGGCCTCGATCGGCGGCGTCGACAGCGCCGAGGAGGACATCGCCGAGACCTCGCTGCCCACCCGGCTGCGCGGCCGCCCCCGCGGTGGCGGCGCGGGCGTGGTCGTGGCGGGCGACGCCGACGTGTGGGTACGCCTGTCGAAGTGCTGCACCCCGGTGCCCGGTGACGAGATCGTCGGGTTCGTCACGAGGGGGCACGGGGTGTCGGTGCACCGCGGCGACTGCACCAACGTGCAGCAGCTCAAGGAGCAGCCCGACCGGCTCGTCGAGGTCAGCTGGTCGCCCAGCGACGACAGCGTGTTCCTGGTCGCGATCCAGGTGGAGGCGCTGGACCGGCCGCGCCTGCTGTCCGACGTCACGCGTACGCTCTCCGACCAGCACGTCAACATCCTGAGCGCGTCGGTCACGACGTCCCGGGACCGGGTGGCGATCAGCAAGTTCACGTTCGAGATGGGCGATCCCAAGCACCTGGGGCACGTGCTCAAGGCCGTGCGCAGCATCCAGGGCGTGTTCGACGTCTACCGCGTCAGCGGCGCCGGCAACTGACCGCTCCGGGGCGCCGGGCCCCGGCGGCGGGTCAGCGGGGGCGGAGGTCGGGGAGGTTGACGACGATGGCCTCCTGGGTGCTGCGGGCGATGACGACCACGGCCTCCTGCGACGGGTCCGGATTCTCCTCGCGATGGGGCACGTACGGCGGCACGAAGATGTAGTCGCCGGGCTTGGTGTCCAGCCGCACCTCCCGCCCGTCCTCCAGGAACACGAACGACGGCGTGCCGCTGACCACGTAGATGGCCGTCTCCGAGGCCCCGTGGTGGTGGTCGGACGAGCGCGTGGCGGGCGCGACGTGGGTCTGGCCCATCCAGAGGCGGACGGACCCGGCCGTGGCCCCGCTGATCGCCGCGAGCCTGTGCATGCCGGAGCTCTGCGCCGTCTCGCCCGAGAGCTCCCCTGAGGGCACGTGACGCAGCGGCTGGTGGAACGGGTCACCCTCGGCCCTGTAACCCTCCCAGAGACGCCCTCCAGCGCGTTCCAGGACGTCCGAGGCGACGGCGGCCAGCCGTGCCGAGTCGTCGACGGCGCCGAGCAGCGCCTCCGCCAGCACCGGGTCGTGGGCGCGCAGCTCGCGCAGCAGCCACTTGCCGCTCCCCTGCCACCTGCGCCCCAGCCCGAGCGCCATCCTGGCGGTCTCCTGCGCCACCTGCCACCGGATGAACGTCCGCTCGCCGGCGTCCGTGGCCCCCGAGAGGTCGTCCAGGAGGTCGGAGAGGGCGTATCTGGCCCGTTCGGCCTGTGAGCTGGTCAGACCGCCCGGTCCGGCCGTCAGGCGCTCGCTCAGCGCCGCCTGGAGGTCGCTGGCCCGGCCGCTGGTCCGGTCGGTCAGCACCGCGCCCTCGGCGCACATCCGGGCCAGGCTCGGCTGGCGCCGGTCGAAGTCCTTGTCGAGGTAGGCGCGCAGGCTGGTCTCGCTGTGCACGAACAGCTCCACGGGCCACTCGCGCCACCGCAGCGACTCGCGGTAGGGGGTGGGCAGGCCGTCGAGCACCACGACGACGTCGAGGTCGGAGGTGCTGGTGCGGCGCTCGGTGAGGGCGCTGCCGCCGACGAAGGCGTACAGGGCCCCCGGGAACATCTCCTCGACGAGGGCACGTGCGGCGCTGACGGGATCCATGCCCGCCAGCCTAGGTCTCAGCCCCTTCCGCCGCCGCCCCATTTCACGCACCGCCGCCACTCGCTCGCGCACGGTCGCCACACGGTCGGCGCACGGTCGGCGCACGGTTGGCAGGGCCCGGTGGAGGCCCGAAGAGGCCTCCACGGGCATTTCCACTGGGTCAGCTGAACTCGGCGAGCGTGCGCTCGGCCTCCTCCAGCCACGAGCGCCGGGCGATCAGCGCTTCCTCGGTCTCCTTGATGTCCTTGGCGCGACCGGCCGTCTGCGCCTTGGACAGCCGCTTCTCCAGCTGATCGATCGAGGTGCGCAGCTGGTCGACGGTGCTCTGCGCGCGGGCCCTGGCCTCCGGGTTGGAGCGCTTCCACTCGGCGTCCTCGGCCTTGCGCACGGCATCGTCCACCTTGCGCAGCCCGCCTTCGAGCCGGTCGCGCTGCTCGCGCGGCACCGGGCCGGCGGCCTCCCAGCGCTCCAGGATGTTCCGCAGCGCCGAGCGGGCCGTGCGCACGTCCGTGACCGGGAGGATCTTCTCGGCCTCGGCCAGCAGCACCTCCTTGACCTCCGCGTTGGCGGCCAGCGAGGCGTCGCGCTCGGCGAAGACGGCGGAACGGGCCTGGAAGAACTGGTCCTGCGCGCCCTTGAAGCGGGCCCACAGCTCGTCCTCGGCCTCGCGCGAGGCCCGGCCGGCGCTCTTCCACTGCTGCATCAGCTCGCGGTAGATCGCCGCGGTCTGGCCCCAGTCGGTCGAGTCGGCCAGCGCCTCGGCCTCGGCGACGATGCGCTCCTTGGCCGCCCGCACGCCCTCGCGCTGCTCGTCGAGCCCCGCGAAGTACGTCTTGCGCCGCTTGGCGAACGCCGTACGGGCCGCCGAGAGCCGCTTCCACAGCGCGGCCTCGGTGACCCGGTCGATGCGGTCGGCGGCCTTCCACTCCTCGACGAGCTGGCGCAGCCGCTCGCCACCCGACTTCCAGTGGGTGGTCTCGTCCGCGATGCGCTCGGCCTCGGCGACGATGCGCTCCTTGACCGACCTGGCCTCGGCGCGCGCGTGCTCGCGGGCCGCCTTGACCTCCTCGCGGCGCTGGGCGACCAGCTCCGTCAGGCCGTCGAGCCGGGCCGTCAGCGCGTCGAGGTCGCCGATGGCGTGGGCGTCGGCGACGGCCTCACGCAGCTTGGCGATGTTCGCCTCGGCCTGGGCAGGAGCCAGGTCGGTGCCCTTGACGCGCTGTTCCAGCAGCTGCACCTGACCGGCCAGCTCGTCGTACTTGCGATGGAAGTAGGCCAGTGCCTCTTCGGGTTCACCGGCCTGCCAGGAGCCGACGGCCCGCTCTCCCTCAGCCGTACGCACGTAGACGGTGCCGTCGTCGTCTACCCGGCCCCACGGGTCGGTGCTCACCGTGTCCTCCCGCACTTTCCATCAGACCCTTCGGGACTACTTCGTCCCTAGTTTGTATTACGTCAGCTCTTGCTGGCGATTGTCACGTCTTTGATTTCGACGGTTTGCTTCGGCGCCCCCGTCCCGTCGCCGGCGTCGCCGATGACGCCTGCTTTGTTCACCTTGTCCAGGATGTCGAGCCCCTTGGTGATCGTACCCACCGGCGTGTAATCCGGCGTGAGTCCGATGTCTCCGAAAACGAGGAAGAACTGGCTGCCCGTGCTGCCCGGCGCCTGCGTTTTGGCCATGGCCATCACGCCGCGCTTGTACTGGGCGCCCTGGAGGTTCTCCTCGGCCATGACGTAGCCGGGGCCGCCGGTGCCGTCCTGGCTCTTGCCGTCGGCCTTGGCCGACGGGTCGCCGCACTGCAGCATCGGGAACTGGGCGCTGCCGAGCCGGTGGCACTTGCTGCCGTCGTAGTACTTCTTCTTCGCCAGGAACTCCAGCGAGTTGGTCGTGCAGGGCGCCTTGGCGTTGTTCAGCTCGACGACGATGTCGCCCTGGTTGGTCCTGAGCGTCATCGTCTTGGTCGCCGGCGTGGTCTTGACCTTGGCCGGCGGCATGCCGACGTCCTTGACCTGCCCGCCTCCGGCGTCCTTGACGTAGTCGCACGTGCCCGTCGCCGCGTCGTACGGCTTGGGCCCCGCCGCGGCCGAAGCCGAGGCCGAGGCCGACGGCGCGGCGGTGTCGGCGGCCGACGCCGTGGGCGAGGAGGCCGCGTCGGTCCCCGCGTCGTTGCCGCCCAGCAGCGCGACCGCGGCGACGATGCCGCCGATCACGATCACGACGCCCACCGAGGAGCCGATGATCGCCGTGCGCTTGGCCTTCTGCTCGCGTTCGACCCGGCGATGCATCTGCCGCTCGTAGTGCTCACGAGCGAGCTGCCTCTGCCGGTCCTTCCCCGTGGCCACCGCTTTGCCTCCCATAGTCAATCAACTGAGGTGGGCGAATCGTATCGGCCAACGGGTAATGATTCGCAGCCCGGCGACCCGCACCGGTACCCTTCGGTTACATTCCCATTGGCTTTTCGACGAGATCACCTGAGGCAGATGCTCATCGCCGGCTTCCCCGCAGGGGCCTTCCAGACCAATTGTTACGTTGTCGCGCCCGCGGCCGGCGAGGAATGCGTGATCGTCGATCCAGGTCAGGACGCGACCGAGGGCGTCGACGAGCTGCTGCGCGAGCACCGGCTCAAGCCGGTCGCGGTCCTGCTCACCCACGGCCACCTCGACCACGTCTGGTCGGTGGCCCCGGTCTGCGGCGCGCGTGACGTCCCCGCGTGGATCCACCCTGACGACCGCCACCTGCTGAGCGACCCGGCCGCCGGCTGGTCGGGCACGAGCGCCTCGATGTTCGGCGGGCTGACGCTGAGCGAGCCCGACGACGTGCGCGAGCTCTCCGACGGGGCCGTGCTGGAGCTGGCGGGCCTCGAGCTCGTGGTCGACCACACGCCCGGCCATACCAGGGGGTCGGTGAGCTTCCGGCTGCCCGGCGACGAGATCATGTTCTCGGGCGACCTGCTGTTCGCCGGCTCCATCGGCCGCACCGACCTGCCCGGCGGTGACTACACGACCATTTTGCGCAGCCTGGCTGCCAAGTGCCTGACGCTGCCTGACGATACGGTCGTCCTGCCGGGCCACGGACCACAGACGACGATCGGCCGCGAGCGCGCTACCAACCCATATTTGAAGGAAGCGGCGCCGCAGTCCGGTCCCACACGAGGGATCTAATGAGCTTCCAAGCACCTAAAGGTGTCAAAGAGTACGTTCCACCGCAGGCCTCGACGTTCTACGCGATTCGCGGAGCTTTCGCCGAGACGGCCAGGCGGGCCGGATACTCGTACCTGGAGACCGCGGTCTTCGAGGACACCCAGCTGTTCGCCCGTGGCGTCGGCGAGTCCACCGACGTCGTGAGCAAGGAGATGTACACCTTCACCGACCGCGGCGGCCGGTCGCTGACGCTGCGCCCGGAGTTCACCGCCGGCGTGCTGCGCGCGGTCCTGGAGTACGGCCTGCACCGCGGCCAGCTCCCGGCGAAGGTCTGGACCGACGGCCCGGTGTTCCGCGCGGAGGCGCCCCAGGAGGGCCGCTACCGACAGTTCTACCAGCTCGACCTGGAGGCCATCGGCAGCGAGGACCCGGCCGTCGACGCCGAGACGATCGCGCTGGCCTGGCAGTGGTATACCGCGCTCGGCCTCACCCGGGTGCGGCTGCTGCTCAACTCGCTGGGCTGCAAGGAGTGCCGCCCGATCTACCGGGCCCGGCTGCAGGAGTTCCTGCGCGCGCTCGACCTCGACGAGGCCACCAGGGCCCGCATCGAGATCAATCCGTTGCGCGTGCTCGACGACCGGCGTCCGGAGGTGCGCGCCCAGCTCGAGGACGCGCCGCTCATCGGCGACCACCTCTGCGCCGACTGCACGGACTACCACGACCGGGTCAAGCAGCTCCTGGCCGACCTGGACATCCCGTGGGAGGACACACCCAGGCTGGTGCGCGGGCTCGACTACTACACCCGCACCACCTTCGAGTTCGACCACCCGCTGCTGGGCGCGCAGTCCGGCATCGGCGGCGGCGGCCGCTACGACGGGCTCTCCGAGGCCATCGGCGGGCCGGCGCTGCCCGGCATCGGCTTCGGGCTCGGTCTCGACCGCACCGTCATCGCCCTGGAGCGGGAGGGCATCGTGCTCGACACCCCGGCCCGCTGCGAGGTGTACGGTGTGGCGCTGGGCGACGAGGCGGCGCGGACCATGTTCAAGCTCGTGAGCGAGCTGCGCGCGGCCGGTGTCGCCGCCGACATGTCCTTCGGCGGCAAGGGGCTCAAGGGCGCGATGAAGGGGGCCGACCGTTCCGGCGCCCGTTTCGCCCTGATCCTGGGCGAGCGTGACCTGGCGGCCAAGGCCGTGCAAGTGAAGGACCTGACCACCGCTGAGCAGACCGAGGTGCCCTTGGCCGAGGTCGTCGACGTTTTGAAAGGGAAACTGCAGTGATCCGCACGCACAAGGCCGGGTCGCTCCGCGAGGAGCACACCGGGCAGCAGGTGACGCTCGCAGGATGGGTGGCCCGCCGCCGTGACCACGGCGGCGTGGTCTTCATCGACCTGCGCGACGCCTCCGGCTCGGCGCAGGTGGTCTTCCGCGAGGAGGACCACGCCCACGACCTGCGCGCCGAATACTGCGTGAAGGTCGTCGGCCAGGTCAGGGTCCGCCCCGAGGGCAACGAGAACCCCGACCTGCCCACCGGCGCGATCGAGGTCGTGGCCGAGCAGGTCGAGGTGCTGAGCGAGTCCGCGCCGCTACCCTTCCCGATCGAGGGCAACGTGGGGGTCTCGGAGGAGGCCCGGCTCAAGTACCGCTACCTCGACATCCGCCGCCAGCAGGTGGCCAGCGCCATGCGCACCCGCTCCAAGGCCACCTACCTCGCCAACGAGGTGATGCACGAGCTGGGCTTCGTCTACGTCGAGACGCCGACCCTGACCCGCTCCACGCCCGAGGGCGCGCGCGACTTCCTGGTCCCGGTGCGCCTGCAGCCCGGCAACTGGTACGCCCTGCCCCAGTCGCCCCAGCTGTTCAAGCAGCTCCTCCAGGTCGCCGGCCTCGAGCGCTACTACCAGCTCGCCAAGTGCTACCGCGACGAGGACCTGCGGGCCGACCGGCAGCCGGAGTTCACGCAGATCGACGTCGAGATGTCCTTCGTGGACCAGGAAGACGTCATCGAGGTCGGCGAGAAGCTGATCGGCCGGCTGTGGAAGGAGATCGCCGGCTACGAGCTGTCGACGCCGCTGCCGCGCATGACGTACGCCGACGCGATGGCCCGCTACGGCTCCGACAAGCCGGACCTGCGCTTCGGCCAGGAGCTGGTCGAGATGACCGGCTACTTCGCCGGCACGCCCTTCCGCGTCTTCCAGGCCGAGTACGTCGGCGCCGTGGTCATGCCGGGCGGCGCCTCGCAGACGCGCAAGGAGCTCGACGGCTGGCAGGAGTGGGCGCGCAGCCGCGGCGCCAAGGGCCTGGCCTACGTGCTCGTCCAGGAGGACGGCACGCTGGGCGGCCCGGTCGCCAAGAACCTCACCGAGGAGGAGCTCTCCGGGCTCGCGGCCAAGGTCGGCGCCGAGCCGGGCGACGCGATCTTCTTCGCGGCCGGCCCGAAGCACTCCTCGCGCGACCTGCTCGGGGCGGCCCGCCTGGAGATCGGCCGCCGCTGCGGCCTGATCGACGAGTCGGCGTGGGCGTTCCTGTGGGTCGTCGACGCCCCCATGTTCGAGCCCGTGTACGACGAGGTGGGCCGCGAGATCGGCTGGACCGCCGTGCACCACCCGTTCACCGGGCCGAAGCCGGAGTGGGCCGACAACTTCCAGGACCACCCGGGCGAGGCGCTGGCGTACGCGTACGACATGGTCTGCAACGGCATGGAGATCGGCGGCGGCTCGATCCGTATCCACCGGGCCGAGATGCAGCAGCGCGTCTTCGACGTGCTGGGCATCTCCAAGGAGGAGGCGGAGAGCAAGTTCGGCTTCCTGCTGGAGGCGTTCAAGTACGGGCCCCCGCCGCACGGCGGCATCGCCTACGGCTGGGACCGCATCTGCATGCTGCTGTCCGGCGGCGACTCGATCCGTGACGTGATCGCGTTCCCGAAGACGGCCTCCGGCTTCGACCCGCTCACGGGCGCGCCCACGCCGATCACGGGCGAGCAGCGCAAGGAGGCGGGCGTCGACGCCAAGCCCAAGGCCGAGGTCTAGGCATGTGAGAACGGCGGGCACCGGAGCCGGTGCCCGCCGTTCTCGTTGTCGCCCTACTTGAAGGTGATGTTCTTGATGATCACCGGGTTCTTGGGCGCCGTGGTGCCGCCGTCGCCGGTGATGTCGGCCTCGTTGATGATCAGGTCCTTGCCGCTGGTGGCCAGCCCCAGCAGCATGTCCATGCCCTCGCTGACCATGCCGACGACGTTGTAGCCGACGTTGAGCTGGGTGTTCTCGTCCGACAGCGAGATGGCGAACTGGCTGTTGTTCTGGCCCATCGCGTCACCCGCCTGGGTCATGAACACCGCGCCCTTGACCAGGGGGATCTCGGTGTTCTCGTCGCCGTAGACGTACCCCGCGGTGCCCTGGCCGTCGGTCGGGTTCTTGCCGTCGGCCTTGGCCTGCGGGTCGCCGCACTGCAGCAGGTGCACGCCGGACACGTCGGGCGTGACCAGGCGGTGGCACTTCATGTTGTCGTAGAACTTCTTCTTCGCCAGGAAGCTGAGCGAGTTGATCGAGCACGGCGCGGCGTCGGTCATGAGATCGACGACGACGGTGCCGCGGTTGGTGACGATCGTCATCTTCTTCAGCTTCATGTTGGGCTTCTTGCCCGGCAGGCCGACGAACTTGTTCGGCACCCCCGTCTCCCGCTTGTAGGTGCAGGAGACCGGGCCGGTCTTGGCCGTCGGCGTGGCCGACGGCTCCGTGGAGGCGGAAGCGGAAGCGGAGGCGGAAGGGCTGCTCTCCGCCGAGGCCTTGCCGGGTTCCTTGTTGACCAGCGTGGTCGCGGCGAAGATGCCGCCCGCGACCACGACGACGGCCACGCCCGCGCCGATGAAGGTGTTCCGCCGTGACTTGGTGGTCTGGGCGGCGGCGCGCTTCGCCTGCCGTTCCTTGTGCTCCCGCGCCAGCTCGCTCTGGCGGTCTTCCTCGTTCTGGCGGTCGTCGCCGCTCACCGCTATGTCCTCTCACTTTGCCCGTGCATGACCAAACAACTCCGCGCATGCTACCGGCCTTCGATATGTGCCGGACGTAAGTGGTGAAAGCGGCAGAGGACGACATGTGAGGTCGCGAACCATATGGTGCTGAGATTCGTAGTTGAAATGAGAACTAAGGAGCACCTCATGTTCGACCAGATCCTCGGCCTGCCGGCGCATCCACTGATCATTCACTTCGCCGTCGTGCTGACCCCGCTGCTGGTGGCCGCGGCGGCCGTCTACGCGATCGTCTCGCGCTGGCGCACGTACGTGGCGTGGGCGGTGGTCCTGCTCTCCCTGGCCTCTCCGGTGGCGGTCTTCGCGGCCAAGGAGAGCGGCGAGAGCCTCAAGGCGGCCCGCTTCGCCACGGCGGACGGCGCGCTGGGGTCCCGCATCACCACGCACCAGAGCTTCGCCAACCCGCTGCTGCTGTCGGTGCTGGGGCTGGCCGTGGCCGCGCTGCTGCTCGTGTACGCCACCAGCCCGGCACGCGACTCGGTCGGCCGCGACCGGTTCGGCCGGGCCACGACGCTGACCCTGTCGGCGCTGACGCTGGTGCTGGCCGCGGTGGCGGGCTACTACGTCTTCCGCGCAGGGGACTCGGGCGCGCGAGCGGTCTGGGGAGCGTAGTCCGCGCGTGTAATCTCATGATGTGGATAGCCTGTTCGATTCCGCGGCCGAAGAGGCCACCCCGCAGCCCCTGGCGGTGCGGATGCGACCGCGCACGCTCGACGAGGTGATCGGTCAGCGGCACCTGCTCGGCCCGGGCACCCCGCTGCGGCGCCTGGTCGAGAGCGAGGCTCCCATGTCGCTGTTCCTGTGGGGGCCGCCCGGCACCGGCAAGACCACGCTCGCCTACGTCGTCTCCAACGTCACCGAACGCCGCTTCGTCGAGGTCTCCGCCGTGTCGGCGGGCGTCAAGGACGTACGCGCCGCCATCGACAACGCGCGGCGCGAGCTCGGCATGAGCGGACGGCAGACGGTGCTGTTCGTGGACGAGGTGCACCGCTTCAACAAGGCCCAGCAGGACGCGCTGCTGCCCGCCGTCGAGAACCGCTGGGTCACCTTCATCGGCGCGACCACCGAAAACCCGTTCTTCTCGGTCATCTCACCGCTGCTGTCGCGCTCGCTGCTGCTCACCCTGGAGTCCCTGACAGAGGACGACATCCGCGCCGTGCTGGAGCGGGCCGTCTCCGACCCGCGCGGCCTCGGCGGGCGCGCCACGCTCGCGCCCCAGGCCCTGGAGCATCTCGTACGCCTGGCGGGCGGCGACGCGCGCAGGTCGCTGACGTACCTGGAGGCGGCCGCGCTGCTGGCCGACGACATCACCGTGGAGGTGGTGGAGAAGGCCGTCGACAAGGCGGCCGTACGCTATGACCGGCAGGGCGACCAGCACTACGACGTGATCAGCGCGTTCATCAAGTCGATGCGCGGCTCCGACGCCGACGCGGCCCTCCACTACCTGGCCCGCATGATCGAGGCCGGGGAGGACCCCCGCTTCATCGCCCGCCGCATCGTCATCTTCGCCTCCGAGGACGTCGGCATGGCCGACCCCACCTGCCTGCAGACCGCGGTGGCCGCGGCCCAGGCGGTGCAGCTCATCGGGTTGCCGGAGGGGCAGATCAACCTGGCGCACGCGGTCATCCACTGCGCGATGGCCCCCAAGTCCAACGCCGTGGTCAAGGCCATCGGGGCGGCCATCGGCGACGTCCGCCGCGGCCTCATCGGCCAGGTCCCCGGCCACCTCCGCGACGCCCACTACCCGGGGGCGGCCAAGCTGGGGCACGGGGACGGCTACAAGTACCCGCACGACTTCGACCATGGGCTGGTGCGGCAGGAGTACGCGCCCGAGCAGGTGCGGGATCGCCGCTACTACGAGCCGACCCGCCACGGCGCCGAGGGCCCGGTCGCGGACCGCTGGGCCAAGATCCGCGACTTCCTCCGCGGCTCCTGACCCCCGTCTCGGCGGGGTGGTGGTGCGGTGGCGTTCGGCGCAATGCGGTCGGTGGGGTGCTGGTGCACGCGCGGCGGGGTGGTGGTGCCGGCGTGGCGGGTCAGGGCCGCTGAAGCCGCCGCTTTCACTTTCCCGGCGCCGGGTCGGCGGGTCGGGGTGCAATGGCGTTCGGCGCAACGTGTGCGGTGCGGTGGCGGGCGGCGAAAGGTCGTGCGGTGGGTGGGTCGGAGCCGGTGGCCGGGGTGTTCCAGACGTCCGGGAGTGTGGAGGCCGTTGGGGGAGGCGTGTGTGGCAGGGTGGGGGATGGCGTAGGTTTGGGGTGCGCGGGCGTTGGGACACGGCCCGGGCCGGGGACGGCTGGTGGCGCACGGGATCGGGGCGGCACGCGGGCGGTCGTGGGAGCGCCGGGCACCGACGCGGCAGCACGGTCAAGGCCGGCGTCCTCACCAAGGTTGTCACTCGAACGCGATAAGGTCTTGCCGTTCCGGCCCAGCGTACGAGGGAGATGAGCGCATGCTTACCGCTGGAGAGGTCGCCGGCCTGATCGCGGCCACCGGCTGGATAGTCCTGGTCTGCGTGCTCGCCATGGTGCTCATCAAGCTGGCCAGGCTGCTCACCGAAACCACCAAGGCGGTCTCCGACCTGAACGACCGCCTGACGCCGCTGCTCGACGACATGAGCGTCACGGTCAACGAGACCAACCGGCAGCTGATCGCCGTCGAGGCCATCACCAAGGACGTCAAGCAGGTCAGCGGTCACGCGGCCAAGCTCAGCGCGGTGACGCAGACCATCTTCACCGGGCCGCTGATCAAGGTGTCCTCGCTCGCGTACGGCGTCCGCCGAGCCATCGAGGCCCGCAGGCCCCGCAAGGCCGTCCCGAGGACGCGTCAGGGGCAGGCGCGATGATCAGGCGGCTGTTTTACCTGTCGCTGGGCGCGTTCCTCACCTTCTGGGTGATGCGCAGGCTGCAGGCGCTCCACCCCGATCACGTGGCCCGCAGGACGGCCAACGGCGCCGCGGGGATGCTCCGGCAGGTGAGAGACTTTACTTCCGACGCGCTCGGCGAGGCCGCGGAGCGCGAAACCGAGTTGCGAGCCCGCTTCGGGCTCGGCAACGCTGAAGACAACAACTAACGCAAAGGATGGCCAACATGGAGTCGGCAGAGATCGCCCGCCGCTTCCTGCGCTTCTTCGAGGAGCGTGGGCACAAGGTAGTGCCCTCGGCCAGCCTGATCGCTGAGGACCCCACGCTGCTCCTGGTTAATGCCGGTATGGTGCCGTTCAAGCCGTACTTCCTGGGGCAGCGCAAGCCTCCGGCGTCCCGGCTGGCCACCGCGCAGAAGTGCGTGCGCACCCCCGACATCGACGAGGTCGGCAAGACCACGCGGCACGCCACGTTCTTCCAGATGCTGGGCAACTTCTCCATCGGTGACTACTTCAAGGCCGAAGTGATCCCGTTCGCGTGGGAGCTGCTCACCCGCTCCGAGTCCGACGGCGGCTTCGGCTTCCCCGAGGACAAGCTGTGGGCGACCGTCTACCAGGACGACGACGAGGCCTACGACCTCTGGCGCAACCGCGTCGGCCTGCCCGAGCACCGCATCCAGCGGCGCGGCCTGGAGGACAACTACTGGCACATGGGCGTGCCCGGCCCCGGCGGCCCCTGCTCGGAGATCTACTACGACCGCGGCGCCGAATACGGCAAGGAGGGCGGCCCCGTCGCCGACGAGGACCGCTACCTCGAGGTGTGGAACCTCGTCTTCATGCAGTACCAGCTCAGCCAGGTCCGCACCAAGGTCGACTTCGACGTGGCGGGCGAGCTGCCGGCGAAGAACATCGACACCGGCATGGGCCTCGAGCGCATGGCCGCGATCCTGCAGGGCGTCGACAACATCTACGAGATCGACACCACGTACAAGATCCTCGACAAGGCGGCCGAGCTCACCAAGACCCGCTACGGGCGCGACCCGCGGGCCGACGTGAGCCTGCGCGTGATCGCCGACCACGTCCGCACCGGCACCATGCTGGTGGCCGACGGCGTGCTGCCCAGCAACGAGGGCCGGGGCTACGTGCTGCGCCGCATCCTGCGCAGGAGCATCCGCAACCTGCGCCTGCTCGGCTCCGGCGACGACCGCTACATGCACGAGCTGACCGACGTCGCCATCAACGTCATGGGCGAGCAGTACGCCGAGCTCAAGGTCGACGCGCCGCAGATCCACGCGGTCATCGACGCCGAGGAGGCGTCGTTCCTGGGCACGCTGCGCACCGGCACCGCGATCTTCGACGTGGCCGTCGAGGAGACCAAGCGCAAGTCCGGCACCACGCTCTCCGGCGACCAGGCGTTCAAGCTGCACGACACCTACGGCTTCCCGATCGACCTGACGCTGGAGATGGCGTCCGAGCACGGGCTCAAGGTCGACGAGGAGGGCTTCCGCCGGCTCATGAAGGAGCAGCGGCAGCTCGCCAAGGCCGACGCCGCGGCGAAGAAGACCGGCAACGCCGACATCTCCGTCTTCGGGCAGCTGCTGGAGAAGGCGGGCAAGGTCGAGTTCCTCGGCTACGACCAGACCGAGGCCGACACGAGCGTGGTCGGCATCCTCGTCGACGGCGTGCCCGTCCCGGCGGCCGGTGCGGGCGCGACCGTGGAGGTCGTGCTCGGGCGCACCCCGTTCTACGCCGAGGGCGGCGGCCAGCTCGCCGACCAGGGCGTGATCCGCACCAGCGGCGCCGAGGTCGAGATCGTCGACGTGCAGACGCCGCTCGCGGGCCTGGTCGTGCACCGCGGCAAGATCCGCAGTGGCGAGCTCAAGGTCGGCGACGACGCGCAGGCGGAGATCGACCTCGAGCGCCGCCGCGCGATCTCGCGCAGCCACAGCGCCACCCACCTCGTCCACCGCGGCTTCAAGAACGCGCTCGGCGAGACGGCGGCCCAGGCCGGCTCGGAGAACTCGCCCGGCCGTTTCCGCTTCGACTTCACCGCGGCCGGCGCGGTGCCGGCCAGCGTGCTGCGCGACGTCGAGGACGAGGTCAACGCCGTGCTCATCAACGACCTCAAGGTCAACGCCTTCTACACCTCGCAGGCGGAGGCCAGGGCGATGGGCGCGCTGGCGATGTTCGGCGAGAAGTACGGTGACGAGGTCCGCGTCGTCGAGATCGGCGACTACTCGCGAGAGCTGTGCGGTGGCACCCACGTCCACAGCTCGGGCCAGCTCGGCCTGGTCAAGGTGCTGGGCGAGCAGTCGGTCGGCGCGGGCGTGCGCCGCGTCGAGGCGCTCGTCGGCATCGACGCCTTCCGCTTCCTGGCCCGCGAGAGCGTGCTGGTCGCGCAGCTCACCGAGCAGCTCAAGGCGCGCCGCGAGGAGCTGCCCGAGCGCATCGACGGCATCGTCACCCGGCTGCGCACGGCGGAGAAGGAGCTGGAGAAGATCCGCTCCGCCCAGGTGCTCCAGGTGGCCGGTGATCTCGCCGCCAAGGCGGGCGACCTGCGTGGAGTCTCCGTTGTGACACACCGCGCGCCTGATGGCACCGGTGCGGATGATCTGCGTAAGCTCGCGCTGGATGTGCGTGGCAGGTTCCCGGCGGACCGGCCGGCGGTCATCGTGATCGCCGGCGTCCCCTCCGACCGACCTGTGGTGGTTGCTGCGGTCAACGAGGCGGGGCGCGAGCGCGGGCTCAAGGCCGGGAAGCTGGTCGGCGTCGCCGCCAAGGCTCTTGGGGGTGGCGGTGGCGGCAAGGACGACGTCGCGCAGGGCGGCGGCACACGGCCGGACGCGATCGGCGACGCGCTGCAGCAGGTCGAGCAGGCTGTCGCGGATCAGCTCGGCTGATATGAGGTTCGGCACGCGGATCGGCGTGGACGTCGGATCCGTACGTATCGGCGTGGCCCGCAGTGACCCTTCCGGGTTTCTGGCCACGCCGGTCGAGACCGTCAGGCGAGGCAAGGGTGACCTCGACCGCATCGCCGCGATCGCCGCGGAGCACGAGGCGATCGAGGTGATCGTGGGGCTGCCCACCTCGCTGTCCGGACGCGAGGGGCAGGCGGCGGGGCTGGCCCGCCAGTTCGCCGCCGATCTCGCGGTCCGGCTCGCGCCGACGCCCGTGCGGCTGTTCGACGAGCGGCTGACCACGGTCGCCGCCACGCATGGGCTGCGTGCCAGCGGCATGAAAGCCAAGAAGCAGCGCGGCGTCGTGGATCAGGCCGCGGCCGTCGTGCTGCTGCAGGACGCGCTCGACTCCGAACGCGCCACCGAAAGACCCCCAGGCAGGCCCGTCGTACCGCCCCCAGCGGCCGACGGACCTGCCTCATGAGCGCGCGCGACACGGGGGTCGCGCCCGCGCAGGCGGAGTACACGGCAGGACGCATGGCCACGACGTGGCCGCAGGTCCGCTGCCGGGTCGATCGCAGGGCTGACGGCTCGGCGGCTGTGAGGGTTCTGGCCGTCCGCGTCGCTGACGGTGGGGTGGCCGCGTGAACGGCAGGCCCGATGGCGAGGACGACCTCGGCGACATGATCCCGTTCTCCTCCGGTGACTCCGAGCAGGACAGGCCGGAGGACCCGGCCGCGCGCGAGCCGAACCCGGAGCGACAGCGGCCCGAGCCCGATGCGACGGCTGGCCCTGATGCGACGGCCGGCCCTGATGCGGCGGCGGGGCCTGATGCGGCGGCGGGAGTCGGCGCAGCGGAAGCCGGGACGGCGGAAGTAGGCGCGGCTGAGGTCGGCGCGGCGGAAGTAGGCACAGCGGAGGTCGGCGCGGCGGAGGTCGGCGCTGCGGAAGCCGGGACGGTGGAGGCCGGGACGGCGGGGGAGGCGGAGGTTGGGGTGCCGGCCGCGCCCCGCCAGCGGGCCTTGCGCAAGGCCGGGATGGTCTCCGCGGGCCTGATCGTGTCCCTGGTGGCCTTGGGGGCGGGTGGGATCGCGGTGCTCAAGCCGTACCTGAGCCCCGAAGACTTCGACGGGCCCGGCAGCGGCGCCGTGACGGTGCGGATCGCGCCGGGTTCGAGCGCGCAGGCCATCGGCTCCGTGCTGGCCGAGGCCGGGGTGGTGGCGAGCGCGCAGTCGTTCGTACGGGTGACGGAGGAGCGCGCGGTCACCAACCGGCTGCGGCCCGGGCACTACCGGATGCGCAAGGGCATGGCCGCCAAAGCGGCGCTCGACCTGCTGCTCGCGCCCTCGTCCAGGGTCGTGCGGCGCGTCACCGTCCCCGAGGGTCTGCGGACGTCCGAGGTGCTGGCCCGCGTCGCCAAACTGGCCGGGCTGCCGCTCAAGGAGCTGCAGGGCGTCGACAAGGCTCTCGTCGGCCTGCCCTCGTACGCGGAGGGGCTCGAAGGGTTCCTGTTCCCCGCCACGTACGAGATCGAGCCCGGCGACACGGCCGTGGACGTGCTCGCGGCGATGGTCGAGCGCTTCCAGCTCGCGGCCCGCCAGATCGGCCTGGAGAAGGAGGCGGCCCGCAAGCACGTGACGCCGCTGGAGGCGGTCACGGTGGCCAGCATGATCCAGGCCGAGGGCGGGGTCGACGCGGATTACCCGAAGATCTCCAGGGTGATCTACAACCGCCTCCAGAAGGGCACCCCGCTGGAGATCGACAGCACCGTCCTGTACGCGCAGAACCGGCGGAGTCTGAAGATTACGGAGCGTGACACCAAGGTCGACTCTCCTTACAACACCTACCAGCACAAAGGGCTGCCGCCCGGGCCCATCGCGAATCCCGGGGAGAAGGCGCTGATGGCGGCCCTGAACCCAGCCCAAGGCGATTGGCACTGGTTTGTGACGACAGATCCGGCGCATAGAATCACCAAATTCACCGACAAAGAGAGCGAGTTCGTGAGATACCGGGAAGAGCTGAATAAGAACCTCGGGACGAGTTGATGTTCGGCGGGACCCCCTCCATCCCGGCGCAAATGCCCCAAAACGGGTCATGCGTCCTCTTTCCATCCCTTAGCATGGCTACCCAGAGTGATCTCCGCTGGTCGTGGGAGCATGTCCGGCGGACCCCCCAGTTCCGCTCGGTGACCCAAGCCGGTTTGGCGGTTTCGCTTGACGCCCGGCCGGTCATACCGGGAGATTGGCCAGCGCACCTATGAACGATCTCGATCTGAACACTCTCCTCGGCGCCGAGGACGACGGCGGTCGTACCCGGCGCACTCGCGGCGGCCGTGGCGGCCGCCGACGGCGCCGACGCCGCAACCGTGGCGGCTTCGTCGCGCCGCTGCTCGCCTTCGTCGTGCTGGCGGGCATCATCGGCGGCGGCGGTTACTACGGCTACATGTGGCTCAATGACGCGCTCGTGCCCGACGACTACACCGGTCAGGGCACCGGCGAGGTCGTCGTGGAGATCAAGGACGGCCAGAGCGCCTCGGACGTGGCGCAGGAGCTGGAGAAGCAGGGGGTCGTGGCCAGCGCCAGGGCGTTCACCAACGCGATCGCCAACGCCAACAGGAGCGGCTCGCTGCAGCCCGGCTCGTACAAGCTGCGCAAGAACATGTCGGCCGCGAGCGCGGTGGCGCTGCTCATCCCGGACAACCGGATGCGCGCCACGGTGACCCTCAAGGAGGGCCTGCGCCTGTCCGACACCTTGAAGACGTTGGCGCAGGAGACCGGCAAACCCGTCAAGGACTTCGCCGCGGCGGCCAAGGACGTGGATCAGCTCGACCTGCCGAAATACGCCAAGGGCAAGCTGGAGGGATACGCCTTCCCGGCCACGTACGAGGTCCAGCCCAAGACCACGGCGTCGCAGATCCTGGGAGCGATGGTCAAGCGGTTCAACCAGACGGCTGAGCAGATGGACCTCGAGGGCGGCGCCAAGGCACTCGGCCACACGCCGCACGAGATCATGGTCATCGCCAGCATCGTGCAGGCCGAGGCCGGTCGCCAGGAGGACATGCCGAAGATCGCCCGCGTCATCTACAACCGGCTGGAGCGCAAGCCGCAGATGAAGCTGGAGATGGACAGCACGGTCATGTATGCGCTGAACAAGTACGGCACGGCCGCCTCGATCCCGGAGACGAAGACCAAGAGCCCGTACAACACGTACCTGAACCTCGGCCTGCCTCCCGGGCCCATCACGAACCCCGGGGACCACGCGATCGAGGCCGCCCTGAACCCCTCCAAGGGGCCCTGGCTCTACTTCGTCGCCACCGACCCCAAGAGCAACGTCACCAAGTTCGCCACCACGGAGGCCGAGCGCCAGGCGCTGCTGGCCGAATACCGCAGGAACGGCGGCTGATCGGCGGTCCGACGCGTCACACGCCCGCTCACCTCCGACGGTGGGCGGGCGTCCTTTTGGGGCCGGTTCTGCCCGACCCACGGGCGCGCCGCACGGCCGGTGGCGGGTTTGCGCGGGAGACACCCATCCTTTACGGCTGCGCACGGTGGGCACCTCCCGCCGACCGGCGCCGCCCCCCGTCCAAGGGACGCTTCTCAGGTGATGGGACGACCCGCCGTGACGCGCGCCCCGTGGGCCGTCCGAGCGGCGAAGCGTGGGCGACGGGGCGATAGGGTCGTCATGTTTCGGAAGGAGTGTGGATGCGGGCTGCGGTGATGGGGTCGCCCATCGGTCATTCGCTCTCGCCTTACCTGCACCGGGCCGCGTACCAGGCGATGGGTCTCGACGGGTGGAGCTACGAGGCGTTCGAGTGCGACGAGGCGCGGCTGCCCGCGCTGCTGGGCGACCTGGTGCCCGTGCGCGGCCAGATCCCCGGCGGTGAGGACGAGTGGGCGGGGCTCTCGCTGACCATGCCGCTCAAGCGGGCCGTGCTGCCCCTGCTCGACACCGTGTCCGACCTGGCCGTCGAGGTCGGCGGGGCCAACACCGTGGTCTTCCACGACGGGCGCCGGCACGGCCACAACACCGACGTCTACGGCATCGAGCAGGCGCTGGCCGAGGCGGGCGTGCCCGCGCCGGGCTCGGCGACCGTGCTGGGCGGAGGGGCCACGGCGGCCTCGGCGCTCGCGGCGCTGCGTAACCTCGGGCTGTTCTCGGCGACGCTGCTGGTGCGCGACCCCGCGCGGGCGGGGGAGACGGTGGAGGTGGCCGAGCGGCTGGGCGTGGCGCTGGCGGTGGAGACGTTCGACAAGCTCGACGCCTTCACGCGGGTGGATCTGGTGGTCTCGACGCTGCCAGGCGGGGCGGCGGACGCGTTCGCCGACCGGCTGGCGCGGGTGCCCGCGCTCTTCGACGTGGTCTACTCACCCTGGCCGACCGGCGCGGCGGCGGCCGTCCGGGCCGCGGGCGGCACCGTGGTCGGGGGGTTCGCGATGCTGCTGCACCAGGCGGTGCGGCAGGTGGAGTTGATGACGGGCCGGACGGATGTGCCGGTGGAGGCCATGCGCGCGGCCGGCGAGGCGGAGCTCGCCAGGCGGTCATCTCGAACGGGTTGATCACGGTCACGCCGGTGTCCGCGAGCCACCTCTCCAGCGCCGACGCCTGCTGGGGGTCGCTCTTCCGGCGCAGCTCGATCCCCCAGCGGATCTCGCCGATGGACAGGACCCTGAGGTAGAGAGTCGGCCCCAGGTTGCCATGTGGCCTCCCTTGAGTCGGCGGTACTCCTCCATGTCGAGGATCACCACCACGTCCATGCCGTGCTTCGTGACGATCTGCGGCGCCTCGTCGTGAGCCTTCCTGACGACTTCACTGAGGTGCTGCTTGGCCTCTTGCAGCTGCCATCTGGTCGCTTCTGTCTGGATCGGTGCAGGGGCCGGGTCGGCGGGGATGATTCGAGAGCCTCTGGTCGTTGTGGTAATGTAGCTCTCTGATCGGTCCGGCATGCCATTGCTGGACGCGCAAGCGGAGGTCTCCCTCCCACCTGCGTCACCGGAAAGGTGGCCGGGTCCAGGATCACGCCGGACTACTCCGGGGAGCTCAAGGCCACGAAAGCCGAAGAGCTCAGTGGCCCCGCATGCGCGACGTGCGGGGCTTTTCGCGTTGGCGAGGAGCTCCCGGCACGACGAGCACGTAGGGATCGCAAACCTAGGAGGCCCCATCAGCACTGAGCCCCGCATCAACGAGCGTATCCGAGTTCCCGAGGTTCGCCTCGTGGGCCCGAACGGCGAGCAGGTAGGCATCGTCTCGATTCACGACGCCCTGAAGCTCGCCCAGGAGGCCGACCTCGACCTCGTCGAGGTCGCGGCCACGGCTCGACCGCCCGTGTGCAAGCTCATGGACTACGGCAAGTTCAAGTACGAGTCCGCGATGAAGGCGCGCGAGGCGCGCAAGAATCAGGCGCACACGATCATCAAGGAGATCAAGCTCCGGCCGAAGATCGACCCGCACGACTACGAGACCAAGAAGGGTCACGTGGTGCGGTTCCTCAAGGCAGGAGACAAGGTCAAAGTCACGATCATGTTCCGTGGTCGCGAGCAGTCCCGGCCGGAGTTGGGTTTCCGGCTTCTGCAGCGGCTCGCGGATGACGTCCAGGAGCTCGGTTTCGTGGAGTCCCACGCCAAGCAGGACGGCCGTAACATGATCATGGTGATCGGTCCGCATAAGAAGAAGGCTGAGGCCAAGGCCGAAAAGGCCGCCGCCAAGGCACAGCGTGGCAGCGAGGACACTTCCCCACAGGAAGGATGACCCGCGGTTGGGGTTAGCCTTACAGAGCGCCCCGATTAAGCCACCAGCAGACGAAGACGCCGCGACCGGGTCGGCCCAGCACCGGCCCGGCCCGTGGCACGACCGAAACGAGGAGAGACGGCGACATGCCGAAGATGAAGACGCACAGCGGTGCGAAGAAGCGGTTCCGGATTACCGGCACCGGCAAGATCAAGCGTCGCCGTGCCAACCGCGCGCACTACAACGAGTGGAAGTCGTCCACGCTGACGCGCCGTCTCAAGAACGAGGTCGTCCTTTCCGACGCCGATTCCAAGAAGATCAAGAAGCTGCTCGCTAAGTAGCGCGATTCCCCGGGGAGAAGAAACATGGCACGCGTGAAGCGGGCGCTCAACGCCAAGAAGAAGCGCAGGGTCGTCCTCGAGAGGGCGAGCGGTTACCGCGGCCAGCGGTCGCGTCTGTACCGCAAGGCCAAGGAGCAGATGCTCCACTCGATGACGTACGCCTACCGGGACCGCAAGGACCGCAAGGGCACCTTCCGCCGTCTGTGGATCCAGCGGATCAACGCCGCCGCCCGCCAGAACGGCATGACCTACAACCGCCTGATCCAGGGTCTGCGCCTGGCCGGCGTCGAGGTCGACCGCAAGATCCTGGCCGACCTCGCGGTCAACGACAGCCAGACCTTCGCCACGCTCGTCGAGGCCGCCAAGAAGGCGCTTCCGGCGAACGTGAACGCTCCGGCCGCGAGCTGAAAAGCCGCGAGCTGAGGCGCTCGTCTTAATCGAGGGGCCCACCGATGACGGTGGGCCCTTTGTTGCTGTGTGGGGCGCTGCCACGAGGGGCGTCCAGGTGTGGGGCGCTGCCACGAGGGGCGTCGCGGTGTGGGACGTTCCGTGAGGGACGCTGCCGTGTGGGACGTCGCCGTGAGCGACGTAGCTGTGTGGGACAGGGAGAGAGCATGGCCGGGTCCGAGCTGACCAACGTGAAGTCGCCGCGGGTGAAGGCGGCCAGGCGGCTCACCAAGCGGGCCTTCAGGGAGCAGGACCGCAGGTTCCTGGCCGAAGGGCCGCAGGCGGTGCGCGAGGCGCTCAAGCTCGACGGCGTGACGCTGGAGCTGTTCAGCACCGCCGAGGCCGAGCTGCGCCACCCCGAGCTGATCACGGAGGCCCGCCTGAAGGGCGTGCCCGTGCACCGGGCCAGCGGCGAGGTCATGTCGGAGCTGTCACAGACAGTGACCCCGCAGGGGCTGGTGGCCGTCTGCACGCTCGTACACGTGCCCCTGGACAAGGCGCTGGCGGAGCAGCCGCGCCTGGTCGCCGTGCTCGCCCACGTGCGCGACCCGGGCAACGCCGGCACCGTCATGCGGGCGGCCGACGCCGCCGGCGCCGACGCGGTGATCTTCACCGACGCCTCCGTCGACCCGTACAACGGCAAGTGCGTACGCGCCAGCGTCGGCAGCCTGTTCCACTTGCCCGTCGTCATCGGTGCACCGGTGAGCGCCGCCGTGCGTCAACTCAAGGAGCGGGGTTTGCGCGTGCTGGCGGCCGACGGCACGGGCAAGCACACGCTCGACGATGTTGATCTTAGCGGACCCACCGCGTGGATCTTCGGCAACGAAGCCTGGGGACTGCCGGAGGACGTACTGGCTGAGGCCGACGATGTGGTCAGAGTGCCCATCTACGGACAGGCGGAAAGCCTGAACCTGGCCACCGCCGCGGCGGTATGCCTTTACTCCTCGGCTAGGGCTCAGCGAGTGCCCTAGGCGGCGGGAAACCCGCTATTGTCGGCGTTGTAGGCGGAGGGGGCGAGGTCGTGCACGGCGCAGACACCGACGGGCGAGTTGTGGCCGCCGCGTGCACGATAGCCATCGACGACCTTCCCGACGGCCTCATCGTGACCGACCGTGACGGCTGCGTGCTGGCCGTAAATCGGGCCGCCGCCCGGCTCACCGGCGTTCCCATGGAGCGCGCGGTCGGCAGGCACATGAACGACGTGTTCCCGTTCCGCGACCACGACGGGCGCGACTGGTGGAAGGCGCTCGACCCCGAGGGCGGGATGCGCATCAGGAGCAGGGCGCCGGAGCGGCCGCTGCACCTGCCCGGCGGCCAGGAGCTGTATGTCGCGGCCAGGCTCGTACGCGAGCCGGAGCGCGGCGGCGAGGTCGATCGCGTCACGATCACCCTGCGCGACGGAGGCGCCCGCGCCCGGCTGGAGCGCAGCCGCGCCGACCTGGTCTCGACCGTGGCCCACGAGCTGCGCTCGCCGCTGACCAGCGTCAAGGGCTTCACCGCGACCATGCTGGCCAAGTGGGAGCGCTTCACCGACGAGCAGAAGCGCGTCATGCTCGAGACCGTCAACAACGACGCCGACCGCGTCACCAGGCTCATCACCGAGCTGCTCGACGTCTCGCGCATCGAGTCGGGGCGGCTGGAGGTGCGCCGCCAGGTCGTCGACGTCCCCGCCAGGGTGCGCAGGCTCATCGCGGGCCGGGTCGCGGCGGGCGAGACCGAGGGGCGTTTTCGCCTGATCGTCGGCGACGACCTGCCGGAGATGTGGCTCGACCAGGACAAGATCGACCAGATCCTGGGTAACCTGGTGGAAAACGCGCTGCGCCACGGGCGCGGCACTGTGACAATTGAGATCGAGTCCGTCGGATGGGGAGTTGCCGTGTCGGTGCGCGATGAGGGCGAGGGCATCGAGCCCGAGCTGGCTCCGCGCGTCTTCAGGCAGTTCTGGCGAGGCGGCAACAGCCGTCGGCGCGGTGGCACCGGGCTCGGCCTCTTCATCGTCAAGGGCCTGGTCGAGGCGCACGGCGGCACGATCACCGTGCAGCGGGCGCCCGAGGGCGGGGCGGAGTTCCGATTTACCGTGCCCACCGGCACGCCCGACTTCGCCACCCCTTAGCGATCGAGTCGGCCCCGGTGGGCGGGCCCCACTAGACTCTTTTCCGCTCAAGCCCTGGATACGGAGCTCACTCTTGTCTGACTACGACCCCGTCGAGGTGACACCGTTGCATGCCGACGAGGTGTCCCGCATGGAGGCCGACGCCATCGCGGCGATCAAGGCGGCCGACAGCCTCGACGCACTCAAGCAGGCCCGGCTGGCGCACGCGGGCGACCGCTCGCCCATCGCCCTGGCCAACCGCGAGATCGGCGCCCTGCCGCCCGCCGCCCGCGCCGAGGCCGGCAAGCGCGTCGGCACCGCCCGTAGGGCGATCAACGAAGCGCTCGCCGCCCGCCAGGCCGAGCTCGAGGCCGAGCGCGACGCGCGGGTGCTCGTCGAGGAGACCGTCGACGTCACCCTGCCGTGGGACCGGCGGCCGCGCGGCGCCCGCCACCCGCTGACCACGCTGCAGGAGCGCATCGCCGATGCGTTCGTCGCCATGGGCTACGAAGTGGCCGAGGGCCCCGAGCTCGAAGGCGAGTGGTTCAACTTCGACGCGCTCAACATCGCCAAGGACCACCCGGCTCGCTCGGAGCACGACACGTTCTACGTGGCAGCGCCGGGCCACGCCGACTCCGGCATGGTGCTGCGCACGCAGACCTCGCCGGTGCAGATCCGCGCGCTGCTCCAGCGCGACCTGCCGGTCTACGTGATCTCGCCTGGCAAGACGTTCCGCACCGACGAGCTCGACGCGACCCACACCCCGGTCTTCCACCAGACCGAGGGGCTGGCCGTGGACGAGGGTCTGACGATGGCCCACCTCAAGGGCACGCTCGACCGGTTCGCGGAGGTGATGTTCGGCAAGGGCATCACGACCCGCTTCCGGCCCAACTACTTCCCGTTCACCGAGCCGTCCGCCGAGATGGACCTCAAGTGTTTCGTCTGCCGCGGCAGCTCGGCGATCCCCGGCAACCCGCCCTGCCGCACCTGCAAGTCGGAGGGCTGGATCGAGTGGGGCGGCTGCGGCATGGTCAACCCGCGCGTGCTCATCGCCTGCGGGGTCGATCCGTCGCGGTACTCCGGGTTCGCGTTCGGCATGGGCATCGAGCGGACGCTGATGTTCCGCCACAACGCCGAGGACATGCGTGACATGGTCGAGGGAGACGTGCGCTTCACGCTCCCGTTCGGAATGGAGATCTGATGAAGGTCCCGCTTTCCTGGCTGCGGGAGTATGTCGATCTCCCGGCGGTCACCGCCCACGAGGTGGCCGACAAGCTCACGGCCGCCGGGCTCAAGCTCGAGTCGATCAGCTCGCACGGCCACGACGTCAAGAACGTCGTCGTCGGCGAGGTGCTCGTGATCGAGGAGCTGTCCGGCTTCAAGAAGCCGATCCGGCACTGCAAGGTCGAGACCGGTGAGGCGACGCCGCGCGAGATCGTCTGCGGCGCCACCAACTTCGTCGCCGGCGACCGCGTGCCCGTCGTGCTGCCCGGCGGCGTACTGCCCGGCGGGTTCGAGGTCGGGGCGCGCAAGACGTACGGGCGCATGTCGGAGGGCATGATCTGCTCCGAGCGCGAGCTCGGGCTGAGCGACGACCACGGCGGCATCATGGTGCTGCCGGCCGACACCCCGATCGGCACCGACGTGGTCGAGCTGCTCGGACTGCGCGACGACGTGATCGAGCTGGAGATCACGCCCGACATCGGCTACGCGCTGTCGATCAGAGGCGTGGCCCGCGAGGTGGCGACCGGGTTCGGGGTGGCGTTCCGCGACCCCGCCGACGTCGACCTGCCCACCGAGACCGGCACGGCGTGGCCGGCGTCGATCGCCGACCCGACCGCGTGCGACAGGTTCGTGCTGCGCGAGGTCACCGGCTTCGACCCTGCCGCCCAGAGCCCGCTCTGGATGCGGATCCGCCTCACGCGCGCCGGCATGCGGTCCGTGTCGCTGGCCGTCGACATCACCAACTACCTGATGCTGGAGCTCGGGCAGCCTCTGCACGCGTTCGACCGCGGCAAGCTGCGCGGCGAGATCGTCGTGCGCCGCGCCGTCGCGGGCGAGCGGCTCGAGACGCTCGACCACGTCGTACGCGAGCTCGACCCCGACGACATCCTGATCACCGACCAGTCGGGGCCGATCTCGATGGCCGGCACCATGGGCGGGCTGGAGACCGAGATCTCCGACGCCTCGACCGACATCGTCATCGAGGCCGCCCACTTCTCCGCGACCGGCATCTCGCGCGAGTCGCGCAGGAACGGGCTGGTGTCGGAGTCGTCCAAGCGGTTCGAACGCGGTGTCGACCGGGAGCTGCCCCTCGTCGCCTCGTGGCGGGCCGTGCAGCTGCTGGCCGAGCTGGGCGGCGCGAGCATCCAGCCCGGGGTCACGCACGCCGAGGTCGAGGTGTCGCCCGCGCGCATCGCGATCCCGTCGAGCTATCCGGGCACCGTGGCCGGCGTCCCCTACTCCAAGGAGACCGTCGTCTCCCGGCTGCAGCAGGTCGGCTGCGTCGTGGTCGACGGCGACGACCCGGCCGTGCGCCAGGGCGGCGTCGACCCGACCGGGGTCGTGACCGGCGGCGCCCTGGCGGCCAAGCTGGCCGTCACCGGCGACGACATGATCACGGTGACGCCGCCGTCGTGGCGTCCTGACCTCACCGACCCCAACGACCTGGCCGAAGAGGTCATCCGGCTGGAGGGCTACGAGAGCCTGCCGTCGGTGCTGCCTTCCGCCCCCGCCGGGGCCGGGCTCACCGAGGGCCAGCGGCTGCGCCGCCGGGCCGGCCGGGCGCTGGCCGAGGGCGGCTACGTCGAGGTGCTCAGCTACCCGTTCATCAGCCCCGATGACTTCGACCGGCTGCTCCTGCCCGCCGACGACGCGCGCCGCCGTGCCATGCGGCTGGCCAACCCGATGTCGGAGGACGAGCCGCTGATGCGCACGACGCTGCTGCCGGGGCTGCTCAAGACCCTGGTACGCAACGCCGGGCGCGGGTTCTCGGACGTGGCGCTGTTCGAGATGGGGCCGGTTTACCGGCCGCGCGAGGGCGCTCCCGAGGTGGCGCCGGCGCTCGGGGTCGAGCGCCGGCCGACCGCCGAGGAGCTGGCCTCGATCGAGGCGGCGCTGCCCGACCAGCCGGTACGCGTCGCGGTGGTGCTGGCCGGCGAGTTCGAGCGGTCCGGCTGGTGGGGCAGCGGTCGCACCGCCTCCTGGGCCGACGCGGTGCAGGCCGCGCGGCTGGTCGCGGGCGAGGCGCGGCTGGAGCTGTCCATCAGCGCCGACCAGCACGAGCCCTGGCACCCCGGCCGGTGCGCCGCCCTCTACGTGGGCGACACGCTGGTGGGGCACGCCGGCGAGCTGCACCCGCGCGTCATCGAGGCGTACGGGCTGCCGCCGCGCACCTCGGCCATGGAGCTGGAGCTGTCACGCCTGGAGTCCGCCATGCCGGGTCCCGTTCAGACGCCGTCGGTGTCGGCCTACCCGGTGGCCACGCAGGACGTCGCGCTGATCGTGCCCGACTTCACGCCGGTGGCCGACGTGGAGGCCGCCCTGCGCGACGGGGCCGGCGAGCTGCTGGAGTCGATCCGGCTGTTCGACGTCTATGCGGGGGAGCAGGTGGGCGAGGGGAACAAGTCGCTCGCATACACGATGCGCTTCCGTGCCGCGGACCGGACGCTGACGGTGGAGGAGACCACGGCGGCGCGCGACGCGGCGGTGGCCATGGCGACCGACCGCGTGGGCGCTCAGCTCCGTAGCTCCTGAGCTGGGAAGGGGCCGGTACGGCGGAACGCCGCCGTTTCGGCCCCTATCGCGTTCTGCTCTTGCACAGCTTGGTGAGGTCGATGTCGATGTCGAAGGGGACCGGGATCTTCAGCCTGTCGTAGTGGACGCCCGTGGTGACGTAGACCTCTGTGACGGGATCGAGTGAGTAGACGTGGACGACCGGCTTGCCGTTGATCTCCTCGATCAGCCAGAAATGAGGGATCCCCGCCTCGGCGTAGAGGACGGGCTTGCGTTTTCTGTCGCGCTCCTCTGAGTCGGGTGAGACCACTTCAACAGCAAGGACCACGTCCTCGGCCTGGAAACACGTGACGTCAGGGCCGATCAGGGCGTCGGGCCCCAGGACGAAGAGGTCAGGCTCTGGACGCTGCCGGGGGGCTAGCTTGACGCTCATCCTCTGGACGACTTCGTGCTCGGTCGGCACGAGACCCTCCAGCTCGACATGCAGCCGGTGGATGACCAGCTGATGGAAGCGTCGTTGCGGACTTGCGAAGACCAGGTTTCCATCGATCAACTCTGTGTGTGCGGGTAAATCCGGGATGTGATCGAGGTCTTCTGCTACGAAGCCTTCCGGCGGCGGGACGACCCACTCGGGAAGCGATGTTGAAGGCGGCATGATGAGCATCACTCGCAAGGGGGGAGGAGGAAGATGAAGCATCTGCTGGTGTTCGCCGAGCGGGATGACGCCGAGGAGGTCGCGGAGACGCTCGGGGAGTGGTTCCCGGCGCTCGGGGTGCCGCGGGTGGTGCGGGAGACGCTGGCCGGGGAGGACGACGCCGAGGACGCGCAGTGGCTGGTCGTCGTCGAAGGGCTGGACGAGGGGGCGCTGGCCAAGGTGGATGAGCTGGTGGAGCGCTATGAGGGGTGGCGCGAGGCGGGCTGAGGGCGCTCAGAGCCGGTCGATCTCGGTGAGGTCGATGGCCAGATCGAAGGGGACGGTCACTTTGACGCACTCGCGGTGGATGCCGGTGGGGACATAGGAGCGGGTGGCGGGATCCAGTTCGTAGGCATAGACCACGGGCTTGTCCGGGTTCTTCTCGACTCGCCAGAAGTATTGGATCGCGGCTTCGGCGTAGAGCTGCGGTTTGCGGTGACGGTCGCGGACCTCGGACGCGGGAGTGACTACCTCTATCGCGAGAACCACATCTTGCGCCTGGTAGAAGGTCTCGTCGTCGTCGCGCACGGCCTTGGCCTTTATCACGATGAGGTCGGGCTCCGGGCGCTGGCCGGGGTCGAGAATGATGCTCATCTCGCGTCGCACCCGGAGGTCTTTCGGGGCGGCTTGACGTAGGGCGGCGACGAGCAGGTCGATCATCAGCGCGTGGAAGGATCCTCGGTGCCTCACGAAGACCAAGCTTCCATCAATCAACTCTGTGTGTGCGGGCAAATCTGGAATGTGATCGAGGTCTTCCGCGACGAACCCTCTCGGCGGAGGGAACACCCAGTCGGGCAGCGAGGGATGCCTCGTCGCCATCTCTTGGACCACTGCTTCGGCCGTCATGGGTCAACGCTAGCAATCTCACGCGCTCACGCTGTGTGAATGCGTGAATACGCGTCATGGGCCCACGGTTGCGGGTGCGGTGCGGGAGAGTGGCCGTATGCGTATCGCTGTGTTGTCCGACATCCATGGGGTGTTGCCCGCGCTCGAAGCCGTGCTGGCCGAGCCCGAGGTGGCCGGGGCCGATGTGATCGTCTTGACCGGGGACATGGCCGCCGGGCCGATGCCGGTGCAGACGCTGGACGTGCTCGTCTCGCTGGGGGAGCGGGCGTTATGGGTCAACGGGAATGCCGACAGGGAGCTGGTGGAGGCGGTGCGCGGGAAGGCCAGCCCCTATCCCGTGTCCCAGTGGGCGGCCGAGCAGCTGCGGGAGGATCAGGTCGAGCTGCTGGCCGGGTTGCCCGATCGGCAGGTGGTCGAGCTGGGGCGGCTGGAGACCACGTTGTTCGTGCACGCGACGCCGCGCAGCGACGAGGAGATGATCCTCGTGGACAGCTCGCTGGAGCGGTGGGCCGAGGTGCTGGCCGGGGAGAGCGCCGGCACCGTGGTGCTGGGCAACACGCACATGCCCTTCGTGCGGCTGGCCGATCGGGTGCTGGTCGTGAACCCCGGGTCGGTCGGCATGCCGTACGGGCAGAGCGGGGCGCATTGGGCGCTGCTGGACGGCGACACCGGCGCCGTGACCCTGCGCCGGACCCCGCTCGACGCCGCCCTGGTGGGGGAGCGGCTGGTGCGGGAGAGCGGGTTCGGCGGGATCGAGGAGTGGGTGGCCGACTACGTGACGAACGTCCACTCCGACGCCGAGGCGCTGCGGGTGTTCGCCAAGGCGGAAACCGGTGACCTAGACGGCGGCCTCCCTGCGGAGCTTCTCCGCCAGGGCGTGGTCGTCGGTCCTGGCGTCGTACGTGCGGAACGCCGGCAGCGCGGCGGCCAGGCCGAGCACGGCGCCCACGCACAGCAGGCCACCCGCGCCGAGGGAGAAGCGGGTGCCGCCGAAGTTGGCCATCAGGCTGGCGCGGGCGTTGCCCAGCATCGGGCCGGACGCGTACGACAGGAGTTCGATCCCGGCCAGCCGCCCGCGCAGCTCCGGCGGGATCGTCTGGTTCCACATCGTCATGCGGAAGATGCCGCTGATCATGTCGGCGGCGCCCGCGATGGCGAGGCAGACGAACAGCATCCAGACGTTGGGGGCCAGCGCCGACGCGGCGATCGCCACGCCCCAGAGGGTGGCCGCGATGATCACGCCCAGGCCCTGGCGATGTACGCGGGCCGCCCAGCCGCCGGTGATCGAGGCGGCCAGCGCGCCCACCGCCCCCGCCGAGTACAGCAGCCCCAGCGCCTGCGGGGAGTGCAGCTCGTCGGCCAGGAACGGGAAGAGCGACGTCCCCATCGCGAACACCATGGCCGCGATGTCCACCAGGTACGTGCCCATCAGGTCGGGGCGGCGCACCGCGTACCGCATGCCCTCGGCCAGCGACTTCAGCGACGCGGGGGCGGCGTCCTCGGCCGGCGGCAGCGACCTGATCCGCCACAGCAGCGCCATCGACACCACGAAGCTCAGCGTGTCGATGCCGTACGCCGCCGCCGGGCCGAAGGCGGTCACCAGCAGGCCGCCCAGCGCAGGGGCGACGATGGCGCCGAAGTTCCAGCGCATGCTCGACAGCACCGCCGCCGCGCCCTGCTGCTCGTGCTTGACCACCTGCTGGAACACGGCCTCCAGGCTGGGACGCTGCAGGCAGGAGATGCCCGTGGAGACGGCGCCCATCACGTACAGGACCCAGACCTGGGGGTCGGGGAGCATCGCGTTGACCATGAGCGCGCCCGTGGTGACCAGGAGGCCCAGCTCGCTCAGGACGATGATCTTGCGGCGGTCGAGCGCGTCGGCGATCGCGCCGCCCCACAGGCCGCACACCACCATCGGGACGAACTCCGCCAGGCTCACCAGGCCGACCGCCAGGTAGGAGTTCGTCAGCTCCTTCATCTGGTACGGCACCGCGACCATGGTGATGAACGTGCCGAACATCGTGATGACGCCGGAGGCGAAGAGGAGGCGGTAGTCGCGGGAGTCGCGCAGGGGGCTCAGGTCGATGGTGAAGTGACGCAGGAAGCGCTTCAGTCCGGTGGGCAGCACGAGCGTCAATTTTCCGGCTCGGGTGATGATCGGGGCAAATCGTTTTCGGCGGGCGGGGGCTGGTTTTGGTGTGGGGGAGTGGGCGGGGACGCGGAAGGCTCCCGCGAGGAGCGGGAGCCTTCGGCGGAAAGAGGAGGGAGGGTCAGGCGGCGGGGACCTTGTCGAGGAAGCCGAGGACCGTGCGGATCCGCCCGTCTTCGGCCAGCTCCACCACGTCGAACCCGACCGCGACCGCCTCCCCGCCCTCCGGGCCCAGGTGCCAGGTGAAACGGGCGATGTGGTGGTGGGCGTCGTACACCTCGCCCGGGGTGAACACCAGGCCGGGGAACATACCCTGGGCGCCCGCGATCACCGCGGCGATCGCGTCGTGGCCCTTCACGTCGGCCAGGGGGTCGGTGTACGTGCCGTCCTCGGTCCACAGCTCGGCCACGGCCTTGGCGCGGGCGTCGGCGTCGGTCTCGTTCCAGGCGGCGACGTAGCGCTCGATGAGGTTCATGATGGTCATTCCTTCTTTTTTGTCAGTTGTTGCGGGTCTTGCGGAGGCCGACGATCTGGAGTTCGGCGAACACGCCGACCACCAGGGCCTGGGCGATGGTCCAGATGGCGCCGATCGTGGTGAGATCGGCGGCGCCGGTGACGACGGCGGCGATGCTGCCGAGGGTCCAGACGATGTTCAGGGCGATCACGGCCCTGGTGGCGGCGGGGCTGATGGCGCGGCGGGTGGCGAGGAGGCCGACGGCGGCGCCGTACACCAGCAGGAAGACGCCGATGCCGCGCAGCAGGGCCGCGCCGGGGCCGAGCAGGTCGCTCACGGGGCCGGCGAAGGCGAGGTAGACCAGCCCGTTGCCGCCGGTGACGACGGCGTCGGCGGCCAGCGCGAGGCGCAGGAACTTCATCCGGTCGGCGGTGATGGTCAGGGCGGTGCTCATGTCTCGGGCTCCCTTGGTGGCGGTTTTTCGCGACACCTGAAAGATGTCAGCCGCCACGTAGGGGGCGCGATTACCCGCCACGTAAAGGGGACGGTCGAAAGCCCGTTCCACCTGCGGTAACGCTCATATTGTGACGGTGGTCACGCGAAAGCCTCCCGGCGAAAGCAAGGTGCCGGGAGGCCGGAAAGAGCGGGGTTACGCGCCCAGGATCTCCCTGCGCAGGTGGGTCTTGAGGATCTTGCCGCCGGGGTTGCGGGGCAGCTCGCCCTCCCGGAACCAGATGTGCGCCGGGATCTTGAACTTGGCGATCCGCTCCTTGAGGAACGACTGGAGGTCCTCGGCGGCGACCGAGGTGCCGGGCGCCAGGCGGATGACCGCGCCGACCTCCTCCCCGAGCTCCTCGTGCGGCACCCCGATCACGGCGGCGTCGTCGACCGCCGGGTGCTCGAACAGGGCCGCCTCCACCTCGGCGCAGTAGACGTTCTCGCCGCCCCTGATCACCATGTCCTTGGCCCGGTCCACGATGTAGACGAAGCCCTCTTCGTCGATCTTGGCCAGGTCGCCGGTGTGCAGCCAGCCGTGCACGAACGTCTCCGCCGTCGCCTCCGGCTTGTTCCAGTAGCCCAGGATGACGTTCGGGCCGCGTACGCACAGCTCGCCCACCTCGCCGGGCGGCAGTTCGGCGCCCATGGGGTCGACCACGCGCACGTCCACGACGGGCGAGGGCAGGCCGATGCTGTCGGGCTTGGCCTGGTAGTCGGCGCCGCCGTTGCCGATGGCCAGGGCGGTCGTCTCGGTCATGCCGTAGCCGTTGGAGGGGGCGCGGTTGGGGAGGTTGTGGGTGATGCGCTCCAGGAGCTTGGGCGGGGCGGGGGCGCCGCCGTACCCGAGGGTGGTCAGGGACGACAGGTCGTACTTGCCGAAGTCGGGGTGGGACATGAGCTGCCAGGCGTTCGTGGGCACGCCGATCATGGCGGTCACGCGCTCCCGCTCGATCAGCCGCAGCGCCTGCTCGGGGTCCCACTTGTACATGAGCACGAGGCCGCCGCCGGCGAACATCGTGGTGGTCAGGGCGGAGAAGCAGCCCGTGACGTGGAACAGGGGGACGGTCAGGAGCGTGACCCGGCGGGTGCCGGCCGCGGCCGCGACGTCCTTGCCCGCCATGGCCACCGCCCGCATGAGGCCGAAGGCGACGGTCATGGGGGACTGTCCCAGGTTGCGGTGGCTGCCCAGCGCCCCCTTGGGGCTGCCGGTCGTGCCGGAGGTGTAGAAGATCGTGGCGGGGTCCTCGGGGGCCAGCTCGACGGCGGGGAGCGTGACGTCGGCGGCGACCTCGCCCAGCACGTCGTCGAAGCCGCGCGCGCCCTCCGGGACCTCGCCCCGGGCGACGATCAGGGGGACGCCCGTCGCGGCGAGCCGGGCGGCGCGCTCGCCGTCCGCGATCAGCACCTTGGCTCCGGAGTCCCGCACGCCGTAGGCCAGCTCGGCCTCCGTCCACCAGGCATTGAGCGGTACGGCGACGGCCCCCGCCGCCAGCGCGGCCGACAGCGAGACGACCCATTCGGGGTAGTTGCGCATGGCCACGCCCACCCGGTCGCCCTTCCGCACCCCGTACTCCTCGACCAGGCGGTTGGCGAGGGTGGCCGCGCGGCGGAAATGGTCCTCGAACGTGATGTGCTCGTCCTCGTACACGAGGAAGACCTTCTCGCCGTGGAAGCGGCTCATCTCCAGCAGCGCGCGGAAGTGGGTGGGCGCGTGCTTCCAGGTGCGTATCCCGGTGTCGCCGATCTCCTCGATCTCGAACAGCTGACCGGGTCCGGTGAGCTGGGCCACGACCTGGGCGTGCGAAAGGGACATACACCGAACTCCCGGCTAGTGGACGATTGTTCTGGATAAATCACAGTACCGACCGGTAGGTACGTTGCGCTAGGTCGCCGGAAACGGGCTCAGCCGAGGCCGATGGGGGACAGTTGCTGGATGTCGTACCGGGTCCGCAGCTCGATGACGGCGGCCTGGTCGGGCGGCCCCGGGCGGGACAGCAGTTCGCCCAGCTCGCGCAGGTAGTGCTCATGGCCCGCCGGGGTGACGATGAAGAGCATCCGGGTGGGCGTGGCGCCGGGGTTGGCGAAGGCGTGGGGGCAGCCTGCGGGCACGTACATGAGGCTGCCGGGGCCGCCGCGCACCGTCCGGGCGCCGCCCTCCGACTCCCACGACTGCCAGGGCTCGCCGGTGATCTCCCGCGGCTGGAAGGCCAGCAGGTCCAGCTCGCCGTCGAGGATGTAGAACAGCTCCTCGGCGTGGTGATGGAAATGGGCGCCGACGTCGAAGCCCGGTGCGATCGTGTTCTCGAACACCGACCAGGTCTTCGAGTGCTCCGCCCCGACCTTCAGCGTCATCCCCATGGACCCGAGCGACTGCCCGGCGCCGGGGGGTAAGACGAGCCCGTCTGCCATTGGTCTGCCCTTCTATGAGGGTGATTGCTACCAATGTTCCTGAGGGCCCCGGCGGGAGCAAGGCTCATGAAAGTTTCATTTATTTTCCGATAGTTTCTATCGTTCAGCTGCTTGTTTAGTGGCCGTACGAGGCTGGCATTGACCCTCATCTCGCATGTCAATACCGTCTTCGATGCGATCCACCGGGATCGAAAGCTTTCGGAGGTAGATGTCCGTGCATTCGTCCTCGCCCGTCAGAGTCCTCCTCGCCCTCGTGGGGATGCTCGCAGCCTTCCTCCTGCCGGCCGGCCCGGCCCACGCCTCCGCGCCCTTACGCACCCACGCGGCGGCCAAGGGCAAGTTCATCGGGGCGGCGCTCGCGACCGGCCCGCTCGCCAACGAGAGCGCCTACCGCAACATCGCCGCCACCGAGTTCAGCCAGGTCACCGCCGAGAACGCGATGAAGTGGGACTCGACCGAGCCCAGCCAGGGCCAGTTCAACTTCTCCGGCGCCGACGCCATCGTCAACTTCGCCACCCAGAACAACCAGCAGGTCCACGGCCACACGCTCGTCTGGCACAACCAGACCCCGGGCTGGGTGCAGAGCCTGAGCGCCACCGCCATGCGCAGCGCCATGCAGAACCACATCAGCCAGGTCGTCGGCCACTACGCCGGCAACCCGACCGTCGTCTCCTGGGACGTGGTCAACGAGGTCTTCGACGACAGCGGCAACCTGCGCACGTCGTTCTGGTACAACACGCTGGGCCAGAGCTACATCGCCGACGCCTTCCGGGCCGCCCGCGCCGCCGACCCCGACGCCCGGCTGTGCATCAACGACTACAACACCGAGGGGATCAACGCCAAGAGCACCGCGATCTACAACCTGGTCTCGTCGCTGCGCCAGCAGGGCGTGCCCGTCGACTGCGTCGGCTTCCAGACGCACCTCGCGATCCAGTACGGCTTCCCGAACGACTTCCAGCAGAACCTCCAGCGCTTCGCCGCCCTCGGCGTCCAGGTCCGCATCACCGAGCTGGACGTGCGCATGGTGATGCCCAGGGACGCCACCAAGGACGCCACGCAGGCCACCTACTACCGCAACGTCGTCAACGCCTGCCTGGCTGTGACCGCCTGCGCCGGCGTGACGATCTGGGGCTTCACCGACAAGTACTCCTGGGTGCCCGACACGTTCTCCGGGCAGGGCGCGGCCCTGATCTACGACGAGAGCTACCAGCAGAAGCCGTCGTACACCGCCGTGCACGACGCGCTGGCCGGCGGCACGACCACCGACCCCACCCCGCCGACCACGCCGGGCACGCCCTCGGCGGGCAACGTCACCTCGAACTCGGCCTCGCTCACCTGGACCGCCTCGACCGACAGCGGCGGGAGCGGGCTCGCCGGGTACGACGTCTACCGCGAGCAGGGCGCGACCGACCAGCTCCTCGGCCAGTCTGCGACCAACTCGATCTCGCTCACCGGGCTCAGCCCCTCGACCCAGTACCAGGTGTACGTCCGGGCCCGCGACGGGGCGGGGAACGTCTCGGCGAACTCCGCCCTCGGCACCTTCACCACCACGGCCGGCCCCGGCGGCGGCGGCTGCACGGCCGCCGGGACCGTGCAGACCCAGTGGGCCACCGGGTACGTCGTCCAGCCCGTGACCGTCACCAACACCGGGACCTCCGCCATCACCGGCTGGACCGTCACCTTCACCCTGCCCGCCGGGCACACGCTGACCGGCTCGTGGAACGCGACCCTCACCGTCAGCGGGCAGAGCGTCACCGCCAAGAACCTCGCCTACAACGGCAACCTGGCCCCGAACGCCAGTACCACCTTCGGTTTCCAGGTCAGCCGGCCGAGCGGCAACACGCAGACGCCCTCCGGCTACACCTGCGCATAGGCCCGATCTCCCGGGCCTTCACGACCTGCCGGTTTTCTGACCGGCAGGTCGTGGCGCGCCTGTGGATTGAAATTTACTTTCACACTCGGAGAACCACGTGAAGCCTACTTGCAGATTGGGAGACCCTCATGCACCGTGGAACCAAGATTAAGAAAGGAGGGACGGTGCAGGTCAGGGGCCCGATTTGGGGGGGAGGTGAAACCTGCGATGTGCGATCCATCGGGCTTTGGGACCACGATCGTGCAAGAGCTCGGACGCATAGTCCGGGATGCGATCAAGTCAACACCCCGGACCGTACGGTTTCTCGTCATACTTGCCGCCGTTGTCATAGCGATCGGCGCTACCACAGCCATGATCGACTAAACGGCCGCCGCATGTAGTGGCATACATGCGAACTGAGGTCAGGCTAACGTGGGGCAGGTCAAGCGTCGACCTCCCCCACGTGATGCCTTCATGAAGCTCATGGATCCAGCGTGATCCCCTCACGCCTGAGGTCCTCGACGATGCCGTCCACCAGGCGCGTGGCCACCGTCCGCCGCAGCCGCCCCTCCTCCCGCAGCTCCCGTACGGCGGGGACCGGGTCGGGGTCGGCGAACAGGCGCTCGTCGGAGTAGTCCACCGGCCGGCCGGTCGGATCGACGGTCCACCAGGAGGCCTCGAGCGCGATCCCGTTCGGGTCGCTGAAGTAGATCGACCGCAGGAAGCCGTGGTCGATGACGTCGGTGACCTCGCAGCCGTGCGCCTTGAGCCGGTCGCGCAGCCGGTTGAGCGCGTCCTCGTCCGGCAGGTGCAGCGACAGGTGGTCGAACTGCGCCGCCTTGGGGTAGGGCACGCCGGCGGGCTTGGCGAAGCTGTCGAGCGGCTGGTCGGTGTACTCGAAGAAGGCGACGGTGTTACCCGGCGCCACCTCGAAGAAGTAGTGCTTGAACGCGGGGACGGCAAGGGTGGTGACGAGGCGGGCGTCGAGCACGCCGTGCCAGAAGCGCACGGTGGCGTCCATGTCCGCGGTCACCAGGGCGAGGTGGTGCACGCCGCGCCAGTGCACCGTGTCCGGGGTCGCAGCCATGCGTCAACCGTACGCCTTTCAACTACCTCTGGTAAGCCGTCAGCCCTTCACCGAGCCGGCGAAGCTGAAGGAACTGGCCAGGTATTTGTTGACGGCCACGTAGAGGACCACTGCCGGCGCCGTGTAGAGGATCGAGAAGGCGGCCAGCTGACCGTAGGCCACCTGCCCGTACTGGGAGAAGAACGTGTAGACGGTGACCGCCGCCGGCTGTTTCTCCGGGGTGTCCAGCAGGACGAAGGGGGCGAAGAAGTTCCCCCACTGGCCGACGAAGACGAAGATGGCGACCACGGCTATCCCCGGGGCCATCAGCGGGCCCACCACCGTCGTCAGCGAGCGGAACCAGCCGGCCCCGTCCACCCAGGCGGCCTCCTCCAGGTTCACCGGCACGCCGTCCATGAAGTTCTTCATCATCCAGATCGAGAACGGCAGCGAGCTCGCCGTCAGGAACAGCACCATGGCCGGCACGGAGCCGTACAGGTTGAAGCGGAAGAACATCGCGTAGACCGGCACGAGGATCGCCGTCACCGGCAGGCCCGTGGTGAACAGGAGGCTCAGCATGAAGTGGCGGCGGTAGCGGAGCTGGTAGCGCGACAGCGGGTACGCGGCCAGCCCCGCCACCAGGACCGTCAGCACCGCCGTCGAGCCCGAGATGACGATCGAGTTGATCAGGGGCAGGATGATCGTGTCCCAGGTCAGGACGGCCTTGAAGTTGTCCAGCGAGAAGGAGAGCGTCGGCTTGGCGGCCAGGCTCGCCTCGGACTGGACCGAGGCGAGCAGGACCCAGAGGAACGGGCCCAGGAAGGCCAGCGTGATCAGCGCCAGCGAGAGCAGGGCGGCGGCGCGGCCGGCGAGCCTCGTCATGCGTCCTCCACCTTGATCAGGCGCAGGTAGACCAGCGAGAACAGCGCGCCGATCACCAGCATGACCAGCGCGATCGCCGAGCCGTAGCCGATCTCGAAGTAGCGGAACGCCTGCTCGTACATGTACAGCGGCGTCGTCTGGCTTTCCGTGCCCGGGCCGCCGCCCGTCAGGGCGTAGATGAGGCCGAAGCTGGCCAGGGTCTGCAGCGTGATCAGCATGAGGTTGGCCATGATGGAGCGGCGGATCAGCGGCAGCGTGATGTGCAGGAGCCGGCGACCGGGGCCCGCGCCGTCCACGGCGGCGGCCTCCACCAGGTCGGCGGGCACCTCGGAGAGCGCGGCCGAGTAGACGAGCATGGAGAAGGCCGTGCCGCGCCAGATGTTCGCCAGGATCACCGCCAGCATCGGAGCCGTGTAGAGCCACTCCTGGGAGAGGCCCAGGACCCTGTTGAGGGTGCCCTCCTCGGCCAGGAACGAGAACCAGCAGGCCGCGGCCACGACCTCCGGCACCACCCAGGCGGCGATCACCACGCCGTTGACGACGCTGCGGGTCACCCGGCCACGGCCGCGCTGGAGGAGCGCGATGATCAGGCCGAGGGTGTTCTGGCCGATGACCGCCGAGCCGATGACGAAGACGAACGTCAGGAGGAACGAGTTCAGGAAGTTCGGGTCGCCGAAGAGCTTGACGAAGTTGGCCACGCCGACGAACCGCGAGTGAACCGAGGCCGAGCCCGTCAACGTCTCGTTGGTGAAGGCTATGTAGACGCTCCACAGGATCGGCCCCGCCAGGAAGAGCGCGAGCAGGACCAGGGCGGGGCCCAGGGGCAGGAGCCAGCGCATGGCGTTCCGCCGTGACGAGCCGCGTACCGGGCGGCTCGTCACGGGCGGAGGTGGGGCGGTGACGATCGTCATCGCGACATGACCTTGTCGGGTCCGCCGACCGCGGCCGGGAGCGCCTTGGCGTAGTTCGCGGTGGCCTCCTCAGGGGTCCGCGAGCCGGTCACGACCGCCTCCATGGCCTCCTGGACCTGGGTGGACACCTTCGGGTACACCTCGTACGCGGGCCGGTAGTGGGTGACGGAGGCCAGGTCGGTCCAGAACTTGACGCTCGGGTTGTCGGCGCTGTACTTCGGGTCGGCGGCCACGTCCTTGCGGGCGGCCAGGTCACCCGTGCCGACCGAGTACGCCATCGAGTTCTCCTTGTTCGTGGCCGTGGTGATGAAGTCGAACGCCTCCTGCTTGTGCTTGGTGTACGCGCTCATCGCCATGACCCAGCCGCCCGACATGCTGACCGCGCCCGGCGCCTCGCCGTTCTGCGTCGGCATGGGCGTCCAGCCGATCTTCTCCGTCCACTCGGGCCACGGCTTGGTCCCGGTGGGCCTCCAGGCCGAGTTCGCCCAGGCCCCGTCGAGGGAGATGCCGAGCTTGGCCTCGGGGAACCACTCCATGGTCACCTTGTCGCCGAGCTTGGCGTTGTGGGCGTCGGCCTGCTTCGGGCCCAGCTCCTCCCGGAAGACGGTGTTGACGAAGGTCAGGGCGTCGGTGAAGTTCTTGCCGCCGGCCACCCACTTCTTCTGCGCGTCGTCGTACAGGGTGCCGCCCGGCGTGCCGTACAGGAGCATCTCGAAGCCCTGCATGGTCGACGCCTCGCCGTGGATCTTCGTGGCGTACATGCTGAACGGGACGACGCCGGGCAGCTTCTGCTTGATCGTGCGGGCCGCCGTGAGCACGTCGTTCCAGGTCTTCGGCTCCCACGGGACCGGCAGGCCGGCCTTGGCGAAGACGTCCTTCTGGTACCAGAGGCCGCGCGTGTCCGTGCTGATCGGCACGCCGTAGATCTTGCCGTCGCCGCCCTTGGCGGCCTGCTTGACCGAGTCGGGGAACTGGGTGCTCCAGTCGGGCCACTTGGCCAGGTAGTCGTCGAGCGGGGCCAGCTTGCCGGCCGCGACGTCCGCGTTGACCTGGAACGTGTCGTGGTAGTAGAGGTCCGGGGCCGAGTCGGGGGAGCGGTTGAGCAGCGCCAGCTTCGTGTAGTACGCCTCGTTGTTGCCCTGGACGGCCGTGAGCTTGATCTTGACGCCCGGGTGGGCGGACTCGTACTGCTGCTTCGCGGCGGCGAGCATCTTCTCCAGGTACGGCCACGTCGTCTCGACCTTGTAGAGGACCTCGAGTTCCTTGGCGCCTGAGGCGTTCTGCGGGGTGCCGCCGCCGCACCCGGCGACGGCGGTCAGGAGAAGGAGGAGAGAACCGGCCAGCGTACGTTTCATCACGCGCTCCCCGTGTTTCCTTGGGTTTGCGGAGAACGTAAATCTATTTGATTTACTAAGTCAACACTCTGTGGTGACATGGCTCACATGCGACTGGGCACGAACCTGCCCAAGGTGGGGAGCTACAACCGGGCCGTGGTCCTGGAGGCGATCCAGGCGTCCGACGGCATCAGCAGGGTGCAGATCGCCGCCCGCACCCGGCTGACCGCGCAGACCGTGTCCGTGATCGTGCGCCGGCTGCTGGAGGAGGGGCTCGTCGTCGAGGACGGGTCCGTGCCGTCGGGCGGGGGCAAGCCGCGCACGATCCTGCGCGTGGACCCGGACGCCGGCTACGCGATCGGGGTGCACTTCGACCCCGAGGAGATCTCGTGCGTGCTGGCCGATCTGGCCGGGCGGCCGGTCGAGCGGCTGCGCAGGCCCGTACGGCCCGGCCTGGAGCCCGAGGCGGTGATCCGGCAGATGGCCAGGGCCGCGCGGCGGATCCTGCGGGAGGCGGGGGTGGCGGACGGCAAGGTGCTCGGGGTGGGGCTGGCCTGCCCGGGGCCGCTGGACGGGGACGGGGTGATGGTCTCGCCGCCCAGGCTGCCCGCGTGGGACCAGGTGCCGATCAAGGCGCTGCTGCACGAGCACACACGGTTCCCGGTGACCGTGGACAACGACGCCACCGCCGCGGCGATCGGGGAGCGGTGGGCCGGGATCGCGCGGACCACGCCGAGCTTCGCCTACCTGTACCTGGGGACGGGCATCGGTGGCGGGATATTTCTGGATAACCAGGTATATCGGGGGCGGTCGCTCAACGCGGCCGAGTTCGGGCACATCACGCTCGAGCCCGACGGGCCCGAGTGCTACTGCGGCAACCGCGGCTGCGTGGAGGCGGTCTGCTGCCCGAGCGCCATCGAGGCCGCCATGGGCGGGCGCGTCTCCCACAAGGCCGTCTGCGCGGCCGCCGCCAAGGGGGAGCCCGAGGCGCGGCGGGTGATCGAACGGGTGGCGGAGCGGCTGGCCGACGCCGCCGTGAGCGTGGTGAACATGCTGGACATCGACCTGCTCGTACTCGGCGGGCCCGCGCTCAGGGAGGTGGGGGAGCTCTACCGCGAGGTCATCGCGCGGGCCGTGTCCACCAGGACGCTGGCCAGGCGGCTGCACGCCGTCCGCGTGGAGACCTCGCCGATCGCGGCCGACGCCGCCGCGATCGGCGCGGCCTCACTGGTCTTCCACGCCACGTACGCGCCCCGCCTGGGCGCCCTCCTCAGCGGCTAGGCCCGCTTCAGCCGGAGCGTGACCAGCTCGAACGGGCGCAGCGACACCGACAGCCCCTGCCCCGGCGCGCCCGTGGGGCGCTCCAGCAGGTCGGTGGCGACGACCTCGGCGACGGGGAAGCCCGGCGTCAGCGTGGCGCGGGCCCGGCCGCCCCTCGACTCGTGGAAGCGTACGATCACGTCGCCGCTCCCGTCGTCGGCCAGCTTGACGGCGGTCACCACGACGGCGTCGTCGTCCACCGTGACCAGCGGCTCCACCTCCGCCGCCGCGCCGGCCACCAGGCGCTCGGGCAGGTTGACGAAGTAGCCCTCGCGCACCGCGTCGCCGATCGTCGCACCCGGCACCAGCGCGTGCCGGAAGCGGTGCACGCCCTGGTCGGTTTCCGGGTCGGGGAAGCGCGGGGCCCGCAGCAGCGAGACGCGCACGGTGGTGGTCGTGCCCGAGTCCGGGCGGACGGCCCGGGTGACGTCGTGGCCGTACGTCGAGTCGTTGACCAGCGCGACGCCCCAGCCCGGCTCCTCCACGTGCACGAAGCGGTGGTTGCACGCCTCGAACTTGGCCGCCTCCCAGCTCGTGTTGGTGTGCGTGGCGCGGTAGGCGTGGCCGTACTGGCTCTCGGAGGCGTACCGGTCGGCGCGCACGTCCAGCGGGAACGCCAGCTTGAGGAACTTCTCCGTCTCGTGCCAGTCGACCTCGGTGAGGATGTCGAGCCGCCCGCCGGCCAGCGTGAGCACCTGCGTCACCGTGGAGGACCCGAACGAGCGCCGGACCCGGACCCCGTCGCCGTCGAGGCTCACCTCGTCGGCGTCCACGAGGTCGGTGACCGTGTTGCGGTAGAACTCGTCCACGTCCCAGGCGTCCCACTTGTTGGGGAAGTCGGGGTGGAGCTGGAGAAGGTTCGCCGCCTGGCCGGGCGGGACGGTCTCCCGGCCCGCCGTCAGATCGCGGGCGGACACGACCAGGCCGCGGGCGTCGATCTCCACCCTGAGCAGGTCGTTCTCCAGGACGAAACCGCCGCCGTCGCGCTCGCGCGTCTCCGTCCACCGCGCGCCGGAGACGGCCCGGGCGCCTCCTGCGGGCACGCCGTGGCGGGTGTGCGGGGCGCCGTTGAAGACCACCCCGCGATCGCCGTCGCCGGCCAGGGCGCGCTGCGCGGTGTCGATGATCTCGTTCAGCTCCGCGGCCACCGCCTCGTACGTCCGGCGCGCCTCCCGGTGCACCCACGCGATCGACGAGCCCGGCAGGATGTCGTGGAACTGGTGCAGCAGCACCGTCTTCCAGATCCGGTCGAGCCGCTCGTACGGGTACGAGGCCCCGGCGCGCACGGCCGCGGTGGCCGCCCAGAGCTCGGCCTCCCGCAGCAGCGACTCGCTGCGCCGGTTGCCCTGCTTGGTCTTGGCCTGGCTGGTGAGCGTGGCGCGGTGCAGCTCGAGGTAGAGCTCGCCCACCCAGACCGGCGGGTTCGGATACTCGGCCTCGGCCTTGGCGAAGAAGTGCGCGGGCGGCTCCCACGTGACGGCGGGCGAGCCCTCCAGGTCGCGCACCCTGGCCGCCTTGGCGACCATCTCGCGCGTCGTGCCGCCGCCCCCGTCGCCCCAGCCCGTCGGCGCGAGCGAGTGCCGCGCGACGCCCTTGTCCTTGAAGTTGCGGGCCGCGTGCGCCAGCTCGCGGCCGGTCATCGAGCAGTTGTAGGTGTCCACCGGCGGGAAGTGCGTGAAGATCCGCGTCCCGTCGATGCCCTCCCACAGGAACGTGTGGTGCGGGAACGTGTTCGTCTGGCTCCACGAGATCTTCTGCGTGAGCAGCCGCTTCGACCCGGCCGCCTTGATGATCTGCGGCAGCCCCGCCGCGAACCCGAACGTGTCCGGCAGCCACACCTCCTCGTTGTCGATGCCGAACTCGTCGATGAAGAACCGCTTGCCGTGCACGAACTGCCGGGCCATCGCCTCGGAGCCGGGCATGTTCGTGTCGGACTCCACCCACATGCCGCCCGTCGGGACGAACCGGCCCGCGGCCACCGCCTTGGTCACCTTCGCCCACACCTCGGGGCGGTGCTCCTTGATCCACGCCCACTGCTGCGCCTGCGACATCGCGAACACGAAGTCCGGCTCGTCCTCCAGCAGGGCGGTCATGTTCGAGGCGGTGCGGGCCACCTTGCGCACGGTCTCGCGCAGCGGCCACAGCCAGGCCGAGTCGATGTGCGCGTGGCCGACGGCGCTGATCCGGTGCGCCGAGGGCACCGCCGGGGACGACAGCACGCCGGTCAGCTCGGCCCGGGCGGCGGCCGCCGTGCCGTTGACGTCCTGGAGATCGACGGCGTCCAGCGCCCGCTCCAGGGCCCGCAGCAGCTCCCAGCGGCGGGTGCCGTCGGCCGGCAGCTCCAGCATCAGCTCGCCGAGCACCTCCAGGTCCATCACGAGCTGCCACACGGTCTCGTCGAAGACGGCCAGGTCCATGCGGGCCAGCCGGTACAGCGGGTCGCCGCCGGCCGTCTCCCTGTCGCCCAGGTGCGTCGGCCGGAAGGCCGGGTAGCCGAGGATGACGGGGTTGGAGGCGGCCTCGACGTGCAGGCGCACCCGCTCGCCGCCCTCGACGGGGGAGCCGATGCGTACCCACTGGTTGCGGGGGTTGAGGCCCTTCACCGGGGAGCCGTCGGGGCGGTAGACCAGGCCCTCGCTCTGGAAGCCCGGCATGTTCTCGTTGAAGCCCAGGTCGAGGATGGCCTCCACGGTCCTGCCCGCCCATTCGGCGGGCACCGTGCCGGTGACCGTGAACCAGCTCGTGCCCCAAGGAGCGCCCCACGCGGTGCCGGTCGCGATCGGCTCGGGCGTCGCCGCCAGCCCCTCCGCGACCGGTACGGGCTCGCCCGGCGCGTGCCAGACCGCCACCTCCAGCGGGACGGACTCGGGATACACGGCCGGGCGGATGCGCTCGTCCAGCACCCGCTGCAGGCGGGCCTCGACCAGGTTGCGGTCATCATGCATGTCAGGCGGCTCCCCACGGAAAGGCGACAGATCAGCCTTTAGCACGTTAAGCAACTTGATCGCGCCCGGCAATGCACCAACCCCATCACCTCAGCGCGGGCCGCCGCACGCCGTTACCGGCGTGGCCGGGCTTCCTCGATCCCTCCCCTCTCCATAAGACCCCGGCCGAAGTGCGGCCCGCACTCCGGCCGGGGATCCCTTGGGTGCGCCATCGGGTGGCGGCAGCGCGGGAGGACGGTGGCGGATTCCCGACAAGTCGGGATCTGGCCACACCAACCTCATAGACAACGTCCATCCGGATGACTAGTAATTCGGTATTCGTGCTTACCGATTCTCTGGAGGTCGTCCATGGGACGATGGCGGGTTGCGGCCGTCTCCATGGTCATGGTCGCATCGTTATTCTCGGCACCCGGCGCGCACGCCGGCACCGAGGCGGCCGGCCCGCCGATGGCGTTCACGAGCGCCCCGGCCGGCGAGATCACGCTGATCACCGGTGACCAGGTGCAGGTGCGGGCCGTGGACGGCGAGCACCGCGCGGTGACGGTCACCCCCGCGCCGCGGGCGGACGGCTCCGTGCCGACGTTCCAGGTGCTGGAGACGGACACCGGCGTGATCGTCGTCCCCGACGACGTCGCCGCCCTGGTCCCCGACCGGCTCGACACCGCGCTGTTCAACGTGACCGAGCTGGCCGAGCAGGGCTACGCGGGAGGCGCCATCCCGCTCATCCTCACCTACGAGGGCAACGCCACCAAGGCCGCCATCCCCGCCGTCAAGCAGGCCCGCACGCTGGAGAGCATCGGCGGCGCGGGCGTGTCGGTGGCGACCCGGGACGCCGCGGCGTTCGGGGCCGAGCTGGCCAAGCTGGCCACCCCGAGCCTGCGGGCGGCGGGCCCGCTGGCGGGCGTGCGGAAGATCTGGCTCGACCGCAAGGTGAAGCCGGACCTGGAGCAGAGCGTGCCGCAGATCGGCGCCCCCGAGGCGTGGGCGGCCGGGTACGACGGCACCGGCACGACCGTGGCCGTCCTCGACACCGGCGTGGACGCCGCGCACGCCGACCTGGCGGGCAAGGTCGCCGACCAGCGCGACTTCACCGGCCAGAGCGTCGCCGGCGACCCCCACGGGCACGGCACCCACGTCGCCAGCACCATCGCGGGCACGGGCGCGGGCGGCGTCGGCAAGGGTGTCGCGCCCGGCGCGCGGCTGCTCAACGGCCGCGTGCTCGACGCCGACGGCTACGGCCAGCTGTCGTGGATCATCGACGGCATGGAGTGGGCGGCCGGCGAGAAGCACGCCGAGGTCGTCAACATGAGCCTGGGCAGCCGCGAGCCCGGCGGCCCGCTCACCGCGGCGGTGACGCAGCTCAGCAAGCAGTACGGCACGCTGTTCGTGGTGGCCGCCGGCAACGACGGCTGCGACGGGTGCGTGGGCGCCCCGGGCGACGCCCCCGAGGCGCTGACCGTCGGCGCGGTGGACAAGCGGGACGCGCTGGCGCCGTTCTCCAGCAGGGGCCCGATCACGGCCGACCAGTCGGTCAAACCCGACGTCACCGCCCCCGGCGTGGACATCACCGCCGCCAAGGCGGGCGGCGGCACCCTCACGCTGTCCGGCACCTCGATGGCGACCCCGCACGTCGCGGGCGCGGCGGCGCTGCTGCGCCAGGCCCGCCCGGGGATCGCCGGCAACGAGCTGAAGTCGCTGCTCATGGCCAGTGCCAGGCCCGGCCAGGACATCTCCGTGGACGAGCAGGGCGCGGGCCGCATCGACGTGGCCGCCGCGCTGAAGGGCTCGGTCGTGGCCTCGACGGGCTCGGCGAGCTTCGGCAAGCTCACCACCGGCGAGCGGAAGAGCCTCACCGTGGGTTACCACAACCTCGGCCAGACGCCCGCCGAGCTGGACCTGTCGGCCGGCGACGCGTTCACCGTCGAGCCGTCCGAGCTCACCGTGCCCGCCGGTGGGAAGGCCGAGGTGACGGTCACGGCCAAGGCGGCCGAGAGCGGGCTGGTGCGCCAGGAGTTGACGGCCGCCGTCGCGGGCGGCAGCCCGGTCCGCACGCTGCTGACCGCCAGTGTCGACGACAAGCGCGTCGAGCTGCGCGTACGCGGCATCGCCCGCGACGGCCGCCCCGGCCGCGGCGGTTTCACCGTCCTCAACCTGGACGAAGGCACCCTGGTCGGCCGCCTGCTCCCCGGCGACCCCTCCCAGCCCTGCACCGACCAGAAGTACGGCACCGGCACCTGCCTGCTGGTCAAGCCCGGCACCTACTCCGTGCTCGGCCACATCTTCACCATGCCCGCCACGCAGGACAGCACCGCCGGCGGCAAGCCGCTCAACGAGAGCCTGCTCGGCGACCCGGAAATGAAGATCACGGAGAACACCGAGGTCGTGCTGGACGCCCGCAAGGCGGTCGAGGTGAAGGTCGAGACGCCCGACCACCGGACCAAGCGGAACACCGGCGCCGCCGGGGCCCTCATGTGGTATCGCTCCGGTGAGCAGGGCACCGCGCTGCGCGGCGGCACCACGATCTCGCCCGGCGCGCAGATCGAGGAGCGGCTGTTCGTCCAGCCCACCAGGAAGGTCACCAAGGGCACCTTCACCGTCGCCACCCGCTGGCGGCTGGCGGCCCCCGAGATCGAGCTGTCCACGCCGGGCCTGGACCTGGAGCCGCAGTACGTCGACCCGGTCCAGTTCAGCGACTTCTCCACCGAGTACCCGCGCCTGGACGGCACCCAGCTGCTCATGGCCGTGGACGCGGGGCGGGGCAGCGCCGAGGAGATCAAGGCCCGTGACCTGCGCGGCAAGCTCGCCGTGATCCGCCGCACGGACGGCGTGCCCGTCTCCACCCAGTCCAACGCCGCCGCGGCGGCCGGGGCGAAGATGGTCGCCGTCTACAGCGACCGGCCGGGGGCCGACGTCACCACCGGCGGAAACAAGGTGAAGCTCACCGTCCCGACCGTGCGCCTGACGCACGAGGAGGGGCTGAAGCTGGTCGCGCGGCTGCGCCACCTGCCCGTGCCGATCCTGGCCAAGGGCAACGTCGCCAGCCCGTACGTCTACGACCTCTACCTGCGCGAGAAGGGCCGCGTGCGCGACTCGCTCACGTACGTGGTCAGGTCGAGGTCGCTGGCCAGGATCGAGACCGGCTACCACAGCCAGCTGGCCGACGACGTGACGATGAACGAGGCCAGGTTCGTCTTCGAGCCGTGGGACACTTCGTCCATCTCCACGAACCTCCCCCTGGCCAAGACGCCGCGCACCCGCACCGACTACGTCACCCCCGACCCCGAGCTGAAGTGGAGCTCGTCGGCGGGCAGCCCGGAGCGGTCGTACAACAACATGTGGCCGCACCCCGACACGCCGCGCGTCCTGATGTCGTCGCCGGAGTTCCGCCCCTACGAGGTGGGGGAGCGGGTCGGCCGGACGCTGTTCAAGCAGCCGGTGATGCCCGGCATCAACCCGCGCAACCCGCTGCGCCGGGACGGCGACCGGCTGCGCATCTCGATGCAGGGCTTCGTGGACGCCGACCGCAACTACGGCGACGGGTACACCAGCATGTTCGAGCACGGCCTGAAGAGCGACTTCCGGCTCTACCAGGGCGACAAGCTGCTGTTGCAGACGAACTACCTGCCCTCGGGGTCGGGCGTGCTCCCGCCGGAGCAGGCCACGTACCGGATCGAGTACGACCTCGCCAACGAGGCCGAGTGGGCGAAGCTGTCCACCCGCACGAGGGCGGTGTGGACGTTCGGCTCGGAGCGGACCACGGCGACGACGGTGATCCCGCTGCTGCTGGCCTCGTTCGACGCGCCCGTGGACCTGAGGAACCAGGCCAGGTCGCACCGGCTCGGCCTGTCGCTCTACCACCAGGAGGGCGCGCCGCAGAGCGCGGTCAAGGACGTCTCGCTGGAGGTGTCGTACGACGACGGCGCCACCTGGAAGCCCGCCCGCCTGCGTGACAAGGGCGAGCGGAGTTACGAGACGACGCTCGACCGCTCGCCGTCCGGCTTCGTCTCGCTGCGGCTGAAGGCCTCCGACGTCAACGGCAACACCCTGTCGCAGGAGGTGATCCGCGCCTACGCGGTGCGCTGAACGCCGTGCAGGAGGGTGTCGATCACCCTCGTTGCCAGCGCGTCCGGATCGGAGCCTGGGGGAGAGCCGTGCGCGGCCTCCCCCAGCAGCGCGAGATAGACCTGCCGGGCCCAGACGATGTCGGCGCCGGGGCCCAGCAGCTTCCCGAACACCGCCTCGCACAGCTCCATCACCTCGGACTGCACCGCCTGCGCCTCCTTGCTGAGCGGCACCGGGCGGGCCAGCGTGAACCGCCAGCCGAGCTTGATCTGCAGGATGTTGGCCGTGGCCTGATGGAGCGCCACCTGGGCGGGCGCGGTGTGCGGGCGGGCGGCGTGCACGGCGTCCTGGATCTCCCGCCACGCGGCCACCTCCATGGCCTCGATCAGCGCCTCCCGGCTGGCGAACCTGCGGTGGACGGTGGCCCTGGCCACCCCCGCCGCCTCGGCGACCTGCTCCATCGTGGCCACCGGATTGGCGCTGAGCACGTCTTCCGCCGCCGCCATGATCGCGCGCATGCTGCGCTCGGCGTCGGCCCGCAGTCTTCCCATGAAGGAGACGGTACAGCCTAGAACTGAGACGAAATGGCGCAGTTCTAGTAGAACGTGCTACTTTCCAACTCATGACTTACGCACTTGTCACCGGAGCCTCCTCCGGGATCGGCGCCGAGTTCGCGCGTCAGCTGGCCGCCCGAGGGCATGACCTGGTGCTGGTCGCCAGGTCCGGCCCCGCGCTGGAAACCCTCGCCGCCTCGCTGCGCCAGGCCCACGGGGTGCGGGCCGAGGTGCTCGTCCAGGACCTGTCCGCCCCCGACGCGGCCACGCGGGTGGCCGAAGAGGTGGCCGCCCGCGGGATCGCCGTCGAGCTGCTCGTCAACAACGCCGGCTTCGGCACGGCCGGGCACTTCGCGCAGATCGCGCCGGAGCGCGAGCACGACGAGCTCATGGTCAACGTCGTCGCGCTGGTGGGGCTGACGCACGCGTTCCTGCCGGGCATGCTCGCCCGGGGCTCCGGCGGCGTGGTGAACGTGGGCTCCACGGCCGGCTTCAACGTCGCCCCGTACTTCGCGACCTACGCCTCGTCCAAGACGTTCGTGCTCAACTTCAGCCTCGCGCTCTGGAGCGAGCTGCGCGGCACCGGCGTGAAGGTGCTGGCGGTCGCGCCGGGGCCGGTCGAGACCGCGTTCTTCGACCGGATCGGCACCAGGAAGGCGGCCATCGGCGCCAGGCTCGCCACTCCCGAGCTGGTCGTCACGACCGCCCTGCGCGCGTTCGACCGCGACCGCGGGTACGTGGTGCCCGGCCGGGGCAACCTTGGCCTGGCCCACCTGATGCCCCGCCGCCCGCGCAAGCTCCTGGCCCTCATCGGCCGCCGCGTCACGCGCCAGGTCGCCGACGCCCTCACGCCCTCCCCGGGACATGGCTGAGGCGCGCGGCGAGCACGGGCAGCCCTACCGGAAGCCGCGGTCCGCGCGGTCGCGCCGGAAGGCGTCCAGGCGGTCGAAGTCCAGGTCGTGGGCCGAGACCGGGTCGTCGCCCGTGCCGGTGAAGAAGCCGGCGCGGGTCCGCGGGCAGGGGTTGGCGAATCCGGCGACGCCCGCGCAGGGATGCCCGTGGTAGGTGGTCTCGTGGTGCCAGTCGCTGACCGCCACGTACGTCATGAACTCGTACGCCCGCGCCACGGTCATGTGCTGCCACAGCTCGCGCGCCGGGGCGGGGCCGTCCCAGCGGGTGATCGAGAAGGCCGGCACCAGCACCGCGTCGAGGCCGTCGCGCCCGGCCAGGCTGGCCGAGTACCACAGGTCGGCGCAGAGCAGGACGTGCAGGCGGCGGCCGTTCAGCTCGAAGCCAGCGCTCGGGAGGCCGGGGACCACGCCCGAGCGCAGCTCGACGTCGTAGGGGTGGACCTTGTCGTACTCCGTCAGCAGCTCGCCCCCGGCGTCGAACACGGCGCCCCGGTTGACCGGGCCGTCGTAGTGGGACCCGCCGACGACCGCCATCCCCGCCCCCTTGGCCAGGGCGCGCACCCTGGCCAGGTATTCGGCACGGGGCAGGCTGGCGCCCGCCAGCTCGGGCAGGAGCACCACGTCGCCCGAACGGGCGGTGACGAGCTCCTCGATCGCGTCGAAGTTGGCGTGGCCGTCGGGAGACCAGTGAGGGGGCTGAACCAGGAGGATCTTCACCCCTCCACTGTGACGGGTGAAGGGCCTACTGCGGCTGGTGTACGCGTATAACGGACATGTCCTCTACGTGTACGGGCTCGCGGCAGTGCGCGCACACCATGAGCGGCTCCAGCGGCTCGCCGCAGCTGTGCCGCCACACCGTCGGCGGCTCGCCCTTCGTGACGTACCGGTCGCCCCAGTCCATGAGCGACAGCAGCACCGAGTGCAGCGCCCGCCCGGCTTCGGTCAGCACGTACTCGTAGCGCGGCGGGTGCGACTCGTACAGCTCGCGCTCCAGCAGCCCGACCTCCTCCAGCTTGCGCAGCCTGGTGGTGAGGATGTCGCGGCTGGCGCCGGTGTTGCGGGCGATCTGGTCGAAGCGTCGCACGCCCAGCAGGACCTCCCGCATGGCCAGCAGGCTCCAGCGCTCGCCGACGACCGTCAGCGCGTTGGCGATCGAGCATTCCCTGGGCATGCTCACCTCCGAGAGAGTCCGAATTTCCAACCTACCTGTTGCCGGGGATCGCCGCGAGCAGCTCGCGGGTGTAGTCCGCGGACGGGCGGTCGAAGACGTCCTCGGCGGTGCCGCTCTCCACGATCCGCCCGCCGCTCATGACGTGCACCTCGTGCGAGATCATCCGTACGACGGCCAGGTCGTGGCTGATGAACAGGTAGCTCAGCCCGAGCTCGCGCTGCAGCCCGGCGAGCAGCTCCAGGATCTGCGCCTGCACCAGCACGTCGAGCGCCGAGACGGCCTCGTCCAGCACGACCAGCTCGGGCGAGAGCGCCAGCGCCCGCGCGATGGCCACCCGCTGGCGCTGGCCGCCGGACAGCTCGTGCGGCAGCCGGTCGGCCATGGACGCGGGCAGCGACACCTTCTCCAGCAGCTCGGCCGCGGCCTTCCGGCGCTCGGCCGCGGTGCCGACGCGGTGCACGCGCAGCGGCTCGGCGATGGACTTCCCGACCGGGTAGCGGGGGTCGAGCGAGGCGTACGGGTTCTGGAACACCGGCTGGACCCGCCGCCGGAAGGCGAACAGCTCCCGCCTGCCGAGCGCCGCCAGGTCCGTGCCGTCGAAGCGGATGCTGCCGGAGGTGAGGTCGTCGAGGCCGAGCAGCAGGTTCGCGGTGGTCGACTTGCCCGAGCCCGACTCGCCCACGATCGAGACGGTACGGCCCTTCGGGATCCGGAACGAGACCCCGTCCACCGCGGTCAGCTCCTCGCCCGTGCCCCTGATCGGGAACACCTTGCGCAGGCCCTCGACCATCACCAGGTCCTCGCTCTCCTGAGAAGGCTCCGCCACGCGGACCGACGACAGGCTCGGCACGGCGTTCAGCAGCCGCCTGGTGTACTCGTGCGCGGGCTCGGCGAGGATCTCCGCCGCCCGCCCGGTCTCGACGATCCGGCCGTCGTGCATGACGGCCACCACGTCGGCCCGCTCCGCCGCCAGCGCCAGGTCGTGCGTGATGAGCAGGACGGCCGTGCCCATCTCGGCGGTGAGCTGTTCGAGCTGGTCGAGGATGCGCCGCTGCACGGTCACGTCCAGCGCGGAGGTGGGCTCGTCGGCGATGAGCAGCTTCGGCCGGCAGGCCAGCCCCATGGCGATCAGCGCGCGCTGGCGCATGCCGCCGGAGAACTCGTGCGGATACTGGCCGATCCGGCGGGCCGCGTCGGGGATGCCGACGAGGTCCAGCAGTTCGAGCACGCGGGCCCGGGCCGCCTTGCCGGTGGCCACGCCGTGGACCTCGAGCGCCTCGGCGATCTGGTCGCCGACGCGCATGAGCGGGTTGAGGTTCGACATGGGGTCCTGGGGGACCAGGCCGATGCCCGCGCCGCGGATCGCGGTCATCTCGCGCCCGGAGAGCCCGGTCAGGTCGCGGCCGTCGAACATGATCCGGCCGCCGGTGATGCGGCCGTTGTCCGGCAGCAGCCGGTTGACGGCGGCGGCCGTGGTGGACTTGCCGGAGCCCGACTCGCCGACCACCGCGACGGTCTGGCCGGGCAGGATCTCCATCGAGACGCCCTTGACGACGGTGACGTCCTGCCTGCGGGTGCGGAAGGCGACCGAGAGGTCACGGATCTCCAGGAGGGGGGTCATGCGGTCCTCGATCGTTGCGTGATGGTCTGCAGCAGCCCGCCCCAGAGGGCGTCGGTGGGGGTGGGGTCGCCCTCGACGAGCAGGCGGTTGCTCGCCAGGGCCAGGGCGATGTCGCGGCCGGGCACGAAGCCGACCGCGCAGCCGACGTAGCCGGGGTGGCCGAGCACGGTGACGGTCTCGTCCCACAGCTGCAGCTCGTACGTGCGGAACCCCAGAGCCTGCCCGGCGTCGGGGCCGGGGGTGAAGAACTCCTCGGCCACCTCGGGCCGCCACAGCCGGTCGTGCTCCTCGTACCGGGACATCGCCAGGCCGTAGGCGAGCAGGTCCGGCACGGTCGAGAACAGCCCGGCGTGCCCCGCGACCCCGCCGAAGGCGTGATGGGCGTTGCCGTCGGCGACCTCGCCGAGCACCGGCCCGCGCCGCCAGCGCGCGAAGTCGGAGCTGCGGTACGGCACGGGATACGGCCGGCCGGTGTCGAGCATGGCCATCTCGATCCGGTCGTCCAGGGCGCTCATGGCCACCTCGGGGCCCGCCGGGCGGCCGTACCCGGTCGAGCCGAGGCCGAGCGGCTCGGTGACCAGCTCGGTCACGGCCCGGTCCAGGCTCAGGCCGGTGACGGTCTCGACGATCCGGCCGAGCAGGACGAAGCCGAGGTCGGAGTAGTGGCGGGCGCGGCCGGGGCGGTAGCGCGGGGGCGGCGGCGCCGGCTGGATGTAGAGCGGCCACCACTCCCACAGCCCGCCGCGGTGCAGGAGCAGGTCCCGCACGGTGATCGCCTCGTACGAGTGGGCGAGGTACGCGCTCAGCGGCGCGTCCAGGTCCACCAGCCGGTCGGACACCAGCCGGATGAGCGCCGTCGTGGTGGCCACGACCTTCGTGACCGAGGCGAGGTCGTGGCAGGTGTCCAGCGTCATCGGCGCGTCGCCGACGAGCCGGCCGTCCTCCCGGCGCACGGTCCGGTGACCGGCGCACTCGGCGAGGTCGAACCACGGCGTCCGCGCGGCCATGACCACGCCCGCGGGGGCGCTTACCGGGACACCGTGGTCAGGAGAGCTCATCGCGTGAGCACCAGCGAGCGGGGCGGCTCGGCGACCGGCGCCGGCAGCGCGAGCGGCCCCGCGCCGGGCGTCAGCGTGCCGAGGATGCGGGCCTCCCGGGCGCCCGTCCCGCCCGGCGCCGTGCCGGGCAGGCCGTGCGCGGTCAGCCAGCCGATCAGCGCGAACGCGATGGCCTCCTTGTCGTCGGACGGGGCCCCGTAGTCGTCGGATGGCGCCACGTCCACGCCGGGCAGCGCGGCCCGCAGCCCGTCCATGAGCACGGGGTTGCGGCAGCCGCCGCCCGAGACGACCAGCGCGCCCACCCCGGCGGCCCGCACGTCCCGGGCCACCGTCCGGACGGTCAGCTCGGTGAGCGTCGCCACCAGGTCGGCGTCTCCGGGCGCGCCTCCCGCCCGGGCCAGGGCGGCCTCCACGTACCCGAGGTGGAACAGCTCCTTGCCGGTGCTCTTGGGGGCCGCCAGCGCGTAGTACGGCTCGTCCAGCAGCACCTCCAGCAGCCGCTCGTCCACCCGGCCCGAGGCCGCGATCCGCCCGTCCGCGTCGAAGCCCCGCTCGTTCAGCCCTCTGCTCGTGACCACCGCGTCGATCAGCGCGTTCGCGGGCCCGATGTCGTAGGCGTACAGCTCGCCGCCGCGCACCACGGTCATGTTCGCGATGCCGCCCAGGTTGAGCGCCGCCGCCCCGCCCTCGTGGGCCCGCAGCAGCAGCCCGTCCAGCACCGACACCAGCGGCGCCCCGTGCCCGCCCGCCGTGATGTCCCGGACGCGTACGTCCGACAGCACCGGGACGCCGGTCCGCTCGGCGATCCACGCGGGCTGGCCGATCTGCAGCGTGCCGAGCGCGTGCGTGCCCTCCACCCAGTGGAACACCGTCTGCCCGTGCGAGACGATCAGGTCGACGGGCCCGCCCAGCGCGATCGCCGACGCGGCGGCCTCGGCGAAGCTCTGCCCGATGAGCGTGTCGAGCACGCACACCTCGGCCAGCGTCGTCTCGGCCGGCGGCAGCGCCGCGATCAGCCGGGCCCGCAGCTCGGCCGGGTACGGCGTGCTCGCCGTGTGACCCACCCGGCCTTCGAGCAGGCCGCCGACGAGCTCGAAGTCCACCACGGCCACGTCGATCCCGTCGTGCGACGTGCCGGAGATCATCCCAAGAATTCTCATCGTCTTCCTCGCGGGTCGAAGGTGTCACGCAGACCGTCGCCGAGCAGGTTGAGGCCTACCACCAGCAGCACGACGAGCGCGCCCGGCGCGATCAGCGTCCACGGTGCCACGAAGACCAGGCTGCGCGCCTCGAAGATCATCGAGCCCAGTGACGGCGCGGGCGGCGGCGTGCCCAGGCCCAGGAAGCTCAGCGACGCCTCGGTCAGCACCGCCCACGACAGCGACAGGGCGACCTGGACGATGACGATCGAGGTGATGTTCGGCAGGACGTGCCGGAGCATGATCTGCCAGCGGCTCATACCGGTCGAGACGGCCGCCTTCACGTACTCGATCTCCCTGAGCGACAGCACCGGGCCCCGGGTGACGCGGACGAAGATGGGCACGTACACGATGGCGATGGCCACGGCGATCGTGAACCAGTTCCGGTCCAGCACCGACGCCAGCGACAGCGCCAGCAGCAGCGGCGGGAACGCGAACAGCACGTTCGTGACCCCGCCGATCGCGCCGTCGGCGACGCCGCGGTAGAAGCCGGACACGAGCCCGCCCAGCGTGCCCGCCACGGTCGCGAACACCACGGCGACGACCGCGATGAGCGCCGAGTTGCCGACCCCGGCCGCCACCCGGGAGAACACGTCCCGGCCGAACTGGTCGGTGCCGAACAGGTGCGCGCCGGACGGCGCCCCGAACCGGGAGGGCGGGTGCTGCGCGACCGGGTCGTACGGCAGCAGCCCGGCGTACGACAGCGCCGCCACGATCGCCAGCAGCACGAGGATCACCGACCCCGCCACCAGGGCGGGACTCCTCCTCACGAGACCCTCACCCTCGGGTCGATGACCCGGTAGAGCACGTCCGTAAGCAGGTTGACCAGCACGAACGCCAGCGCGATCACCAGCACCGTGCTCTGCACGACCGCGTACTCCTTCTGCTGGATGCCCAGCAGCACCTGCCGGCCGACGCCCGGCACGGAGAAGATCTGCTCCACCACGACCGCGCCGCCGAGCAGGTAGCCGAACTGCAGGCCGGTCATGGTCACGATCGGCACGAGCGCGTTGCCGAGCACGTGCCTGACCTGCAGCCGCCGCTCCGGAACGCCCTTGGCGCGGGCGGTGCGGACGAAGTCGTCCGAGCGCACCTCCAGCACCGCCGTGCGGGTGGTGCGCAGGATCGGCGCCGCGATGCCGAAGCCGAGCACCAACGCCGGCAGGAACATCTGCTGTAGGTTGAGCAGCGGATCGTCGAAGAGCATGGCGAAGCCCTGCCCGTTGGGGTTGAACCCGAACGACGCCGCGAAGATCGACAGCAGCGCCGTGGCCAGCAGGAACGCCGGGACCGACAGCCCCGCCAGGCTCACCAGCTGGCCGAGAGCATCCCTGGGGGAGTTGGCCCTGGAGGCCGCCAGCATGCCCAGCGGCACTCCGATCAGCAGCGCCAGCACGATCGAGAGCACCGCCAGCTCGAACGTCACCGGCAGCGAGTGCAGGGTCAGGTCGAGCACGCTCTGCTGCTGGCGGGCCGAGTAGCCGAAGTTCCCCGTGAACATGTTGCCCAGCCACGAGAAGAACTGCGCGATCAGCGGCTGGTCGAGCCCGTAGTACTGCTCCAGGGCCTGCCGCTGGGCGGGCGTGAGCGCGGCGGCCTCGGTGCCGAGCCCCGCCGTGATCCGGTCGCCGGGGATCGCCCGCAGCATGACGAACACCAGCACGGCCACCCCGAACAGGGTGCCCACCGTGCTGATGACGCGGTTGCGCATACGTCTCATCAGCTGACGGAGGTGGTCCGCAGATACTGCAGCGAGCCGCTGGCCATCGGCACGAAGCCCTGCACGCCGGAGGCCGTGGCGGTGTAGGTGTAGCCGGAGAACAGCCAGATCCAGGGGGCGTTCTCCTCCAGCTTCGCCGAGACCTGCTCGTAGATCGCCTTGCGGGCGGCCTGGTCGGTCGTCGCCTTGCCCTCGGCGAACAGCTTGTCCATCTCGGGCGAGCTGTAGCCGGCGACCTTGTTCAGGTTGCCCTTGCTGGTGAAGTAGCGGCCGTAGGAGCCGTCCGGGTCGGGGCGGCCGCCGTTGAGCGCCACGGCCGCGTCGAAGTCGGCGGCCACCCAGCGGTCCACGAACGCGCCCGACTCCAGCACCTCCAGCTCCAGGTTGATCTTGGCCTCGGCGAGCTGGGCCTTGAGGTTCTGGGCCTCGTTGACCGAGGTCGCGTACTCGCCCTGGGAGACGATGGTCTTGACGGTCACCCCGCCGGACTTGCCCGCCTTGCCGAGGTACTCGGCGGCCTTGGCCAGGTCGCGGGCCGGGCAGGGGCGCTTGTTCGGGTCCGACTTGAACGCTGGGGCGGTGATCGGCCCGGTCACCTCGCCCTCGCCGAGCGCGGCGGTGTCGAGCACCTGCTTGCGGTCGATCGCGCACTGGATCGCCAGGCGCACGTTGACGTCCTTGAGGTCGCCGTGCTGCGCGTTGAGCTGGAGCACGTGGTAGTTGAGCTGCGGCGTCTTGGTCACGGTGAGCGTGCCGCCGCCCTGCGCCGTCTGCGCGACGAGCGGGTCGTTGAAGACCGCGAGCTGCACGTTGCCCGACTGCATGGCCGAGACGATGGACGACTCGTCGGGGATCACCCGGAACTCGACCGTGGCCACCTTGGGCTTCTCGCCGCCCCAGTACGCGTCGTTCCTGGCCAGCGTGATCGACTGGCTCGCCACGCGGTTGCGCAGCTTGAACGGCCCGGTGCCGTTCGGCGTGGTGTTGAGCTTCTCCTCGGTGTCGTCGGAGGAGAGCATCGCCATGTTGACCGTGGCCAGGTTGGCCGGCAGCGCGGCGTCGGGCCCGGTCAGCTCCAGCACCACGGTGCCCGTGTCGGGCGCCTCGACCGACTTCACCGACGACAGCGACGCCCTGGCCACGGCCGCCGTCTTCTCGTCCATGATCTTCTCCAGCGACGACTTCGCGTCCTGGGAGTCGAACGCGCTGCCGTCGGCGAACGTGACGCCCTGTCTCAGCTTGAGGGTGAGCTTCTTGCCGTCGTCCGAGGTCTGCCACGACTCGGCCAGCCCGGGGACCACGTTCAGGTCCTTGTCGAACTCCGTGAGCGTCCCGTACAGGTTCTGCAGCACGTTGACGGCCTGGAACTGGGTGGCCTTCCACGGGAAGAGCGTGTCCGGGTCGGTGGTCACGCCGACCACGAGGGTCTTGCCGGAGGCCGCGCCGCCGGTGCTCGGGGCGGGCCCAGAGGATGAGGACGAGGATGACGAGCAGCTGGTGAGGGCGACGGACAGCGCAGCGGCGATGCCGACCGCGGAGAGTGCGCCACGGGGCATGTTGGTCTCCTGGGGGGAGTCGGTCATAAAATTACGCAGACCCTACCACTGGGGTACTTTCTTTCCGTTGCGGGGATGGGTGAGGATGTCCGAGGACGACGGGACCGTGCTGATCCGCATCCGGGCCGCCATGCCCGCGCTGAGGCCGTCGGAGCGGCGGATCGCGGAGGAGTTCGTCGGCGATCCGGCCCGGGCCGCCAACCTGTCCATCGCCGAGCTGGCCGCCCGCTGCGCGACCTCGACGACCTCCGTGGTGCGCTTCTACCAGCGCATGGGCTACGCCCACTACAAGGACCTCAGGATCGACCTGGCCAGGGCGGTGGCGCGCGAGGAGCTGGCCACGTCGAGCCTGCCGGAGGCGTCCGGCGACATCGACCGGTACGACAGCCTGGAGGGCATCGTCTCCAAGGTGGCCATGAACGAGACGCTGTCCATCGCCGACACGGCCCGTTCGCTGGACATGGAGGCGCTGGCCACCGCCGTGTCGCTGCTGCTGGCGGCCCGGCGGATCGACAGCTTCGGGGTGGGCGCGAGCTCCCTCGTGGGGCTCGACCTGCACCAGAAGCTGTCGCGCATCGGCCGTACCGCGATCAACTGGCACGACTCCCACTCGGCCTGGACGTCGGCGGCCACGCTCGACTCCGGCTGTGTGGCGGTCGCCGTGTCCCACACGGGCGCCACCGTGGACACGGTCGAGTTCCTGTCGATCGCCCGCAAGTCGGGCGCCTCGACCGTGGCCATCACGAACTTCCACGACTCGCCGCTGGCCCGGGCCGCCGACGTGACGCTCACGACGGCCGCGCGGGAGACGAAGTTCCGCTCGGGCGCGCTGGGCAGCCGCATCGCCCAGCTCATGGTGGTGGACTGCCTGTTCACCGGGGTCGCGCAGGCCTCCTACGACGAGTCGATGGCGGCGCTGCGCAACACGTACGCGGTCGTGCACGAGCGGGTCGTCCACAAGCGCGGGTGAGGTTCACAGCCCGGATTCACCTGGGGTTCACGGGCTGTCTCTACCTTTGTGGGCCATGAGCTGGAGGTACCGGGCCAACACGACGTTGGAGGGCCTGACGGGATACACGTTGACGCGGCGGCCGCGGAAGCAGCCGCCGAAGCCGCCGCCACCGCCGCCGCTGGTGATGCAGCGGCTGCCCGGCGACGAGGTGCGGCCGCCCGCCGATCCCGCGCACGACCGGCTGCTGCGCGAGCCGGTCTTCCTGCTGTCGTCCGTACGGTCGGGGTCCACGCTCCTGCGGGTCATGCTGAACAGCCACTCCCAGGTGCATTCGCCCATCGAGACGCACTTCAGGCGGCTCACGGTCGGGCTCGGCACCGAGCCCGTACGGCAGGCCATGGAGGCGCTCGGCCACACCCACAGCGACATCGAGCACATCGTGTGGGACCGGCTGCTGCACCGCGAGCTGACCCGCAGCGGCAAGCCGGTGCTGGCGGAGAAGACGCCGAGCAACGTGTTCGCCTGGCGGCGCATCGCCACCTGCTGGCCCGACGCGCGCTTCCTCTTCCTGCTGCGCCACCCCATGTCCATCGTGCAGTCCTGGCACGAGGCCGACCCGGAAAGGCGGCCCATGGAGGAGGCCGTGCCGCGCACGCTGAGCTACATGACGTACCTGGAGGAGGCCCGCACCCACCTCGACGGGCTGACCCTGCGCTACGAGGACCTGGTCGCCGACCCCGAGCGCGAGCTGCGGCGGCTCTGCCTCTTCCTGGGCGTGGAGTTCGAGCCGGCCATGCTCTCCTACGGCGACAAGGACCACGGCGGCTTCGTCAAGGGCATCGGCGACTGGCGCGACAAGATCCGCACCGGGACGGTCGTCGCGGGCCGCCCCCTGCCGTCGGTGGACGAGGTGCCCGACGAGCTGCGCGAGATCTGCCGCCTGTGGGGCTACACGCGGTGACGGAAGTTCAGCTGCGATTTGTCTCCTATTCGCCTTGGGCTCCGATAGGTTGCGGTTCGTGATCGACGGGCCCTCGCGCCGCACCCTGCTCGCCGGAAGTCTCGCCGGCCTCACCCTGCCCACTTCTGGGCCTTCACCCGCTCTGGCGTCGGCCGGTCTGCCTTCACGGCCCAACATCGTCGTGATCCTGGCCGACGACCTGGGCTGGGGGGAGATCGGCAGCCAGGGACAGCGCCTGATCAGCACCCCCAACCTGGACCGGCTGGCGGCCGAGGGTGTGCGCTTCGAGACCGCCTACTCCGGGGCGCCGCTCTGCGCGCCGTCGCGCTGCGCGCTGCTCACCGGGCTGCACGCGGGTCACGGCACCGTACGCGAGAACCCGGAGGGCGGGCCGCAGCGCTCGCTGACCGACGCCGACCTCACCTTCGCCGAGCTGCTGCGCCTGTCCGGCTACCGCACGGCCTGCTTCGGCAAGTGGGGCTTCGGTCCCGAGCTGCCGGGCCAGGCCTCGCACCCGAACGAGCGCGGCTTCGAGGAGTTCTTCGGCTACATCGGCCACGCCCACGCCCACCAGTACTTCCCCAAGTACCTGTGGCACAACGGCGCCAAGGTGCGCCTCGACGGCAGGCAGTACGCACCGGACCTGTTCCGCGAGCGGGCAGTCGAGTTCATCCGGCGCGGCGGCGACGACCCGTTCCTGCTCTACTTCCCCACCAACCTGCCGCACTCGCCGAGCGTCATCCCCGGCGACGCCGGGCGCTACGAGAACCGGCCGTGGAGCGGCCCGAACCGGCGGCACGCCGCGCAGGTGGCCCGGCTCGACGCCGACGTGGCCACGCTGGTGCGGGAGTTACGCGCGGCCGGTGTCGCGGAGCGCACGCTCGTGCTGTTCACCAGCGACAACGGGCCGCACAGCGAGAAGGGCGTGACGCCGGAGCTGTTCGACTCCAACGGGCCCTGGCGCGGGGACAAACGCGACGTGTACGAGGGCGGCATCCGCGTGCCGCTGATCGCCTGGTCGCCCGCGTTACGCCCGCGCGTGGTGAAACAGCCGGTGGCCTCGTGGGACGTGCTGCCGACCCTCGCGGACCTGGCCGGCGTGCCGGTGCCCGCGCACCTCGACGGCCTGTCCTTCCGCGGCCTGCTCACCGGCGCCGGCGCCCCCAAGCACGACCGCCTGGTGTGGAACCGGCCCCGCAAGGCCCAGGCGATCCGCCGCGGCCGGTGGAAGCTGGTCCGCTTCGCGCCGCACATCGCGGGCGCCGGGCCGGAAGGCCGGGTCGAGCTGTACGACCTGGCCACCGACCCGGGGGAGCGCCGCGACCTGGCGGCGGAGCGGCTGGAGCTGGTGGACGAGCTGGTGAGCCTGCTGGACGACTCGATCGGCCCGGACCCGCGGATCCCGTACGGGCTGAAGACCGAGATCACCGGCGGCCAGGTCGTGGTGACGCTGTACAACGGCTCGTCGGTGCCCTGGCGCGAGGTCGAGCTGGGCCTGAACCGCGCGCGGGCCCGCACGATGCCGCGCGTGGACCCGGGAACGGCGATCTCGGTCGGCTTCGCGCTGCCCGGCGGGAGCGGGAAGCGGGTCACGGCCCGCGCCGAGTTCGACGCGGGCGGCCGCTCCCTCTCCTTCCGCAGCGCCGTCTGATCAGCGCCGTCCGATCAGGGCAGGCAGCCGACGTAGGCGAGGGCCTGCTTGAGCAGCACGCCCTGCCCGCCGGTCATCTCCTGCTGCACCGCCAGGGACGCGGCGTCCTCCGGGGTGAACCACTCCAGGTCCAGGGCGTCCTGCCGGGGCCGGCAGTCGCCCGCGACGGGAACGATGTAGGCCAGGGAGACGGCGTGCTGGCGGGGGTCGTGGTAGGGGGTGACGCCGGGCGTGGGGAAGTACTCGGCGACGGTGAACGGCTGAGGGGAAGCGGGGATGTGGGGGAGCGCCACGGGGCCGAGATCCTTCTCCAGATGACGCAGGAGCGCGTCGCGGATCCGCTCGTGGTGCAGCACCCGTCCCGAGACCAGCGCCCGGCTGACCGTGCCGTCTGACGCGATGCGCAGCAGCAGGCCGACGCGGGTGACCACGCCGGTGTCGTCGACCCGCACCGGCACGGCGTCGACGTAGAGGATGGGCAGCTGGCCCCGCACCGACTCGAGTTCGTCGCGCGAGAGCCATCCAGGCGTGGTTTCGGTCTTTTCGGTCATCTGCTGATCGTACGTCCCCGGATCAGGCCCTCGGGAGCGGTCCTGCCCGCCAGCCAGGAAGCCACGCAGGTGACCAGGACGATGCCGAAGAACGGCAGGTAGGCGATGACTTTGCGGCTCATGCGAGCTTCCTCCGCTGCCACTGGACGGTGTACTTGGGGTCGTTCGCGGACTCCATCCCGGCGCGGAAGATCCCGAACCGGGTGCACGCGGAGCCCGCGAGCAGGGCCGCGCCCGCCGCCACGGCCGCGATCCTGCTGCGCCGGCCGACGGTCACCCCGGCCAGCGCGCCCGCGAGCGACAGCGCCTCGCCCGCGCGCAGCAGCGGGCTGCGCTTGAGCGGCTCGGCCAGCGGCCCCAGCCGCCGCTCCATCCGGGTGGCGGCCACGCATTCGACGGCCGCGCCCAGCATCGCCACCCGGCGGGCCGGACCCGCCTCCGACAGCGGCGCGGCCAGCATCCCGAGCCCGCCCGCCGCCGCCGCGGCCGAGCCGGCGAACAGGAACGGCATCTCGCGGAACCCCTCGTGCCAGGCGGGCACGGCGGTGTCGCAGATCAGCGCGGCGGTGTAGGTGGCCACCGCGGGCCCCACCAGGCCCGCCCCGACCGTGGCGGCCCGGCCCAGCCTGGGCAGGCGCCCGGACAGGTCGGCGGCCCCGGCGCACACGGCCTGCGGGCCGTACGCCGTGAGGATCCACGTGCCGACGCTCATCGGCGAGGTCACCTTGAACACCCGCAGCATGTTGATGAACCGCTCGGGCCGCCCCAGGTCGTGGATCAGCGAGTAGAACGAGCCGCCCAGCGCGCACAGCGCGGCCACCCTGCCCACCCGGGCCAGGCGCGGCCTGCCGGTGAGCTCGGCGACGGCGGCCAGCGTGGACGACGCGCCGGCCAGGCCACCCAGGAAGAGGTAGCCGGCGATGTCGTGCTCCTGCCACGTCGGCTCGTTGAGCACCGGCCGGCCGTAGTAGGAGTCGTAGCTCTTCTCTGGGCTCTTCTCCGGGCCCTTCTCTGGGCCCGCCTCCGGCGGCCTGCGCCGCTCGCGCCGGTCGCCCGCGGAGCCCGGCGTGGCCTCGCGTTCGGTGCGCAGCTCGGCCGAGCCGTCCAGGCGCACGTCGGTCTGACTGGTCATCCCCGCCTCCTCCAGATCGGCAGCGCCGTCGCCGCCACGCCCGCCAGCAGGGCGAGCGCCGCGACCCCCGCGTGCCGCCACATCGACGGCAGATCCCTCGTGGTCACCACGGGATCGGGCGGCAGGCCGTACACCTCGGGCTCGTCCAGCAGCAGGAAGAACGCCCCCATGCCGCCCACCCCGTCGCCCGGGTCGTGCCCGTACAGGCGGGCGGAGGCCGTCCCCGCCGCGCGCACCTGCTCGAGCCTGTGCTTGGCCCGCTCGCGCAGCTCGTCGAGGTCCCCGAACTGGATCGAGTCCGTCGGGCACGTCTTGGCGCACGCGGGCTCCTGCCCGTCGCCCAGCCGGTCGTAGCACATGGTGCACTTGGCGGCCACGCCGCTGCTCTCCCGCTTGCCGATCACACCGAACGGGCAGGCGGGCACGCAGTAGCCGCACCCGTTGCAGATGTCCTGCTGCACCACGACCGTGCCGAACTCGGTGCGGAACAGCGAGCCCGTCGGGCACACGTCCAGGCAGGCCGCCTCCGTGCAGTGCTTGCACACGTCGGAGGCCATCAGCCAGCGGAAGTCCATGTCGCCGACCCCGGGCTCCTGGTTACCGAGCGGCCGGCGCTGCTCGACGAACGCGACGTGCCGCCAGGTGTCGGAGCCCAGGGTCACGGTGTTGTCGTAGGACATGCCGGTGAAGGCCAGGCCGTCCTCGGGGACGGCGTTCCACTCCTTGCAGGCCACCTCGCACGCCTTGCAGCCGATGCAGATGCTGGTGTCGGTGAAGAACCCCACGCGGCCCATCACGCCTCCGTCCCCGTGCCGGCGCCGATGCCCGCGCGCTCCTGGTAGGACCTGACCAGCTCCGGCAGCGCCGGCCCGCGCGGCCGCCGCCCGGGCCGGATGTCGGCCGCCAGGGCCTTGACCTCCTGGATGTGGGAGTTGGGGTCCAGCGAGATCGCCGACAGCTCGTTGGCCGCGTCGCCCCTGGCCAGGCCGTTGGGCCCGTAGTGGAACGGCAGCCCGATCTGGTGCAGCACCTTCCCGTCCAGGCGCAGCGACGGCATTCGGTCGGTGACCATGACCCTGGCCTCGATGGCGTTGCGCGCCGTGACGATCGTGGCCCAGTCGCCGTGCACGAGGCCGCGCTCGGCGGCCAGCTCCGGCGACACCTCGCAGAACATCTCCGGCTGCAGCTCCGCCAGGTACGGCGTGTGCCGGCTCATCCCGCCCGCCGTGAAGTGCTCGGTCAGCCGGTACGTCGTCACCACGTACGGGTAGACCGACGCGCCCGGCTCGTCGCCGCTCGGCTGGTAGCGGTTGTCCTCGTGCGGATAGACCTTGCGCGCCGGGTTGCGCTGGTGGCCGTAGAGCGGGTTGGCCACCGGCGAGTCCTGCGGCTCGTAGTGCGTCGGCAGCGGCCCGTCCACCACCCCCGACGGGGCGAACAACCAGCCCTTCCCGTCGGCCTGCATGACGAACGGATCGGTCCCGGACAGCGCCGCCACGCCCTGCGCGTCCTCCGCGGGCCGGAAGCCGGGGTCCTTGTCCACGTCGATGTCCGGCACGTCGAACCCGGTCCACCGGCCCGCGTCCGCGTCCCACCAGACGAGCTTCTTGCGCTCGCTCCACGGGCTGCCGTCCGGCCTGGCCGAGGCCCGGTTGTAGAGGATCCGCCGGTTCGCCGGCCAGGCCCACCCCCATTCGGCGGCGATCCAGTCCTGCTCGGTGTGCGGCTTGCGGCGGGCGGCCCGGTTGACGCCGCCGGCGTGCACGCCGCAGTAGATCCAGCAGCCGCACGCCGTGGAGCCGTCGTCCTTGAGCTCGCCGGCCCCGGACAAAGGCCGCCGATCGGGGCCCCAGCCGTTGATCTCCGCCAGCACAGCCTCCGCGGACGGCTCCGACAGCTCGCCCACGAGGGGGTAGTCCCAGGTGAGCTCGAGCACCGGCGCGTCCATCGGATCGGCCGAGCCCGCCAGCTTCTCCCGGATGATCCGCCCCAGGTGGTACATGAACCACAGGTCGCTGCGCGCGTCACCGGCCGGCTCGACCGCCTGGTGGTGCCACTGGAGCAGCCGGTTGGTGTTGGTGAAGCTGCCGCTCTTCTCGGTGTGCGAGGCCGCGGGGAAGAAGAACACCTCGGTGCCGATGTCCTCGGTGATCAGCTCGCCCGTCTCGATCTCCGGGCCGTCCTTCCACCAGGTGGCGCTCTCGATCAGGTTGAAGTCGCGGACCACCAGCCAGTCGAGGTTCGCCATGCCCAGGCGCTGCATCCGGGTGTTGGCCGAGCCGACCGCGGGGTTCTCGCCGAGCAGGAAGTAGCCCTTGCAGACGCCGTCGAGCTGCGCCAGCACGGTGTCGTACGTGCTGTGCGACCCGGTCAGCCTGGGCAGGTAGCCGAACCTGAAGTCGTTGTCCGGCTGGGCCGACTCGCCCCACCACGCCTTGAGCAGGCTGATCAGGTACGCGGACATGTTCGCCCAGCAGCCCTTGTGCGGCGAGTCGGCCCGCAGGAACTTGCGCAGGCTCAGGTCCTCGTGCGCGTGCGGCATCGGGATGTAACCAGGCAGCAGGTTGAACAGCGTGGGCACGTCGCTGGAGCCCTGGATGCTGGCGTGCCCGCGCAGCGCCTGGATGCCGCCGCCGGGCCGGCCCAGGTTGCCCAGCAGCAGCTGCAGGATGCTCGCCGCCCTGATGAACTGCGCGCCGTCGCTGTGCTGCGTCCAGCCCACCGCGTAGACGAACTCGGCGGTCTTGTCCGGGCCGGAATTGTCCGTCAGATGCCGGCACACCCGCTGGAACAGCTCGAGCGGCACCCCGCACACCCGCTCCACCATCTCCGGGGTGTAGCGGGCGAAGTGGCGGCGCAGCACCTGCATGACGCAGCGCGGGTGGCTCAGCGTCTCGTCGCGCTGCGGCGTCCCGTCCATCGGCAGGCCGGTGGCGCCGAGCATCTCGGAGCGGCCCGGCGGCAGCTTGCCCACCCGCCGCTCGTAGTCCATGTCCCGCGCGCCGGAGGCCGGGGAGACCGTCATCCCCTCGTACTGCCAGGTCTCGTCGTCGTAGACGCGGGTCTCCGGGTCGAAGCCGGAGAACACGCCGTCGAGGTCCTCGGCGTCGCGGTAGTCCTCCCGCAGGATGGTGGCCGCGTTGGTGTAATTGACCACGTACTCGTGGAAGTACAGGTCGTTGTCCAGCACGTGGTTGATGATCCCGCCGAGGAAGGCCACGTCGGAGCCCGCGCGGATGGGCACGTGCAGGTCGGCCAGCGCGCTCGTGCGCGTGAAGCGCGGATCGATGTGGATGATCACCGCGCCGCGCGCCTTGGCCTCCATCACCCACTGGAAGCCGACCGGATGCGCCTCGGCGAAGTTGGAGCCCTGGATGACCACGCAGTCGGAGTGCTGCAGGTCCTGCATGAACGTGGTGGCCCCGCCCCGGCCGAACGACGTGCCGAGCCCGACCACGCTGGAGCTGTGGCAGACGCGGGCCTGGTTCTCGATCTGCACCACGCCGAGCGCCGTCAGCAGCTTCTTGATGAGGTAGTTCTCCTCGTTGTCCAGCGTCGCGCCGCCCAGGCTGGCGATGCCCAGGGTCCTGGCGGTGCGCTTGCCGTCCCGCTCCCACTCCCAGGTCTCGCGCCTGGTGGCGATGACCCGGTCGGCCACCATGTCCATGGCCGTGTCGAGGTCGATCTCCTGCCAGTCGGCCCCGCCCGGCGGGCGGTAGAGCGCCTTGTGCCGGCGGCCGGACGCGGTGGTGAGCTGGAGGCTGGCCGCGCCCTTGGGGCACAGCCGGCCGCGGCTGATGGGGGAGTCGGGGTCGCCCTCGATCTGGACGACCCGTTCATCCCGTACGTACACGTTCTGGGCGCAGCCCACCGCGCAGTACGGGCAGATCGACTTGACCACCCGGTCGGCCGTGGCCGTGCGGGCGCGCAGCGCCGCCGTCCTGGCCGACTTCACCGCCGCTCCCCGCCCGCTGCGGTCCTCGCCGGTCAGCTGCCGCAGCAGCGGCCAACGCATGTCCATAATGCCCCCCGAAACCCCTGGCGGGGTTTCTGCCCTGCTCCCGGGAGGCGAAAACCCGCAGGTCGAAGGGGGTCAGGCGAGGCGCGCGGCGGCCTTCTCCCATGCCTGGGGATCGCCGGAGGGCTCGTAGCGGCGCAGCGGCTGGGAGGCGGCGACCAGCGAGCGCATCTCCGCCAGGTCCGAGACGAGCCCCGCCGAGCGCGCCTGCACGAGCACGTTGCCGAGCGCGGTCGCCTCCGCGGGCCCGGCCACCACCGGTAGCCCGCAGGCGTCCGCGGTGAGCTGACACAGCAGCTCGTTGCGCGAGCCGCCGCCCACCAGGTGGACGACCTCGACGTCGCGCCCGGACAGCTCCATCGCCTGCCGCACGGCCAGCCGGTGCCCGAGCGCCAGGCTCTCCAGCACGCACCGCACGTACGCGGCCGGGGACGACGGCGGCTCCTGCCCCGTGCGGCGGCACTCGGCGGCGATCCTGGCCGGCATGTCGCCCGGCGGCAGGAACACCGGCTCGTCCGGGTTGACCACGGCCGCGAACGGCCGCTCGCCCGCCGCCGCCTTCAGCAGCTCGCGCAGGTCGGAGCCCGGCCAGGCGCGCAGGCACTCCTGCAGCAGCCACAGCCCCATGACGTTGCGCAGGTAGCGGACGGTGCCGTCGATGCCGGCCTCGTTGGTGAAGTTCGCTGCGCGGCTCTCGGGCGTCAGGACGGGCTCCGGCAGCTCCACCCCGGCCAGCGACCACGTGCCGCACGAGATGTAGGCGAACGCCGGACCGGAGGCGGGCACGGCGGCCACGGCCGAGGCCGTGTCGTGCGAGCCGACCGCCGTGACGGGCGCCGACCAGCCGACCACGTCGGCCACGTGCCGGCGCAGCTTTCCGACCGCCTCGCCGGGCTGGCGCAGCGGCGGGAACAGCCCGGCCGGCAGCCCGAGCTGCTCGATCAGGGGGAACGCCCACGACCTGGTGCGCACGTCGAGCAGCCCGGTCGTCGAGGCGTTGGTCACCTCCGCGCCCACCTCGCCGGTGAGCCAGTAGCCGATCAGGTCGGGGATCAGCAGCATCGTCACGGCCCCGTCGAGCCGGTCGGCCAGCAGCTGGTAGATCGTGTTGAACGGCAGCACCTGCAGCCCGGACACGTCGTACAGGGTCTCCGCCCCGACCGACGCGGCCACCCGCTCGGCCACCCCTCGCGTGCGGTCGTCGCGGTAGTGCACCGGGTTGCCCATCAGCCGGTACGACTCGTCGAGCAGCCCGTAGTCGACCGCCCACGAGTCCACGCCGATGGACGACACCGGGCCCGCGTCGCGCAGGCCGTCGAGGATCTCCGAGTAGAGGCCGGTGATGTCCCAGTGGAGGCGGCCCGCCTCGGTCACCGGCTCGTTGGGGAAGCGGCGGACCTCGATCAGCTCCAGGCCGTCGGAGAGGTCGGCCAGCATCACCCGGCCGCTGGAGGCCCCGAGGTCGACGGCGGCGAAACGGCGGCTCATTGTGTGGACTCCCTGGCGACGAGCTCGGGCTGGAACATGATGTGCTGGTGCGCGTGCGTGTCCGGGTTGTCGCACTCGTCCAGCAGCAGCTCGGTGGCGATCCGGCCGAGCTGGTAGGTCGGCTGCCGCATCGAGCTGAGCGAGACGGTGGAGGCGGCGGCGAAGTCGATGTCGTCGTAGCCCATCAGCGCCACGTCCTCCGGCACCCGCACGCCCGACCGCAGCAGCGCGCGCAGCACGCCGAGCGCGAGCAGGTCGTTGGCGCAGAACACGGCCTCGGGCAGGCCGTTCTCGATCAGGTCGGCGGCCGCCTTCTCGCCCGCGCGGGCCGTCATCGTCGCGGTCTCGGCCACCTTCAGGTCGCCGGGGTCGAGCCCGGCGCCCCGCATCGCGGCCTTGGCGCCCTCCCAGCGCTCCACGCACTGCCTGATCGTCATCGGGCCCGTCACGTAGGCGACGGTGCGCGCGCCCTTGGCCAGCAGGTGGGTGACCGCGGCCCGGCCGCCCGCGACGTCGTCCACGGCCACCGCGCACTGGTCGGGCCGGTGCGCCGGGTGGTCGACCAGGACGACGCTGATGCCGCGCTCGCGCAGCCGGTCGAGCCGGCCCGGGTCCTCGCCGGAGGGGGTGATCAGCACGCCGCGCACCCGCTGCTCGGCCAGCACCCGCAGGTTGCGCTCCTCCTTGTCCTGCGAGCCCGCCGAGTTGCCCAGGATGACCGCGTAGCCGAGCTCGCTGGCCACGTCCTCGACCCCGGCCGCGACCTCGGTGAAGAACGGGTTGCCGATGTCGATCACGCTCAGGCCGATCGTCCTGCTGTGCCCGGCGCGCAGCGTCGAGGCCGAGCCGTGCCGGACGAACCCCAGCTCGCTGATCGCCGCCTCCACCCGCTCCCGGGTGGCGGGCGCGACTTTTCCGGGCCGGTTCAGTACGTTGGAGACCGTGCCCGGGGAGACGCCGGCGTGTGCGGCGACGTCCTTGATGCTGACCATGGCCATGGGGACCAATTAAAACGTACTAACGACTGGGGCGCCAGTCGCGGTACCGGTGGAGCGGTGTTTCCGGGTCTGGAGTGGGCGGAGTTGTGCGGGTGTCGAGTAAAACGTTTGTATCGGGATGCGTACGGAGACCGCTTTCCCCGCTTTTCATAACGTTAAGATAACCCCCGTGTCACGGGTCACACCTGGATTCGGCGGGCCTGCCTGCACAATCACCCCTGTTGATCAGCGGGAACCCGCCCGGGGCGGCGAGCCGGGCCTTGTGCGACGCGCGTGAGGAACGTTTTAATCCCCCGTAAACGCTGACGTAACACGCTGTGAGCGCTAACAGACTTGCGAAAGGCAGGTTTCATGCCGGACGTCATCGCCTATGGCGGGGACTGGAATCCAGAGCAGTGGCCCGAGGAGACGTGGGAGCAGGACGTCGCGCTGATGCGTGCGGCCGGCGTCAACCGGGTCAGCGTCGGCATCTTCTCCTGGTCGCTGCTGGAGCCGGCCGAGGGGGTCTTCGACTTCGGCTGGTTCGACCGCGTGATGGACCTGCTGGCCACGAACGGGATCAAGGCCAACCTCTCCACGCCGACCGCCGCGCCGCCGCCCTGGTTCGGGGACACCTACCCGGAGGCGCTGCCGGTGGACGCCGACGGGCGTCGGCTGACCTACGGCAGCAGGCAGGGCTTCTGCCCCAGCTCGCCGATCTACCGCGAGAAGGCGCTGCGCATCGCCGAGCAGCTGGCCACGCGCTACCGGGACCACGAGGCGCTGGCCCTGTGGCACGTGCACAACGAGTACGGCTGCCACAACGCGCGCTGCTTCTGCGACACCTCGGCGGCGGCCTTCCGCGCCTGGCTGCGCTCGCACCACACCTCGCTCGACGCGCTCAACGACGCCTGGGGCACCGCCTTCTGGTCCCAGCGCTACGGCGACTGGGCCCAGATCCTGCCGCCGCGCGCCACCCCCACCTTCCCCAACCCCGGCCAGCAGCTCGACTTCCGCCGCTTCAGCTCCGACGCGCTCATCGAGCTCTACACCGCCGAGCGCGACCTGCTCAGGAAGATCACCCCGGACGTGCCCGCGACCACCAACCTGATGGCGGGCGCGCACTGGGACATGGACTGCTGGGCCTTCGCCGCCGAGATGGACGTGGTCTCCACCGACCACTACCTGATCGGCGCCCGCGCGGAGCCGCACATCGACCTGGCCTTCGCCGCCGACTACGCCCGCTCGCTCAACGGCGGCCGGCCCTGGCTGCTGATGGAGCACTCGACCAGCGCCGTCAACTGGCAGCCGCGCAACCGCGCCAAGGCCCCCGGCGAGCTGCGCCGCAACTCCCTGACCCACCTGGCCAGGGGTGCGGACGGGATCATGTACTTCCAGTGGCGGGCCTCCCGCGCAGGCGCCGAGAAGTGGCACTCGGCGATGCTGCCGCACGCGGGCACCGACACCAAGATCTGGCGGGAGGTGACCGCGCTCGGCGCCGAGCTGGCCGGGCTCGCCGACGTGGCGGGCAGCACCGTCAGCGCCGACGTCGCGATCCTCCTCGACCACTCCAGCGTCTGGGCCCAGGACCACCCGGCCCAGCCCTCCGTGGACATGGACCCGGTGGAGGAGGCCAAGCGCTGGCACGCCGCGCTCTGGCGGGCCGGCGTCACCTGCGACCTGGCCCGCCCCGAGGGCGACCTGACCGGCTACCGCCTGGTGCTGGTCCCCGCGCTCTACCTGGTGAGCGACACGGGGGCGGCCAACCTGGCGCGGTTCGTGGAGCGGGGCGGGGTCGCGCTCGTGGGCCCGTACAGCGGGATCGTGGACGAGCACGACCGCGTGCGGCTCGGCGGCTACCCCGGGGCGTGGCGCGACCTGCTCGGGGTGAGCGTGGAGGAGTTCTTCCCCCTCGACGGGCCGATCGCGCTGACCTCGGGCGCGTCGGGGACCGCCTGGAGCGAGGTGGCGCACGCCGCCGGCGCGAAGGTCCTCGACACGTACGCCACCGGAGAGCCCGCCTGGACCCGCAACGAGTGGGGCGACGGGTTCGCGCACTACCTCACGACCAGACTCGACGACGACGGCCTGGCCGAGGTCATCGCCGCCGTCGCGACGGAGGCGGGCGTCGAACCCGTCGCGGCCGCCCCCGCCGGGGTCGAGGTCGTACGGCGCTCGCACGCGGACGGCCGCTCCTACCTGTTCGCCGTCAACCACACGGGCGAGGACGCCGTCGTGACCCCGCCCGGCGGCGACCCGGTCACGGTGGCGGCCGGCGACGTCCGCGTGATCTCCGCCTGACGGCGGGGCGCCCGCGGGCGTTCCGCCATAGGGCTCTGGAAAGCGCTTCCCCTCAGGGAGCGGCACCACCGACCAACCCCCCTGAGGGGCGCGTGCGAGCGCGCCCCTCCCCGCCTGGAGGTGTACCTGTGTCCGAGCAGATCTCACGCCGCGACGCCCTGAAGGGGTTAGCCGTCGCCGGAGCAGCCGTCCCGCTGGCCTCGGCGCTGGAGTCGCCCGCGCTGGCCGCGCTGGCCGTCCCCGACGTCCCCCTGCGCTGGCTGGAGGACAAGCCCGCCGAGGCGCCCGGCACCACCTGGGGCGTCCCGTGGCCGAAGGGCGCCGTGGCCAAGGAGCAGGCGTTCGCGCTCACCGCGGCCGACGGCGCCGCCGTGCCGGTGCAGACGTGGCCGCTGGCGTACTGGCCGGACGGGTCGCTGAAGTGGACGGCCCACGCGGTCGGCCCCGCGACGCCCGCGGCCGAGACGTACACGCTGCGGCCCGGCACCGCCGCCGCCCCCGCCAAGCCGGTCACCGTCAAGGACGAGAAGCAGTACGTGGACGTGGACACCGGCGTGATCCGCGCCCGCGTCCGCAAGAGCGGCAGCGAGCTGATCAGCCAGATCTGGCGCGGCGAGACCGAGATCGCCCGCAAGGGGCAGCTCGTCAACCTCCGCCAGGGCAAGATCGACGACGATGACGACCGTACGGTCGAGGTCGACTCCTACCTGAGCGACATCTCGAAGGTGGAGGTCGAGCAGTCCGGCCCGGTGCGCGCGGTCGTCCGGATCGAGGGCCGCCACACCTCCAAGAAGGGCCGTTCGTGGCTGCCGTTCACGGTCCGGCTCTACTTCTACGCGGGCGCGGAGAGCGTGCGGATGACGCACACGTTCGTGTTCGACCGCGACGGGCAGCACGACTTCGTCGCCGGGCTCGGCGTGCGCTTCCGCGTCCCGATGCGGGACGAGCCGTACAACCGGCACATCCGGTTCGTCGGCGACGGGCACGGCCTGCTCACCGAGGCCGTCAAGGGCATCACGGGCCTGCGCCGCGACCCCGGCGCGGCCGTGCGGAAGGCGCAGGTGGAGGGCCGGCGGCTGCCGGACATCGCCACCTGGGACACGCGTGTCAGCAGCCGCGTCCAGCTCATCCCCGACTGGGGCGACTACTCCCTCGCCCAGCTGTCCTCCGAGGGCTTCACGCTCAAGAAGCGCACCAAGAAGGGGTACGGCTGGGTCGCCGTCGACCAGGGCCGGCGGGCCTCCGGGCTCGGGTACGTGGGCGGGACGAGCGGCGGGTTCGCGTTCGGCCTGCGGGACTTCTGGCAGCGGCATCCCACCCAGCTCGACATCCGCGGGGCCGCCTCGGAGGAGGCCGAGGTCACCGTCTGGCTCTGGTCGCCGGAGGCCGGGCCGATGGACACCCGCTTCTACCACGACGGCATGGGCCAGGACACCTACCCGGAGCAGATCGAGGGCCTCAACATCACGTACGAGGACTACGAGCCCGGCTTCGGCACGCCGCTCGGGATCGCGCGTACGAGCGAGCTGACCTTCTGGGCGCTGGCCGCCACCCCGGACGCCGCCCGGTTCGGGGCGATGGCCGACGCCGTCCGGACGCCGCCCCTGATCGTCGCGCCGCCCGCGCACCTGGCCTCCGCCAAGGTGTTCGGCGGCCTGTTCAGCCCCGTCGACCGGTCGACGCCCGGCAGGAAGACCATCGAGGACCACCTCGACTTCCTCTTCGACTACTACCGCAAGCAGGTCGAGCAGCGGCACTGGTACGGGTTCTGGGACTACGGCGACATCATGCACACGTTCGACGAGGACCGGCACGTGTGGCGCTACGACGTCGGCGGTTACGCCTGGGACAACTCTGAGCTGTCGCCCGACCTGTGGCTCTGGTACGCGTACCTGCGCTCGGGACGCGCCGACGTGTTCCGCTTCGCCGAGGCGATGACCCGGCACACCGGCGAGGTGGACGTCTACCACCTCGGGCCCTGGGCCGGGCTCGGCAGCCGGCACAACGTGCAGCACTGGGGGTGCAGCGCCAAGCAGCAGCGCATCTCGACCGCGGTCTACCGGCGCATCTTCTACTTCCTGACCGCCGACGAGCGCACCGGCGACCTCATGCGGGCCCTGGTGGACTCCGACAAGACGTTCCTGGCCATCGACCCGCTCCGCAAGATCCGCACGGAGCCGTACACGCCGGACCCGTCGGCCCTGGCGATCGGGCTGGGCACCGACTGGAGCGGCCTGGCCGCAGCCTGGCTGACCGAGTGGGAACGCGGCGGGGACCCGGTGGCCGAGAAGAAGCTCAAGGCCACCATGCGCACCATCGCCGCCATGCCCAACGGCTTCGTCACCGGCGAGGGCCTCTACAACCTCAGCACCGGCGAGTTCGCCCCAGCCGCAAAGAAGGTCGCGGTGTCCCATCTGTCGGCCATGTTCGGCCAGGTCGAGATCTGCGCCGAGCTCATCGACCTGGTGGACATGCCGGACTTCGAGCGGGCCTGGCTCCAGTACTGCCGCCTGTTCAACGCCACCAAGGCCGAGCAGGCCGCCGAGACGGGCGCGAACTTCGGCAACCTCATCCTCAAGCAGGGGCACTCCCGGCTCACGGCGTACGCGTCGGTCCGGCTCCGGCGCGACGACCTCGCCGCCCGGGCGTGGACGGAGTTCGCCACGGGGGACGGCTACGCGCCGGACCTGCCGTGGAAGTCGGAGAAGGTCACGACGACCCTCAACCCGACGGACGAGGCGGCCTGGGTCTCCACCAACACCACGGCCCTGTACGGGCTGGCGGCCATCCAGAACCTGGCCCTCGTCGGCGACAAACTCGCCACCTGACCATCCCACCCGCCCCCAACCACCCCACCCCGCCCCGGTGCCTCGCGGCCGGGGCGGTGGCCGGAGTCCCGCGCCGTGCGCATTGCGCCGGTCACGTCCGCACGGCGTCCCGCCGTCGCAGGGGCCGGGGATTAAAACGTGTCAGTGTAGCTGCGCGATCACCCCGCGGGGTCCGTGGGTGGGAGCGCATTGACAGCGAGCACCAGGAATCATAGTTTCCTGCACGAAGGATTAAAACGTTTTGAAGGGAGTGTCAGTGCAACGCGTCTGCTTCCTGCTGAAAGTCCGCCCAGAGCGGCTGGCGGAGTACCGCGAACGCCACCGAGACGTCTGGCCGGAGATGCGAGAGGCGCTCGCGCGTACCGGCTGGCACAACTACTCGCTCTTCCTCAAAGACGACGGCCTCCTCGTGGGCTACCTGGAGACCGAGGACTTCGAGGCAGCCAGGAAGGCCATGGCCGAGACCGAGGTCAACGCCCGCTGGCAGGCCGAGATGGCGCCGTTCTTCGAGAGCCTCGACGGGCGGCCCGACGAGGGCATGCACCCGCTGGACGAAGTGTTCCACCTGGATTGATCGGGGAGTAATGACTGACATCAAGGCCGCGCTGCGGGCGCAGCACATCGAGACGCCGTCCTGGGCCTACGGCAACAGCGGCACGCGGTTCAAGGTGTTCGCACAGAAGGGGGTGCCGCGCGACCCGTACGAGAAGCTCGCCGACGCCGCCCAGGTGCACGCCTACACCGGGATCGCCCCCACGGTCGCCCTGCACATCCCGTGGGACAAGGTGGACGACTATGCCGACCTGGCCAGGCACGCCCGCGAGCTGGGCGTGGGCATCGGAGCCATCAACTCCAACGTCTTCCAGGACGACGACTACATGCTGGGCAGCGTCACCAACCCGGACGCGCGGGTGCGCCGCAAGGCCACCGACCACCTGCTCGAGTGCGTGGACATCATGGACGCCACCGGCTCCGACACGCTCAAGCTGTGGTTCTCGGACGGCATCAACTACCCGGGCCAGGACGACATCAGAGCCCGCCAGGACCGCCTGGCCGAGTCCCTGGCCCAGGTGTACGACCGGCTCGGCGAGGGCCAGCGCTTCCTGCTGGAGTACAAGCTCTTCGAGCCCGCCTTCTACGCCACCGACGTGCCCGACTGGGGCACCGCGTACGCCCACTGCGTCAAGCTCGGCCCCAAGGCGCAGGTCGTGGTGGACACCGGCCACCACGCGCCGGGCACCAACATCGAGTTCATCGTGGCGTTCCTGCTGCGCGAGGGCAAGCTCGGCGGGTTCGACTTCAACTCGCGCTTCTACGCCGACGACGACCTGATGGTGGGGGCGGCGGACCCGTTCCAGCTGTTCCGCATCATGTTCGAGGTGGTCCGCGGCGGCGGGCTCGACCCCGAGGCCGGCGTGGCGTTCATGCTCGACCAGTGCCACAACATCGAGCCCAAGATCCCGGGCCAGATCCGCTCGGTCATGAACGTCCAGGAGGCCACCGCCAAGGCGCTGCTGGTGGACCGGGAGGCGCTGGCCGCCGCCCAGTCCGAGGGCGACGTGCTGGGCGCGAACGCCGTGTTCATGGACGCCTACAACACCGACGTGCGGCCGCTGCTCGCCGAGCTGCGGGAGGAGTCGGGGCTGGCGCCCGACCCGATGACCGCGTACGCCAAGTCCGGATATTTCGAGAAGATCGCCGCCGAGCGTGTCGGCGGCAACCAGGCCGGCTGGGGGGCCTGACCAACCATGGAAGTCGTTAAGGAACTGCTGGAGCGCTCGCACCGGCTGGGCGCCGACCCGCGCAACACCAACTACGCGGGCGGCAACACCTCGGCCAAGGGTGCGGCGCCCGACCCGGTCACCGGCGAGGACGTCGAACTCCTCTGGGTCAAGGGCTCGGGCGGCGACCTGGGCACGCTGAAGGAGTCCGGGCTCGCCGTGCTCCGCCTGGACCGCCTGCGCGCGCTCGTGAACGTCTACCCGGGCGTGGAGCGCGAGGACGAGATGGTCGCCGCGTTCGACTACTGCCTGCACGGCAAGGGCGGCGCCGCGCCGTCGATCGACACCGCCATGCACGGCCTGGTCGAGGCCGCGCACGTCGACCACCTGCACCCCGACGCCGGGATCGCGCTCGCGACCGCGGCCGACGGCGAGGAGCTGACCAGGCGCGTCTTCGGCGACCGCGTGGTGTGGGTGCCGTGGCGGCGGCCCGGCTTCCAGCTCGGCCTGGACATCGCCGCCATCAAGGAGGCCAACCCGCAGGCCATCGGCTGCATCCTCGGCGGCCACGGCATCACCGCCTGGGGCGCCACGGCGCAGGAGTGCGAGTCCCGCTCGCTGGAGATCATCCGCGCCGCGGAGGCGTACCTGGCCGAGCACGGCCGCCCCGACCCGTTCGGCTCGGCGATCTACGAGACGCTGCCGGAGGCCGAGCGGCACGCGCGGGCCGCCGCGCTGTTCCCGCACCTCCGCGGCCTGGCCTCCACCGACCTCCGCGTCGTCGGCCACTACACCGACACGCCCGAGGTGCTGGACTTCGTCTCCCGCGCCGAGCACCCGCGCCTGGCGGCGCTGGGCACGTCCTGCCCCGACCACTTCCTGCGGACCAAGGTCGCGCCGCTGGTGCTCGACCTGCCGCCGGACGCGTCCCTGGAGCAGGCCGTCGAACGGCTGCGCGAGCTGCACACCGCCTACCGCGCCGACTACACCGCCTACTACGACCGCAACGCCACCCCGGACTCGCCGCCCATGCGCGGCGCGGACCCGGCGATCGTGCTGGTGCCGGGCGTCGGCATGTTCTCGTTCGGCAAGGACAAGCAGACCGCCCGCGTGGCCGGCGAGTTCTACGTCAACGCCATCAACGTCATGCGCGGGGCCGAGTCCGTATCCACGTACGCGCCCATCCCCGAGTCGGAGAAGTTCCGGATCGAGTACTGGGAGCTGGAGGAGGCCAAGCTCCGCCGCATGCCCAAGCCGAAGCCCCTGGCCACCCGCGTCGCGCTGGTGACCGGCGGCGGCTCGGGCATCGGCGCGGCCACCGCCCGCCGCCTGGCCGCCGAGGGCGCCTGCGTGGTGGTCGCCGACCGCGACGTGGCCGCCGCGGAGAAGGTCGCCGCCGAGATCGGCGCGGCCGCGTACCGGGTGTCCGACGTCGCGGTGGCGGTCGCCGTGGACGTCACCTCGGAGGAGCAGGTCGCCGCGGCGGTACGCGCGGGCGTGCTGGCCTTCGGCGGCGTGGACCTGGTCGTCAACAACGCCGGCCTGTCGCTGTCCCGCGCGCTGCTGGAGACCACCCTCGACGACTGGGACCTGCAGCACGACGTGATGGCCAGGGGATCGTTCCTGGTGGCGCGCGAGACGGCCCGGGTCCTGATCGACCAGGGGCTGGGCGGCGACATCGTCTACATCTCCTCCAAGAACGCCGTCTTCGCCGGCCCGAACAACGTCGCCTACGGCGCGGCCAAGGCCGACCAGGCGCACCAGGTCCGGCTGCTGGCGGCCGAGCTGGGCACGCACGGCATCCGCGTCAACGGGATCAACCCCGACGGCGTCGTACGCGGCTCCGGCATCTTCGCCTCCGGCTGGGGCGCCAACCGCGCGGCCGTCTACGGCGTGGAGGAGGAGAAGCTCGGCGAGTTCTACGCCCAGCGGACCCTGCTCAAGCGCGAGGTCCTGCCTGAGCACGTGGCCGCCGCCGTCTTCGCCCTCACCGGCAACGACCTCACCCACACCACGGGCCTGCACATCCCGGTGGACGCGGGCGTGGCCGCCGCCTTCCTGCGTTAGAAGTAGGCGGCCACCTGCCCAACGACGGCGGTGACGCCGTGACCAGGAAACCGTTCCTTTGCAGTGAGCCGAAGCAAGTCCGCGCACTGGCGCGCCCCGAACGGTCTTGGGCGCGCTGGTCCCCGGCATTCGCCGTCCGGGCGGCAACACGCATCCCGTGCGTGGTCCGTTCCGGACGGGCCGGTTCCCTCACGACCCGACCCGTCCGGAACGGCCAGCGGCAGCGGGGAGGCCCCAGACCATCGCTCTGGTGGCGAGGGGGCCCCGCGTGCTGATGCCGGTTCCTGGCGTGACTGATCGCGCACGTAATGTTACCGCAAGTCAAGGGTCGAGGCGGCACGAACATGTCCCGTCCCCGGCGTGCCGGCCCGCCCTGTGGCCAGCTCCAGATCGCCGATCGCGAACGCCACCGGCGCCAGGCACACCGTCAGCCAGAGCAGCACGAGGACGATCCGCCCGAGCCGCCCCGGATCCCTCCCGCCAGGGGTGACGAACTGGATATCGGGCATGAAGTCGCTCATGTGCCCCATCGTCGCCGCCCCGGCTTGGCATTCACCTGCAGCCCACTGGGAACACTCACCGTCTCACCATGTGGTCATCTGGACGGCTCCAGCTTGCATGTCCATCCCGTGAAGTGCATTATCTTCACAGTAAGGTCATGAGCAATGATGCATGAATATGCAGGAGAGAGGGCGGAATGAGGGCAGCGGTCGCGGGGGCCAGCGGCTACGCGGGAGGAGAGTTGCTCCGCCTCCTGCTCGGGCACCCCGAGTTCGAGATCGGCGCGCTCACCGCGGCGTCCAGTGCGGGCAGCCGCCTGGGCGCCCACCAGCCTCACCTGCCGCAACTGGCCGACCGGATCATCGAGGACACCGTCGCCGACAAGCTGGCCGGGCATGACGTCGTCTTCCTCGCACTGCCGCACGGCCACTCGGCCGCCGTCGCCGCCCAGCTCGGCGCGGAGACGATCGTCGTCGACTGCGGCGCCGACCACCGGCTCACCGACCCGGCCGCCTGGCAGGAGTTCTACGGCGGCGAGCACGCCGGGTCCTGGCCCTACGGCCTGCCCGAGCTGTCCGGCCAGCGGGAGGTCCTGCGGACGGCCACCCGCATCGCGGTCCCCGGCTGCTACCCGACCTCCGTCCTGCTGGCCCTGTCGCCCGCGTTCGCCGCGGGCCTGGCCGAGCCGGACGTGGTCGTGGTGGCCGCCAGCGGCACCAGCGGCGCCGGCAAGTCGCTCAAGCCCAACCTGCTCGGCAGCGAGGTCATGGGCTCGGTCAGCGCGTACGGCGTGGGCGGCGTCCACCGGCACACTCCCGAGATGGAGCAGGGCCTGTCGGCCGTCGCCGGCGCCCCGGTCCGTGTCTCGTTCACCCCGACGCTGGCGCCCATGAGCCGCGGCATCCTCGCCACCTGCAGCGCCCCGGCCGCGCCCGGCCTCACCAAGGAGGCGCTGCGGACGGCGTACGAGGTCGTGCTGAAGGAGGAGCCGTTCGTCAAGCTCCTGCCCGAGGGCACGTGGCCGGCCACCTCCATGACCTACGGCGCCAACACCGCCGCCCTGCAGGTGACGCTCGACGAACGCGCGGGCCGCGTGGTCGCCGTCATCGCCATCGACAACCTCACCAAGGGCACAGCCGGAGGTGCCGTCCAGAGCGTGAACCTCGCACTCGGCCTCCCAGAAGAGCTCGGCCTTCCCCTGACAGGAGTCGCACCTTGAGCGTAACTGCACCACTCGGTTTTCGGGCCGCGGGCATCGCCGCCGGGATCAAGTCCGGCGGCGCCCGTGACCTGGCCCTCGTCGTCAACGACGGGCCCAGCAGAGCCGCCGCGGGCGTCTTCACCGCCAACCGCGTGAAGGCCGCCCCCGTGCTGTGGTCTCAGCAGGTTCTGTCCGGCGGGCGGCTGCGAGCGGTCGTGCTCAACTCCGGCGGCGCCAACGCCTGCACCGGCCCCGAGGGCTTCCAGGACACCCACGCCACCGCCGAGAAGGTGGCCGAGGCGCTCCAGGACTCCGCGGGCGAGGTCGCGGTCTGCTCCACCGGCCTGATCGGTGAGCGGCTGCCGATGGACGCGCTGCTGGCAGGCGTCGAGACCGCCGCCGGCCAGCTCTCCCGCGACGGCGGCCTGGCCGCCGCCGACGCCATCCGCACCACGGACACCGTCTCCAAGATCTCGTTCCGGCGGGGCAGCGGATACATGGTCGGCGGCATGGCCAAGGGCGCGGGCATGCTCGCCCCCTCCCTGGCCACGATGCTGTGCGTGATCACCACGGACGCCGACCTCACCGGCGAGGAGCTCGACGCCGCGCTGCGCAAGGCCACGGCCAGGACGTTCGACCGCCTCGACACCGACGGCTGCATGTCCACCAACGACACCGTGCTCCTGCTGTCCAGCGGCGCCGCCGGCGTCAAGCCGGACCTCGCCGAGTTCGAGCAGAAGGTCCACGAGGTCTGCGCCGACCTGGCCAGGCAGCTCCTGGTCGACGCCGAGGGCGCCTCCAAGGCCATCGCCATCGAGGTCGTCGGCGCCGACTCGGAGGCCGACGCGGTCAAGGTCGGCCGCGCGGTCTCGCGTTCCAACCTGCTCAAGTGCGCCATCCACGGCGAGGACCCCAACTGGGGCCGCGTCCTGGCCGCCGTCGGCACCACCGACGCGGTGTTCGAGCCCGACCGCCTGAACGTGGCCATCAACGGCATCTGGATCTGCCGCGGCGGCGCGGTCGGCGACGACCGCTCCAAGGTGGACATGCGCCCCAGGGACGTGACGATCACGATCGACCTGTCGGCCGGCCCGCACACCGCGACGGTGCACACCACGGACTTGACGGCCGAATACGTCCACGAGAACTCGGCGTACTCCTCGTGAGGTCCCTCAGCGCGCAGGCCAAGGCCGAGTCGCTGATCGAGGCGCTGCCCTGGCTGACCCGCTTCCACGGCGCGACCGTCGTCATCAAGTACGGCGGCAACGCCATGACCGACGAGTCGCTCAAGGCGGGCTTCGCCGAGGACGTCGTCTTCCTGCAGCACGCGGGCCTGCGCCCGGTCGTCGTGCACGGCGGCGGCCCGCAGATCAGCAGCGCGCTCGCCAGGCTGGGCATCGAGTCGACGTTCACCGCCGGGCTGCGGGTCACCACGCCGGAGGCCATGGAGGTCGTCAGGATGGTCCTGGTCGGCCAGGTCAACCGCGACATCGTGGGCCTGGTCAACCGGCACGGCCCGTTCGCCGTCGGCATGTCCGGCGAGGACGCCCACCTGTTCACGGCCGTGCGCAAGCACGCGATCGTGGACGGCGAGCCCGTGGACATCGGCCAGGTCGGCGAGATCATCAAGGTCGACCCGGGCGCGGTGCGGGCCCTGATCGACAACGGCCGCATCCCGGTCGTCTCCAGCGTGGCGCGCGGGGACGACGGGCAGATCTACAACGTGAACGCCGACACCGCCGCGGCCGCGCTGGCCGTGGCGCTCGAGGCGCAGAAGCTGATCGTCCTCACCGACGTCGAGGGCCTGTACGCCAACTGGCCCGACGACACCGACGTGATCGACCAGCTCGACGCCAACGAGCTCGAGACGCTGATGCCGACGCTGTCCAGCGGCATGGTCCCCAAGATGGAGGCCTGCCTGACCGCGGTCCAGGGCGGCGTCCCGCAGGCTCACGTGCTCGACGGCCGCGTGCCGCACTCACTGCTGCTGGAAATATTCACCAATGAGGGAATCGGAACGATGGTGATGCCCTGATGAACCTGTACAAGAGGTTCGAAAATGCCTTTATGCCCAACTACGGCGTGCCGCCGGTGGCGCTGGCACGAGGCGAGGGCACTCGCGTCTGGGACGTGGACGGCAACGAATACCTCGACTTCATCGGCGGCATCGCGACCAGCTCGCTCGGTCACGCCCACCCTGCCCTGGTCGAGGCCGTCTCCAAGCAGGTCGCCACGATCGCGCACACCAGCAACCTGTTCCTGCACGAGCCCGAGGTGCTGCTCGCCGAGAAGCTCCTCACCCTGCTCAACGCCCCTGGCAAGGTCTTCTTCGCCAACTCCGGCACCGAGGCCAACGAGGCCGCCTACAAGCTCGCCGTCAAGTACGGCAAGCGCGAGAGCCGCTCCTACTTCGTCGCCGCCGAGAACGGCTTCCACGGCCGCACGATCGGCGCGCTGTCGCTGACCGGCAAGCCGTCGATCCGCGACCAGTTCGGCCCGTTCCCGGTCGATGTCCGCTTCGTCCCATACGGCGACGCCACCGCGCTCAAGGAGGCCGTGACCGGCGACTGCATCGCGGTCTTCCTGGAGCCCACCCAGGGCGAGGCCGGCGTCGTGCCGCCGCCCGAGGGCTACTTCGAGGCGGCCCGCGAGATCTGCGACTCCACGGGCGCGCTCCTGGTCGCCGACGAGATCCAGTCCGCGATCGGCCGCACCGGCCACTGGTTCGCGCACCAGGCCGACGGCGTCACGCCCGACATCCTGACCCTGGCCAAGGGCCTGGGCGGCGGGCTGCCGATCGGCGCGTGCATCGGGTTCGGCGACGCGGGCAAGCTGTTCGCCAAGGGCGACCACGGCTCCACGTTCGGCGGCAACCCGGTCGCCTGCGCCGCGGCCCTGGCCGTGCTCGACAACCTCGATCTCGACCACGTCAAGTCGGCCTCCGCGCGGCTGCGCTCCGGCCTGGAGTCGATGCGGCATCCGCTGCTGAAGGGGGTGCGCGGGCGGGGCCTCTGGCTGGCCACCGTGCTGAGCGAGCCCCGCTCGGCCGAGGTCCAGAGCGCCGCCCAGAGCGCCGGCTTCCTGGTCAACGCGCTCCAGCCGGACGCCGTACGCATCGCGCCGCCGCTGGTGGTCACGGCGGAGGAGATCGACAAGTTCCTGGCCACGTACCCGGCGATCCTCGCGGAGGCGGCCAAGTGACCAGGCACAGCGCGGACTCGGCGCGAATCAGACACTTCCTCCGCGACGACGACCTCACGCCCGCCGAGCAGGCGGAGGTGCTCGACCTCGCCGCGGCCATGAAGAAGGACCGGTTCGGCTACCGCCCGTTCGAGGGCCCGCAGACGGTCGCGGTCCTGTTCGACAAGCCGTCGGCCCGCACGCGCGTCTCCTTCCACACCGGCATCGGCGAGCTCGGCGGCCTGCCGCTGGTCGTGGACAACGTCTCGGTCCTCATGGGCCGCGGCGAGCCCACCGCCGACATCGCCCGGGTGCTCGACCGGCAGGTCGCCGCCATCGTGTGGCGGACCGCCGGGCAGGAGCTCATCGACGAGATGGCCGCCCACTCCCGGGTGCCGGTCGTCAACGCGCTCACCGACGAGTTCCACCCCTGCCAGATCCTGGCCGACCTGCAGACCGTCCAGGAGAGGCTGGGCCGGACCGCCGGGGTCACGCTCACCTACCTGGGCGACGGCGCCAACAACATGGCCCACTCCTACCTGCTCGGCGGGGCCACCGCCGGCATGCACGTGCGGATCGCGGCCCCGGCCGGTTACCAGCCCGACGCGGTCATCCTCGACCAGGCCGCCGCCATCGCCGCCAGGACGGGCGGCTCGGTGATCGCGCTGTCCGACCCGGTGGCCGCCGCCCAGGGCGCGCACGTGATCGCGACCGACACGTGGGTGTCGATGGGCCAGGACGGCAAGGAGGAGCGGGTCGCCGCGCTCATGCCGTACCAGGTGAACTCCGAACTGCTGGAGCACGCCGCGCCCGACGCGATCGTGCTGCACTGCCTGCCCGCCTACCGCGACTACGAGATCACCGCCAAGGTCCTCGAGGGCCCGCAGAGCGCGGTGTGGGACCAGGCGGAGAACCGGCTGCACGCCCAGAAGGCGCTCCTCCACTGGCTGGTGTCCCATCGATGATGATTCCCATGACCAAGGCGGCGCGGCAGGCGAAGATCACCGACCTGCTGCAGCGGCAGGCCGTGCGCTCCCAGCCGGAGCTGGCCAAGCTGCTGGCCGAGAGCGGCGTCGAGGTCACCCAGGCCACGCTTTCGCGTGACCTCGACGAGCTCGGCGCGCTCAAGCTGCGCGCCGACGACGGATCCCTGGTCTACGCCCTGCCCGGCGAGGGCGGGGCCCGGATCCCGCTCACCCGGCTGGGCACCGGCGAGAGCCCGGCCGCCCGACTGCACCGCATCGCCGAGGAACTGCTGGTCGGCGCCGAGGCGTCGGCCAACCTGGTCATCGTACGGACCCCGCCGGGCGCGGCCCAGTTCCTGGCCTCCGCCATCGACCACGCCGACTGGGAGTCGATCCTCGGCACGGTCGCGGGCGACGACACGATCCTCGTGATCAGCCGCGATCCGGCGGGCGGCCAGGCCGTCGCGGACGCGCTGCTGAGAGTGGCCGACCGGCGCGGCTAGCCCGCCACGTGGCCAAGATCTGATATCCGGAGATATGTAATGTCCGAAAGGGTAGTGCTCGCGTATTCCGGCGGCCTGGACACCTCGGTCGCCATCCCGTACCTCGCCGAGAAGATGGGCGCCGAGGTCGTCTGCGTCGCCGTGGACCTCGGCCAGGGCGGCGAGGACATGGAGGCGATCCAGCAGCGGGCCGTCGACTGCGGCGCGGTCGAGTCGGTCGTGGTGGACGCCAAGGAGGAGTTCGCCGCCGACTTCTGCGTACCCGCGCTGCAGGCCAACGCCCTCTACATGGACCGCTACCCGCTGGTCTCCTCGCTGTCGCGCCCGCTGATCGTCAAGCACCTGGTCTCGGCGGCCAAGCGGTTCGGCGGCACGATCGTCTCGCACGGCTGCACCGGCAAGGGCAACGACCAGGTCCGCTTCGAGGCCGGCCTGGCCGCCCTCGCCCCGGACCTCAGGGTCGTCGCGCCCGCCCGCGACTTCGCCTGGACGCGCGACAAGGCCATCGAGTACGCCGAGGCCAGGGGCCTGCCCATCGAGACGTCGAAGAAGAATCCGTTCTCCATCGACCAGAACCTCTGGGGCCGCGCCGTCGAGACCGGCTTCCTCGAGGACATCTGGAACGGCCCCACCGAGGACGTCTACTCCTACACCGACGACCCGGCCCGGCCGCGCGAGGCCGACGAGGTCGTCATCACGTTCGAGCAGGGCGTCCCGGTCAAGATCGACGGGCGGGCGCTGACGCCGTACCAGGTCATCGACGAGCTGAACCGGCGCGCGGGCGCGCACGGCGTCGGCCGGATCGACCTGGTCGAGGACCGCCTGGTCGGCATCAAGTCGCGCGAGGTGTACGAGGCGCCCGGCGCCGTCACCCTCATCACCGCGCACATGGAGCTGGAGAACGTCACCGTCGAACGCGACCTCGCCCGCTTCAAGCGCGGCGTGGACCAGCGGTGGGGCGAGCTCGTCTACGACGGCCTGTGGTTCTCGCCGCTCAAGAGCGCCCTCGACGCGCTCATCGCCGAGGCGCAGAAGCACGTCTCCGGCGACATCCGCATGACGCTGCACGGCGGCCGGGCCACTGTCACCGGCCGCCGCTCGGAGGATTCTCTGTACGATTTCTCGCTGGCCACCTACGACACCGGCGACACGTTCGACCAGTCGCTGGCCAAAGGGTTCGTCCAGCTGTTCTCCCTCCCTACTAAGATCGCCGCCGCACGGGACGCCAAGAAGGGCTGACGTGCACTATGGTCGCGCCGGAGCACAGGAGCTCGGGGCGAGAGAACGAGGAACGATGCCAACGAGTCCCGAAGCGGGTGCGACCATGGACATGGTCACGAAGGAGACAACGGTGAGTGATGGCAAGCCGATGCGGCTGTGGGGTGGGCGCTTCGAGAGCGGCCCGTCCGACGCGCTGGCCCGGCTGTCGGTGAGCGTGCACTTCGACTGGCGGCTCGTGCCGTACGACCTGGCCGCGTCCAGGGCGCACGCCCGCGTGCTGCACAGGGCGGAGCTGCTGAGCGACGAGGAGCTCGAGCGCATGATCGGCGCGCTCGACGACCTGGAGCGCGCCTGCAAGGCGGGCGAGTTCCGGCCGACGGTCGCCGACGAGGACGTGCACACGGCACTGGAGCGCGGCCTGCTGGAGCGGCTCGGCTCGCTGGGCGGCAAGCTCCGCGCGGGGCGCTCGCGCAACGACCAGATCGCCACCGACCTGCGCCTCTATCTGCGCGATCACGCCCGCACGGTCGTCTCCCGCTTGGTCGAGCTGGAGACGGCGCTCATGGCCCAGGCGGAGCAGCACGCCGAGACGGCCGCGCCCGGCATGACGCACCTGCAGCACGCGCAGCCGGTGTCGTTCGGCCACCAGCTCCTGGCCCACGTGCACGCCTTCGCCCGCGACGTCGACCGGCTCACCGACTGGGACAAGCGCGCCGCGATCTCCCCGCTCGGCGCCGGCGCGCTGGCGGGCTCATCGCTGCCGCTCGACCCGCAGGCCGTGGCCGAGGAGCTCGGCTTCGCGGCCGCCGCGCCCAACTCGATGGACGCCGTCTCCGACCGTGACTTCGCGGCGGAGTTCCTGTTCGACGCGGCCATGATCGGCGTGCACCTGTCGCGGCTGGGCGAGGAGATCGTCCTGTGGGCCTCGCAGGAGTTCCGCTGGATCGAGATGGACGACGCCTACTCCACCGGCTCGTCGATCATGCCCCAGAAGAAGAACCCCGACGTCGCCGAGCTGGCCCGCGGCAAGTCCGGGCGCCTCATCGGCAACCTGATGTCGCTGCTGACCACGCTCAAGGGCCTGCCGCTGACCTACAACCGCGACCTTCAGGAGGACAAGGAGCCCGTCTTCGACGCGGTCGACACGCTGCTCCTGGTCCTGCCGGCGGTGGCCGGGCTGGTCGCGACCATGCGGGTCAACACCGCCCGCATGGAGTCCTCGGCGCCCGACGGGTTCGCGCTGGCCACCGACCTGGCCGAGCTGCTCGTCCGCCGCGGGGTCCCGTTCCGCGACGCCCACGAGGCGGTCGGTCACCTGGTGGTGTGGTGCCAGGTCAACGACAAGGACCTGGGCGACCTCACGGACGAGGAGCTGATCAAGGTGTCGGCGCACCTGACGCCCGACGTCCGCGACGTGCTCAACGTGCCCGGCGCCCTGGCCGCGCGCAAGGCCCACGGCGGCACCGCGCCCGACCGCGTCCGCGACCAGCTCGTCGCGCTGCGGGAGGCGGTCGACGCACAGGCGGCATGGGCAGCGGGGATCTGAGCTCCGCCGCGCTGCCGCGGGGTTTCTTCGACCGGCCGTCGCACGAGGTCGCGCCCGAGCTGCTCGGGCGCGTGCTCGTGCACGGCCCCGTCGCCGTGCGCCTGACCGAGGTCGAGGCGTACGGCGGCCCCGGCGAGGATCCGGCGGCGCACACCTATCGGGGCAAGACGCCGCGTAACGCGGTCATGTTCGGCCCGCCGGGGCACCTGTACGTGTACTTCACGTACGGCATGCACTTCTGCGCGAACCTGGTGTGCCTGCCCGAGGGCTTCGGCTCGGCCGTGCTGCTGCGCGGGGGCGAGGTGGTGGCGGGCATCGACGAGGCCCGCGCCCGGCGCGCCTCCACGGGCAACGGCGTGGCTACGAGCGGCCGGGTGATTCCCGACCGGGACCTCGCGCGCGGCCCGGCAAGGCTGGCCGTCGCCCTCGGCCTGCTCCGCGAGCACAACGGCCTCGACGCGATCGCGGAGGCCTCCTTCGCGGCCGACCGCCGGCTGACCGGGGTCCCGCATGGAGCCGCGGCCATGCTGGAGGGCCGCCCGGTGGAGGCGGAGTCGATCAGGTCAGGCCCGCGTACCGGCATCTCGACCGCCAAGGACACGCCGTGGCGGTTCTGGATCGACGACGACCCGACCGTGTCGCCCTACCGCGCTCACGTGCCCCGCCGCCGCAACGCCGCGGCCACCTCGGTGGGAGGGGCATCCAGGTCGTGACGGCTGAAAATGTGCAGGTTGTCGCCGGTGTCGATCTCCAGGAGCTCGCTCCGCCGCCCCCACCGCCTGCTCACGTCGACCTTGACGTCCCGGATCGCCTCCCAGGGCACGTGCCTCTTGCCCGCGAACCCGTGCACCACGGTGATCCCGCTCTGATCGGCCGCCAGCCGTACGGGGGCGATCAGATCGCGCAGCCCCATCCCGCCTACCAGCACGGCTGCCGGCACGGCCAGGATCACACCGCGGACATCGCCGGCGACCCACCAGTAGACGGCGAGCCCAGCACACGCAAGAGCCCCTAAAATCTTGAAAACAGCCAGCTCGCGACGGACCCTCCACATGGAGACAGAGCGTATCCAAGTGGCGGCGAACCCGGGCGATCGGGCACGCTTGCACTAATCAACGTCCAACGTCTCTACGGAAAGCCGGCACCGTGACCGACATTCTCGATGACCTCGCGTGGCGAGGGCTTATCGCCCAGTCCACCGACCTCGACGCCCTGCGCGCGTCCATGGCCAAGGGCCCGATCACGGTCTATTCCGGTTTTGACCCCACCGCTGCCTCCTTGCACGTCGGCCACTTCGTGCCGCTGCTCACGCTGCGCCGCTTCCAGCTCGCCGGGCACCGCCCGATCGGCCTGGTCGGCGGCGCCACCGGCCTGATCGGCGACCCGAGCGGGCGCAACACCGAGCGCTCGCTCAACACCTCCGAGGTCGTCGCGGAGTGGGTGGAGCGCCTGCGCGGCCAGGTCGGGCGTTTCCTCGACTTCGAGGTCCAGCCGAACGCCGCCCAGCTGGTCAGCAACCTCGACTGGACCGGCGAGTTGAGCGCCATCGACTTCCTGCGCGACATCGGCAAGCACTTCCCGGTCAACCGCATGCTCGCCAGAGAGTCGGTCTCCGCGCGGCTGCAGGGGGAGGGGCTGAGCTACACCGAGTTCAGCTACCAGATCCTGCAGGCCAACGACTACCTGGAGCTGTTCCGCCGCCACAACTGCACGCTGCAGATCGGCGGCAGCGACCAGTGGGGCAACATCACGGCGGGCGCCGACCTCATCCGCCGCATCGAGGGCGGGCACGTCCACGCGCTCACCCTGCCGCTGATCACGAAGGCCGACGGCACCAAGTTCGGCAAGACGGCGGGCGGCGCCCTCTGGCTCGACCCGGAGATGACCTCGCCCTACGCCTTCTACCAGTACTTCCTCAACTCCGACGACCGTGACGTGATCCACTACCTCAAGGTCTTCACCTTCAAGACCCGCGAGGAGATCGAGGCCCTGGAGAAGGCCGTCGCCGAACGTCCCTTCGCCCGCGAGGCGCAGCGGACGCTCGCCGAGGACCTCACCGAGCTGCTCCACGGCAAGCAGGAGCTCGACGCGGTCGTGGCGGCCTCGAAGGCGCTCTTCGGACAGGGCGAGCTGGAGGACCTGCCCGCCTCCACGCTGGGGGCGGCGCTGGCCGAGGTGCCGAAGGCCACGGTTCCCGCGCTCGGGACGCCGTTCGTGGACCTCCTGGCCGACAGCGGCCTGGTGGAGTCGAAGTCGGCGGCCAGGCGGGCGGTGAAGGAGGGCGGGGCGTACCTCAACAACGTCAAGATCACCGACGAGGCGTACGTTCCCGGCTCCGAGGACCTGCTGCACGGGCGCTTCATGGTGCTCCGGCGCGGCAAGAAGTCGATCGGCGGCGTCGAGGTCGGCTGACCTTTGCGTGATCTTCGCGGGCTCTTCCCCGTCCGGGGAGGGGCCCGCTTCCATGTGGTACGCCGACCGCGTACTCCGTGAGGTCTTCGTGAGGTGGGTCAGCGGCGGACTCCGTGCGGTGCGTCAGCGGCGGACGAACAGCGCCACCGTCAGCCCCGGCAGATCGGCGGAGTGCTTGGCCAGGCTCAGCTTGAACCCCGCCTTCACCACCTCGGCGACCCGCGGGACCGCGTCACCGTCGAGGCCCGACTGCTTGCTCCCGCGCCACACCACCCACACCCGCTCACGCCCGTCCAGCGCGGTCGCCGCGTCGGGCCGCTCCGGATACCCGAACCCGTCGGGCAAGGGCGCGTCCCCGGTCTTGAGCACGTCGACCGGCATCAAAGAGTCCGCGTAGTACTCGAATCCCATGCGGAGCTGGCTCTGGCCGTACACGATCGCGTCGTCGGGCTCGGCCTTGATCACGCGCAAGGCCCAGGGGATGTTCTCGAAACGGCCGTTCTCCTCGCGTACCGTGACGTGCTCCTGAACGGACAGCGCGCATCCGAGCAACACCACCACGACCGCGGCCACCACCTGGAACCGGGGCAGGGCCGCCACGGCGAGCCCCGCCAGCAGCGCCAGAGCGGGGGCGGTCACGAACAGGTACCGGTCCACGTAGACGGGGGTCACGAGCTGCGACACGGCGAGCAGCAGCACCGGAGGCAACACCAGCCACCCGACCACCACGAACACCCACACCCTGCCCCCGGTCACCCCGGCTCCGCCGGTTTCCTCGGCCCTGGCCCTGCCGGTTTCCCCAGCCCTGACCCTGCCGATTTCTCCGGCCCCGGCTCCGGTTCCGCCGGGTTCCTCGACCCCACGTGGCGCCGCCTTCCACAGCAGCGCCGCACCGGCCAGCGCCAGGGCGAACAACATCACGCCCAGCCCGGTCGCCCCCGCCGCCATCTTCGGGAACTTCAGCCACACCTCCGGCCCCCGCTGCGGGATCCAGCTGATCGCGTGCCGCTCCCCGAACCCCACCAGCCCCAGCACCGCGGCGGGCACACACCCGACGGCCATCGCCGCCAGCATCGGCACCACCCGGCCCCGGCGCACCAGCAGCAGTTGGGCGGGCAGCACCAGCACCGCGAACAGGTGGGTGGAGCACACGAGGGCCACCGCGACCCCGTACACCACCCACCGCCTGACCTCGGAGCGCTCCACGGCCCGGTGCAGCGCCCAGAACGAGAACACCACCGCGGCCGCCGCGAACGCGTACGACCTGGCGAAGGCCCCGAAATAGGACACCGAGGGCATGATCGCGAAGACGGCGGCCGCGATCACCCCCGCCCGCGTGCTGTGCAACCGCCGCCCCAGATCGACCAGGAACCAGGCGGCCACGCCGATCCCCACCGCCGACGGCAGCCGCAGCCACAACTCCGCCGTACCTGCCTTCATCCAGAGGTGCATGAACAGGTAGTACGGGAGGAAATGACCGTCGATGTGCCGGGCCAGCTCCCACATCCCGGACAGCGAACGGGAGGCGGCGCTGATGGTGGCCAGCTCGTCGCCGTTCAGGGTGGCGGACCCCGTACCTGTGAATGCCGCGATGCCGGCGAGCAAGGACATCCACCATGGGGTGGCTGTACGGAGGCGTTCGGCGGGACGGGCGGGGGGAGCTAGCGTGGCGGCAGTGGTCACCGGGGCAGGATACGCGGGGGAAGGTCGGGAGTATTCGCGTTCGCCCCTTATGCACTGCAGCCGATTCACGAGCCCAACAGCCCGGCCATCTCACGGCCACGGCCACCACCACTGGCACCAGCCACCCCACGGCCACTACCACCACCGGCACGGCCACCCCGCGCTACCCCACAACCACGGGCACCGGCACGGACACCAGGAACCTGCGACGGACGCCTGGGGATGCCTATGAGAGGCCGTCCCCCGCCACCCACGCCCCCAGCCACAGTGATCTCGCTCCCCGAGCGGATCCCCGAGCGTCGCCAGGGCCGCCGCGACAATCACTGCCGGGTGACGCGTGTCGGCTTCACAACGATCACCACCCGCCGCTCGGCATCCCCAACCGGCCGCTCATACTCCAGGCCGTACCGGTTGGCCAGCACGTCGAAGAAGTCCCCCGAAGGGTCGAGCTCCAGTCGTTCGACCACGCCGCGGATCTCCAGATAGCGATACGGCTGCTCAGGGTCGTTGATGGAGACCGCCACCTGCGGATGCTGCTTGACGTTCCGGTACTTGAAGCGATCCATCGTGGTCGTGAAGCGCAGGTGCTCACCGTCCCAGATCGTCCAGACCGGGTTCACGTTGGGCGTCCCGTCGGCCCCGATCGTCGCCAGATGGGCGAACAGCGGGCGCTTCAGCAGGTCCAAGTGGCTGTCGGGAATGATCACGTCTCTCCTCCAAAGCGTAGATACACGCCAGGTTATCAAAGCTTTGATAACCATCAATGTTGTACTATTTACGACATGGGGATGCCTGCGGACGAACGCCTCGGTCTGGACATCAAGCGTGCCGAGCAGACCCTGATCACGGCCAAACAGGCCGCCGTCCGGCCGGCAGGGCTGACCGTGCCCCAGTACGCGACGCTGTTCGCCCTGGCCGACAACCCAGGTATCTCGGGCGCGGCGCTGGCCAGGGCGTGCCTGGTCACGCCCCAGGCCATGACCGTCGTGCTCAAGAACCTGGAGGAACGCGGCCTCATCGAACGCTCCCCGCACCCATGGCATCGAAACGTCCTGGAGACCCGGCTGAGCGAGGCCGGGCGTGCGGCGCTGAAGGCGGCGGACGAGCGCGCCGTGGTGATCGAACGCGCGATCGCGGGTGAGTTCAGCGCGGAGGAGCGGGAGCAACTGCGCAGCCTGCTGGCCCGGTGCGCCGAAGCGATCGCCCGCGCCACCCTGGAACTGTGACAGCAAGAGACCGTCGGGTTGTGCCACCGTGAGGGCCGGGACATGGCTCGCGCCGCGCGGCGGGGATCGTCCGCGACACGCCCCCTGGCGAGGCGATTTGACGTGTCGCGGATTGCGACCTAGTCTTTTAGTTCGCGCCGGGAGTGAGCCGGACGCCGATCAGGCGGACGGGCCCCCGCGCAAGCCCTTTGAAATGACGAGCCACTCGGCAGAGCCGCTTCGGCGCGCTCGGAGTTCGGGTCGTCGTCTGGCGCACGGAGATCACCGAAAAATCGGTTGATTCGACAGGCTCTGGATGACACGGTAAGTTACGAGGGTTGCCCCGGGACGACCGGGGTGCACCATCCTAAGCAAGTCTGAGCAGTTTCCAGCAAATCTCCGGATTTGACGGAAATCAACAAGCTCGGTAAATTTTAGGAAAACGCGAGGCACGCCTCCGAGCGAAGGTCGAGAGACTTGAGCGAAGATGTACGCGTCCGTTTCTTGAGAACTCAACAGTGTGTTAAAAGCCAGTGCATGAGATACACATGCATATCCCCGTCATTTATGACGGAAATTGC
>NZ_JBIUCF010000027.1:0-176989 GCF_044593615.1 Nonomuraea sp. NPDC051941
CAAGATCACCGAACAGGGCGACCACCACACCCTGATGTCCCTCAACGGCCTCTACGCCGACCTCTACACCCTCCAGGCCACCGCCTACCGCTGACTCTCTCGTGACTTGCACAATGTTCAAGTCCTTCCTATCGTCGGACTTGAACATTGTGCAAGTCGTCGTCCCGGGAGGGTCCCATGCCGGTTTCCGTCGTCATCGCGTCCACGCTGCAGTACGCGCTCGCGGTGCTGTTCCTCGTCCTGCCCGTCCTCGTCCACACGCACGGGGAGCGGGCCCAGCGCGCGGCCGAGGCGGTCGTGACCCGGCAGGGCCTGCCTGCGGGGGTGCTCGCCCGGCACGGGATCAAGTTCGCCGAGAGCGTCGTGGAGCTGCTGTTCCCCCTCGCCATCTGCGCCGCCCTGGCGACGCTGGCCTCACTCGGCCTCGCGGGCAGCGGGGTGGGCCGGGTCCTGTCGTGGATCGCCGCCGCGCTCCTCATGACCGCGGGCGCGTTCGTCACCGGCAGTCAGGTCTTCGCGGCCCGCTACGTCGAGGCGGCCTTCAAGAAGTCCAAGGAGCCGGGCGTGCGGGAGCTCGACGGGAGAGCGGTGGTGCGCGCGGCGCAGGAGGCGTTCCCCGCGATCCTGCGACCGCTGATCGTGCTCCGGTTCGTGCTGACGGCCGCGGGTTCGGCGGCCGTCATCGTCCTGCTGGCGACTCCGGCCGCGAGCGCGTACTTCCATTAGCCAGCCGCGCGTCCAGCCCGTCGAGGATCGTACGCAGCCCGAACTCGAACGAGTCCTCGTCCGGCAGGGAAGGGGCGGCCTCCACCGACGGCGTGGCACGGGCCCGCAACCGGGGGAACTGCTCGGCGATCTCGCTGATGCGCGCGACGGTGGCGCGCAGCTGCTGCTCCTCGTCCGCCCCCGCCCTGCGGAGTCGGGCCCGCCACGCCAGCTCGGCCGCCTCGCCCTGCGCGGCGCCGATGACGAACATGAGCACGGTCGCCGCCGCCTGGTCCACGTCCGGCCCGCTGAACCCGGCGGCCTCGTAGACGGCCAGGCAGCGGTCGTCGTAGCGGGCCTTGTTGGGGCCGTGGAGGAGGTGGGTGCTCATGGCCGGGAGCATCCAGAAGTGCCGGCCCAGCATGCCGTGCGCACCGGCGGCCAGCGCCGCCGCGGCCGCCCGCCAGCCGACCTCGTCGGGGTCGGGCAGCTCGATCTCGTCCCACACGTGGTCGGCGGCCAGCACGACCAGCTCGTCCTTGCTCTTGACGTGCCAGTACATGGCCGTGGCCGCCGCGCCTAGCTGGGTGCCCAGACGCCGCATGTTCAGCCCGTCCACACCCTCGGCGTCCAGCACCGAGACGGCGGCCCGGACGATCTGGTCCCGGGTCAGGGTGTCACGCGGCATGCCCCCCAACCTACCGCCCCGCCTGCGCGCTCACCGGCTCGCACGGTCACCGGCCTGCGCGGTCATCGGCTCGCACGGTCACCCGCTCGCGCGACCATCGGCCGCACGGTGCTCACGCCCATGGTGCCCACGCCCATGGTGCCCACGCCCATGGTGCCCACGCCCATGGTGCCCACCCCGACAGCCGCCCATCTCGCGCCCGCCTACTCCGCGCCCGCCCATCCCACTCCCGCGCCACCGCCCCACTCGAGCGCCCGCCCCCACCCGAGCGCCCGTCCACCTGAGCGCCTGCCCGCTGCCCGGGTCGCTGGCTCCCGGCTCATTGCTTCCCGAGCCATTTGTCCCGAATCACGCGAGCCCATCGCCCCCGGTCGCCGACGACGGACCTCCCGCGTGCCAGTCACAAGGGCGGGCACGAGAGAGGTCCGTGAGGCGGAGGGCTCGGGCAACGGGGATGGGGGTCAGCAGGAGGTGAGCATGCTGCCCAGTGCCGCCTTCTCCGTGCTGTCGGTGCTCAGCCCCCAGTACCACTTCACCTGGATCCAGGCGCGGGCGTACCGGCAGCGTTCGGCGGTGCGGGGCGGCTGCCACTCCGCCGGGTCCTGGTCCGACTTGGACTGGTTGACGTTGTCCGTGACGGCCCACAGCTGGGGCCCGCCCAGGTCGTTGGCGAACTGCTGGCGGCGGGAGGTGGTCCACGCCCAGGCGCCCGAGGCCCAGGCTTCGGCGAGCGGGACCATGTGGTCGATGTCCACGTCGGAGGCGGCGGTCCAGGTCGCGCCGTCGTACGGGCTGTACCAGGAGCCGGAGGTGGCGGCGCAGGAGGAGTTGGTCACGACGTTGGTGCCGTCGCGCTTGAGCACTTCCTCGCGGGTGTTGCAGGAGCCGCTGATCGTGATCCAGTGCGGGAACAGGTCGCGGTCGTACGTGCTGCTGTGAGATTCGGCCGCCACCGTGAGCTCGGCGAGGCGGGCGGCGGCGGTGCCGGCGGAGGGGATGTTCGGGGGGATCGCGGCGGCGGGTTGGGCGGTGGCGGTGAGGGTGAGAGTGGCGGCGCAGGCAATGGTCAGGGCGGCGGGTAACACGCGGTCGCGGTGCATGAGGGGTGGGCCCTTCTGCCGCCGTCCTCGGCCGGCCACAGGTGCCGGTCAGGGGCGAGGAGGGCGGGCACCTCGACCGTGTCATTGTCCGCATTAGTCCATATATGGCCAGGTTTGCTGAGCTCGCATGGAGGCGTCGGGCGACTACTGACATGAACGGTCATGCAGCCACAAGTCCGCCTGTCAATGTTGGAGCGGCGTTCATCGCCCTGTCATTGCGTACCTGGAACCGCGACCGTCGGCGTCCTCTCGTTGCGAGTACGCCGGACCTCTGTCGAAGGCCGTGCGCGACGGGGCGCGGAGTCGGGATCCGGACGGATCGGCTCGCGTCCTCGTCGCCTCGCCCTGAGGGCTCGGTGACTGCGCCACGTCGCCGCTGTGCTGGTTGACATGTCGTCGAAGGCCAGAAAGTGGCCGTCGAAACGGGCTCCGGCTGAGCGAATATTCCGGTAATTCGCTCGGCCGGGATTCAGGGTGGGTTGCCGCATGGGGAAACCTTGTGTCGAAGAGTCGATTTGGGTGGTGATGGAGAATGGCGCGGGCGTAATCGGAAGCCCCAGGTCGCCGTAGGCGTACCCGTAGTGTGATCAAGGCTTGACGGGGAGCGTCCGGATCGCTAAACGACAGACATGGCGAACGTCAAGGCGCGGCTCCGTGCCGCAGTCTCCAACGTGGATCTCGGCATCGTGCTGCTCGTCGCCGCTGCCGTCAGTGTGCTCGATCTGCTCGATGTACTCAAAGACGGACAATCGGACCAGCTGATTCTGCCGGTGCTGGCCCTGCTCGCGTTCGTCTGGATCAGGGACAGGAACAGGCAGGCCCGGGTGGCCGACCAGCTTGATACTGTCGCGCGTACGACCGACGGAATGTGGCGATTGCTGGCCAGCGGCGATTCGGTCAAGTCGCTCAACGGGGCGGCCATCACCCGGCTTCTTGAGGAGGCGCGGGCGGGCAGCGATATGTGGCTGTTCAAAGGGGGCACGGGCACGTTTATCCGGGCGGTGACGCTGCCCGAATGCGTTGAGCGGGCCAAGAGGAAGCGCAGCAAACTGCGTTTCCTGCTGGAATTAATCGATCCGACGGACGAACCTCTGTGCGCGGAGTACACCCAGCTGCACCTCAGTCTCGCCGACGACGGCGCCGAGGAGAAAGGGTGGACGTCTCTGGGCACGCGCAAGGACGTCTATTCGACGATCCTGGCCGCCTGCTGGTATCGGCAGCACAACAGCCAGGTGCTGGAGTTGCGGATCGGCCTGTCCCGGACGATCTCGCTGTTCCGCTGTGACCTCACCAAGCACAATCTGGTGATCACCCAGCGCGGTCCCGAGTTTCCCGGCCTCGCCATTCCGCAGAACAGCCCGCATTACAACCCGTGGTCCATCGAGCTGCACAACAGCCTCGACCAGACCAAACTGCTGGATGTGGCGAAGGCGCCGCAGCTGAGCGCCCGGCCGACCGTGGACGAGACGCGTCAGCTGTTCGAGCGCCTGGGCATTCCGCTGACCGAGGAGTTCGAGGACTCCGATGTGGCGGACATCGCCAGGGGCGCGCTCAACCGCATCGACCCGTACGAGGGGCGGGTGCCGCTCGCCGCGCCGTCGGTCAACTGACCGCGGAGGGAGGGCCGGGGACGGCGCGGTGGGCGTGCTCGCGGCCCGCGCGCTTGGTTGCGCACACCGGCCAGGGTCCGCCCGGTTGGTACGCGCCGCACCTGACACGTGCGCTTCCACGCGGACGCCCTCCGGACCGGATGGGCTGATGCCTTCCTGAGCCGTGGGCTGTGGGCCGTGGGTCCACTGGCGCGTCGCTCTGGAACATCGCTGCCCCGCCTGCGCGGTCAGTTGACCGACGGTGCGGCGACTGGCGGTTGTGGGTTCGGAGCGGCGCGGTGGCCGGGGGCTGTGGGTTCGAGGTCGATGCTCGGTGAGTGGGCTCCCTCAGACCACCGTGCGGGCCGACGCCCGGTGAGCGGCTCCCTCCGATGAGAGAAGCGCGCAGCTCAACAAGGGTCGCCGGCGTCGACGGGGCCGAGTGATTCGTGGGTCGTGCCGCCCAGGGCGGCGAGGACGGCCTCTTCCACCGTGGTGTGCACGTGCAGGACGGTGTGCGCCCACGTGAGTTCCATGATCCGGGCCAGCTTCGGATCGGGGGCGGCCAGGTGCAGGCTGCCGCCGTGCTGGCGGGCGAAGGCGTGGGTGTTGAGCAGGACGCGCAGGCCCGCGCTGCCCAGGAACTGCGCTTCGCTGAGATCGATCACCACGTGCTCGCCGGGCTGCCGCCTGCTGCCGCGGATATGACGATCGAGCTGGCCGGCGGTCGCGACGTCGACCTCACCGGCCACCGAGATCACGCTCACGCCCGGCAATCTCTGAATGGCGAACGTCAGATCCGGCATGCGGTGCCCACCGATCGGAGTCCGGAGACGATGCACTGTTATGGCTTGCCCGTATCGCACCATATCCGGGCGCCCGCCTTTCGCCTAGACATCAGCACTTACTTCTTTCCGGCCGGGGCCTCGCGCCCGGCACGCCCGAGGTGAGCAGGGGATTCATGGAACCCACACGATCCGTGCAAGACCGGCCCGGCACAGTGGAACGTACGGGACGAGTGATTGGCGGTCGGACATATTCAGCGCGCGGGAACGGACGGAAATACGAATATCCGCGACGCCGCGAATTTCGGTGTCGCTCTCCCCGAGTTTGACCGTGCTCGCCATGATCACGGATGCGCTCGCGGGCCGTTATCGCGGTCTGCCCCAGTCTTGGCGAAGGGCGGTTCAGGCACGGTCCGGCTGGCGGTCGAAGGAAGCGGTGCGGCCGCTGGGCGCACCCGGCCATGCGGTGGTGCCGGACAGCGTCGTGCCGTGTGTCCCCGTCGGTGACGTATCCGTCCAGGAGCAGATCGATCGCTTGCATGACATGCCGCCCGACCTCCTGCTCAAGGATCTGGAGCAGGCGTTCGGGCCGCTGCCCGCGCACTGGCGGGCCGCCGCCGACCGGCCAGACCGCTGGCTGCGCGGGTACGCGGGCGCGCTCGCCGACGTGTGGGCCGTCGCCGAGCCGCTGTGGAGCAGGGCGCGCCCGCTCCTTGACAGGGAGATCGCGCGGGTGGGCGTCGCGAGCGTGCGCGGCGGCGCGGACGCGCTGCTCGGCTCGCTCGCCGGGCGGCTCGTCCGCGACGAGAACGGCCTGGTCATCGAGGGGGTCGCGGCCGGTGTCCACGAGCTGGGGGACCGGTCGCTGGTGCTCGTGCCGATGCTGGCGGGCAAGGACGCGCTGATCGTCGGGCTGGACGACCCGGAGACCGTGTGGGTCGCGTATCCGGTTCCCGCGGCCGGGAGGCTGTGGCGTACGGACGGCGACGACCTCTCGGAGCTGGTGGGACCCGTACGGGCGGAGCTGCTGCGCACGCTCGACCGGCCCATGACCATGACCACGCTGGCCGGCGGCATGAACATCCCGCCCAGCAGCCTGACGTTCCACTGTGACCGGCTGGTCGCGGCGCGGCTCATCGCCCGTGAGCGCCGGGGCCGCGAGGTGTGGATCGACCGCACACCCCGGGCGGGGGCGCTCCTGGAGCTGTGCCTCCGCTGAATCCCCCAAGGGGAACGAGGGCGCTCGTGATCCGGCGCGCCCCCGTTCAGCGAACTGCTGCTCAGCCGGCCTTGGTGAACTGGTTGAACAGCGGGCCGTCGAGCGTCCAGCCCGGCTCGTTGGCCAGGATCTTCTGGGTGTGCGATTCGATGGCGAGGCGCCACTTGTTGTTGTTCGACAGGCGGAAGATCTTCACCGTCTCACCGGCGGAGGCCGCGGCGGGCGCGTACCCGAGGATGCCCTCGTAGCGGAACTTGCCCGAGTTCACGAGCGACTCCCGCTCCGTGACGGAGCCGGTGACGATGTAGGAGGCCTTGCTCTCCCAGCGCAGCCGGTAGAGCGGCTTGCCGCGGGCGAAGGGGGCGCGCGAGATGTAGTACATCGGGGTCTGGGTCAGCGACCAGCCGTGCTTGGTGATCGCGCTTTCCTTCTCCGCCTCGTTGCTGGTGTAGAAGAAGCCGCCGTCCTTCGTCACCAGCTCGTAGACCTTCACCCGCTGCTCGGCGACGCTCTGCGCCGACGACGCCGTCGTGGCGGACGCCTGCGTGGCGATCCCGAAGGACAGCGTGGCGCCGAGTGCCACGGCGAGCCCGAGGCCGACAGGGCGGGTCATGCGGCCGAACGATAGAGCCATGAAGCTGTTTCCCTCCGTATGGATGGCGATGCCCGGCCAAGCTAACAGCGCGCTGTGTAACCGCCTTTTCCATTTCGAGTAACGTCTAAGGGTTACTCGGCCAGCCGTGCGCGCAGGCGGTCGGCGTCCGGGTGGTTGAGCTGCTCCAGCAGCTCCAGCGCGCGGCGGAACGTGTCGAGGGCGGCGGCGCGGTCGCCGGCGGTGTCGTACATCTCGCCGAGGTGGACCGTGGTGTCGGCCTCGTGCCAGCGGTCGCCGACCTCCTGGAACAGGCCGATGGAACGCCGGTAGAGCTCAGCGGCCTCGGCGAAGCGGCCGAGGTGGTGGTAGGCGTAGGCGAGGCTGTCGCCCGCGCTGGCCTGGCCGTGCCGGTAACTCAGCTTCGCGTGCAGGTCCAGGGCCTCCTGGCAGTACGGGATGGCCTCCTCGTACTCGCCGAGCAGGACGAGCTGGTAGCCGATCGAGTTGAGGAACAAGGCCGCGCCCGCCTCGTTGCCCGCCTCGCGGTGGAGCGCGAGGGCCTGATGGAACTGTTCGAGGGCGGCGCGGGGCCGGTCCTGCTTCTGGTGGATGAAGCCGAGGCCCAGATGCGCACGGGTTCGGCCGTCACGGTCGCCCAGCTCGGTGAACAGGGCGATCGCCCGCTCCAGGTAGGCCCGCGCGTCGTCGAGCCGGCCGAGCCGGATGAGGGCGCGGCTCGCCCCGGCGTGGGACTGGGCCTCGCCGAACCGGTCCGCCTGCCGCCGGGCGACGGCGAGCGCGGCGCTGTGGGCGGCGAGCAGGTCGAGCCAGCGCCCCTGGCGGTCCAGGTAGTCGCTGAGCGTCCAGCCGATCTGCCACGCGCGGGTGCCGAGGCCGGTGTCGGCGGCGTGCCGGACGGCGGCCATGAGCGTGGGGTGCTCGATGGCGAACCACTCCATCGCCTGGTCGTGGTCCGCCGGGTTCTCCGGGGACGTCCCCGGCTGGGGCTCGTCCAGGGCCAGCGGCTGCCGGCTGCGGTTGATGATCAGGGCCGCGGCGTGGGCCGTGTGCAGGTAGTGGTCGAGCAGGCGGCACGTCGCGGCCCGACGCTGATCGGAGGAGGAGGAGCTGGGGCCGTAGATGGCGGGGTCGGCGGGGGAGGTGGGGAGGTCCTGTTCGGCGGCGTAGGCGCGTAGGAGGTCGTGCATGGTGAACCGGTCGGCGACGTTCTCGGTGACGAGGTGCGCCCGTACGAGCTCCCCGAGCAGCGCCCGCACCTCACCACCCGTGAGCCCGGCCAGGCTGGCCGCCGCCGCGCCGCCGAGATCCGGGCCGAACGCGCTCCCCAGCAGCCTGAACAGGCGCGCGGCCGACGGTGTGAGCGCCCGGTAGGACCAGGAGAAGACCGCGCGGAGGCTGGCCGTCTGCTCCCCGGCGTCCAGGAGGTCGAGCCGGGAGGAGTCCTCGCGCAGCTGCCCGGCGAGCACGGCCAGCGGGAAGCCGGGATGCATGCGGGCGCGGGCCGCGACGATGCCCAGCGCCAGCGGCAGCCCGCCGCAGCGGTCGAGCAGGTCGGCCACCGCGTCCGGCTCGGCCCGCACCCGCTCCTCACCCAGCAGGCCGGTGATCGCCTGGCGGGCCTCCTCCGGGTCGAAGGCGTCGAGCGGGATGGGCCGGGCGCCGTGGCCGGTGATGAGGCCGGGCAGCTGACGGCGGCTGGTGACCAGCACCGCGCAGGACGGGCTGCCGGGCAGCAGCGGGGTCACCTGGTCGGTGTCGCGGACGTTGTCGAGCACGATCAGCATCCGCTTGCCCGCCACCAGGCTGCGGTAGAGCGCGGCCTGCGCCTCCAGGCCGACGGGCACCGCGGCGGCGTCCACGCCCAGGGCGTCGAGGAAGCCGCGCACCGCCGTCTCGGGCGGCATGGGCGCGTCGGAGGGGTCGAAGCCGCGCAGGTTCACGTACAGCTGGCCGTCGGGGAAGCGGGGCCGGTTGCCGTGCGCCCAGTGCAGGGCGAGCCAGGTCTTGCCGACGCCGCCCGTGCCGCCGATGGCGGAGATCACCACCGTGTTCCCGGACGCGGCCATGATCCGGTCGAGGGCGGCCAGCTCGCGCGAGCGCCCCGCGAACGACGGCGGCGGCGGGAGCTGGCGGGGCACCGGTACGGGGCGCGGGGTGAGCGTGGTCTCGGCGGTGAGCATCCGCAGGTGCAGCCGCCGCAGGTCGGGGCCGGGATCAGCGCCCAGCTCGTCGGCCAGCCGGCGGCGGGTCCGCTCGTAGCGGTCGAGCGCCTCGGCCTGGCGGCCGTTGCGGTAGAGGGCGAGGATGAGCTGCCCGACGAGGCGCTCGTCGAGCGGGTGGCGATCGGCCAGTACGGCCAGCTCGGGCAGCAGCTCGGCGTGCCGGCCCAGCCGGAGCTGGACGTCGTGGTGGTCGAGCCGGGCGGACAGGCGTTCGGTCTGGAGCGTGTGGCGCAGGGCCGCCAGCCACGGGGTGTCCAGGTCGGCGAACGGCTCCCCGCGCCACAGGCCCAGCGCGACCCCGTACAGCCGGGCGGCCTCCCGGTCGTCGCTCGCCCGCGCCCGGGCCAGCAGCGCGCGGAAGCGGTGGAGGTCCACCGCCTCTTCCCGCACCCGCAGGAGGTAGCCGGCGGCGCTGCGGTGGATGCCGTCGGAGGGGGACAGGATGGAACGCAGGCGGGACAGGTAGCTGTGCAGCGTGCCCGCGGCCCGTTGCGGCGGGGCGTCGCCCCAGACGCGGTCGGTCAGCTGGTCGAGGGAGACGGGATGGTTGGCGTCGACGAGGAGGGCCGCCAGCACGCAGCGTTGCCGCGCGGGCCCGAGGTTGATCGGCCGGCCGTCCGCCCACGCGCTGACCTCGCCCAGGATCCCGAACTCGACCCCCACGGGACTCATCCTAGGGCGCGGCCGTCACCGCGGGCCGTCACCGCGGCGGGAGCGGCTTGGACAGCTCGAACACCCCGCCGATCCCCCTGGCGGGGATGTCGAAGACGACGGCGGCCAGGTCCTTGGCGGGGATCACGTGGGTGCCGGTGGCGCCCCGGCGCGCGTTCGGGTCCCAGACGGTGATCGTGCCCTTCGCGGTGTCGTAGCCGTAGGCGACGATGGCGTGGCCGAAGTCGCGCTTCTTCCTGCTCCAGGGCAGCCGGTTGCCGAGGACCGCCACGATCGTGGGCTTCCCGAGCACGCCGACCGCCCGGGAGACCTGCGCCATCAGCGCGGCGGGGTCGTCCTTCGCGTACGTGAGCCGGAACTGGTAGCCCTCCGGCCTGACGTACGCGTTGAGCACGGCCAGCGTGTTCTCCCGCTTGGTCGAGCGGGCCTCGGCGCTCGTCTTCATCTCCTCGGCCAGCTGGTCCTGACCGCGCTTGACGCCGAACGCGCGCAGCACGATCGCGCTGGACGCCGGGGCGCAGTAGTAGCTGGTCCGCTGCGCCTGCCCCTTGATCCCCACCGAGACCGCGGCGGGCACCGCGAGCTGCACCCTGACCGGGGGCAGCGCGGACCCGGCGACGAGCGGCGCGGCCGCCGCGGGTGGGGTGGCGACGGGCAGGACACAGGCGGCGAGGGCGGCGCCGAGGACGAGTCTTGCGGAACGCACGCGGTCTCTCTCCGTGTTGCAGGCGATACGGAAGTGACCAAAATACACACTTCAGCGGCTCAGTTGTTCGTTCATGATGAGGAACGCCCCCAGCCCGTGGAAGTCGTTGACCGGCCGGCCGCGCCCGAAGTAGTAGGCGAGCGAGTCGCTGGCGTTGGTGCCCTCGCTGACGCCCACGAGGTTGGTCCGCCCGTCGGAGCCGAGCGACACCTGGGCGAGCACTCCCTGGTAGCCGCGTTCGGCGTTCGCGCGGTAGGAGGCGTCCACGTACCCGCGCTCGACCGCCCGCGAGATCGTGTACGTGTACATCGCCGAGCACGACGTCTCCGTCCAGTTCGACGGGTTCGACGGCTCGGTGACCACCTGCCACCAGCGGCCCGTGGCCGGGTCCTGCCAGCGGGCGTACGCGGGCACGAGCTCGCGCAGGATGCCGATGAGCGCCGCCCGGCGCGGATGGTCGGCCGGGATCAGCTCGAGGATGTCGGTCACGGCCATCCCGAACCAGCCCATCGCCCGGCACCAGGAGATCCCGTTCGTGTTGCCCAGGGAGGGTTTGACCCAGGACGCGGTGGGGCCGCCCGGCTCGTCGTAGGCGTGGTACAGCAGCCCGGCGGCCTGGCCCGACGTGCGGCGCAGGTGGCTCCAGTAGATCTCGAGCTGCTTGGCCGGCTCGGCGCTGGTGAAGGAGTCGGCCGCCACCCAGGCGCCGTACCGGGCGAGGAACGGGTCGGCCATGTAGACGCCGTCACCCCAGAGCTGGCCCTCGCGGGAGGTGGAGGTGGAGTGCCACCAGCCGCCGTCGGAGGTACGCGGGTACGTGTTCAGCCGGGTCCTGATCTTGGCCGCGGCCGTGCGGTAGCGGGCCTGCCCGGTCTCCCGGTAGAGGGCGAGCAGGACGTTGCCGGCCTGCATGCTGTCGAGGTTGCCGAAGGTCTGGGAGATGCCACCGGAGGAGTCCACGAACCGGTCGGCCCAGTCCTTGATGTACTGCAGGTAGCGGGGCTCGCCCGTGCGCTGGTAGACGAGGTACTGGCCCCAGAGGTAGAGGCCCTGCGGGTAGCTCCAGCCGCCGAGCGTGCCGGGGGAGAAGCGGGCCATCGTCGAGTCGACCATCGCCCGGGACCAGTCGGTGCCCGTCGAGGAGGGGTCCACGCTCAGCGAGTCGAGGTTCGGGCCGCCGTTGGACGTGGTGGCCGTGGCCTTGACCGCGTTCGCGCCGGCTGTCAGCGTGACCTGTACGGTGACGGTCCGCCAGGTGGTCCAGGAGCCGGTGCCGGGGAAGGACAGGGTGGTGCCGGTGCCACCGGCGGTGACGGTCATCGGGCGGTCGGCGGCCGTCCCGTTGGCGTAGCGGAGGGCGAGCGTGACCGGGCCGGGGTCCGCCGCCTGGATGGTCCATTCGACGGAGGAGCCGGTGACGTTGTCGAGGTTGACGAACCCCGAGCCGGTGAACCCGGCGTGGTTCGACTCCACGACCCCCTGCGAGATCGTCCCGTTCTCGGCCTCGTAGAGGGTGGCCGCCGCGGCCGAGCTGACGGCAACCGGTTGCAGAAATAACAGGCCGCCGAGTGCCGTGGCGGTGATTGCGCGAAGACGTCCCATGTATCACTCCGGGTCTGACGAGCTGTGATGCCGTGCCGCCGGTGCGGTCCTGCACGATCGGAGGCCCATGGCTCCGATCTCCTTGCGCACTTCAGGGATACATCCCGGCGTGGTGCCCTGTCTACCGGTCAATGTCATCCGATGTATCGATGCGACAAAGTTAGGAAACTTTCCTAAGCAATGGACCGTTCCAACTATTGACGAGGCTGACGGTTTATGGCAAACGTTTGGAAAGCTCCCCTCTCTTACACCAGGCATCACTCTCAGCCAGGAGCGCCCGATGAACTTCAGCAAGTCCCGGGCCTGCGTCATCGCCTGCTTACTCGCCCTGGGAATGGCCACGGCCCTCCCGGCGGACGCGGCGCCCACCCGGTACGAAGCCGAGAACGCGACGATCTCCCAAGGCGTCGTCGAGTCGAACCACGCCGGCTACTCCGGCACCGGTTTCGTCAACGGGGACAACGTCGCCGGCTCTTACACACAATGGACGATCAACGCACCCGCCGCGGGCACGGCCACGCTGGCCTTCCGCTACGCCAACGGCACCGGCGCCGACCGCCCCAGCGACATCGCGGTCAACGGCACGACCGTCGCCGCCGCCCGGTCCTTCCCCGCCACCGGCGCCTGGACCACCTGGGCCACGATCACGCTGACCGCCCAGGTCACCGCGGGCACGAACACGATCAGGGCCGCCGCCACCGGCGCGGGCGGCAACCCGAACTGGGACTACCTCGACGCCGAGGTCCAGTCCTCGAACTTCACCGACTACCAGGCCGAGTCCGGGACGATCTCGCAGGGCGTCGTCGAGTCGAACCACGCCGGATTCACCGGCTCCGGGTTCGTCAACTACGACAACGTCACCGGCTCCTACGTCGAGTTCGCCGTCAGTGCGGCCGCCGCCGGCACCCAGAGCCTGACCTTCCGCTTCGCCAACGGCACCACCACCGACCGGCCGATGACCATCGCCGTCAACGGCACCGCGGTCGCCACCGCCCGGTCCTTCCCCGGCACCGGCGCCTGGACGACCTGGCAGGAGATCAGCGTGAACGCGCCGCTCAACGCGGGCGGCAACACGGTCAGGGCCACGGCCACCACGGACAACGGCGGCCCGAACCTCGACCGGCTGCGGGTCACCGGCCCCGGCGACACCGAGAAGCCGACCTCGCCGGGCCAGCCGACGTGCTCCGACATCACGCACAACGCCCTGACCCTGGACTGGCCGCCGTCCACCGACAACATCGGCGTGGTGGCCTACGACATCTACCACCAGGGCCAGCAGATCGCGACCGCGACCGCGCCGCCGTACCGGCTGACCGGGCTCAACCCGAACTTCTCCTACCAGCTCTCGGTCTTCGCCCGCGACGCCTCCGGCAACGTGTCGCTGAGCAGCCCCGAGGCGAACTGCCAGACGCTGCCCGCGCCCGCCGACAATCCGCCCTCGCAGCCGGGGCAGCCCACCGTCAGCGGCGTTCAGTCCGCCTCCGCCACCGTGACCTGGGGCGCCTCCACCGACGACAACGGCGTGCGGGCCTACCTCGTGCGTGACAACGCCACCAACGCCGTGCTCGCCACGGTGACCGGCACCCCGCCGGCCACGACGGCCAGTGTGCCGCTCGAATGCGCGCACACGTACCAGGTGCACGTGGTCGCGCGTGACAGCGCCAACCAGCTCTCCACGCCGAGCGCGCCGTCCGCGTCGTTCACCACCGGGACCTGCGGCACCGTGCCGCAGACGCCGACCAGCATCGCCGGCGGCTGGGACGTGCCGTGGGACATCTCCTGGGCGCCCGACGGCACGTACGCGCTGGTGACCGAGCGCGACACGTTCAAGGTCTTCAAGATCACCCCGTCGGGCACCAAGACGCAGGTCGGCACCGTGCCCAACGCGCAGACCACCGACGGCGAGGGCGGCCTGATGGGCCTGGACTTCTCGCCCACCTGGAACGGCACGAGCGACCAGGAGGTGTTCTTCATGCACACCGCCTCCGAGGGCAACCGGGTCGTGAAGATGAACTTCAACGGCACCGCGCTCAGCGGCTACGCCACCATCCTCCAGGGCATCGACAAGAACCGGTACCACAACGGCGGGCGCATCAGGTTCGGCCCCGACGGCTACCTGTACGTCACCACCGGCGACGCGCAGTCGTCGAGCAACGCCCCCGACCTCGACTCGCTCAACGGCAAGATCCTGCGCATCACCAAGACCGGTGCCGCCGCGCCCGGCAACCCGTTCGGCACCCGCGTCTACAGCTACGGCCACCGCAACCCGCAGGGCCTGGCCTGGGACTCGGCCGGCCGGCTGTGGGAGTCGGAGCTGGGCAACTCCTCGCGTGACGAGCTCAACCTCATCCAGCCGGGCAAGAACTACGGCTGGCCCACCTGCGAGGGCACCTGCAGCACGTCCGGCATGACGAACCCGAAGTACACCTGGAGCGTCTCCGAGGCCTCGCCGAGCGGCATCGCCATCGTCAACAACACGGTGTTCATGGCGGCGCTGCGCGGCCAGCGGCTGTGGCGCATCGTGCTGAACGGCGAGAACGTCTCGACGGTCAACTCGTACTTCAACGGCACGTACGGCAGGCTCCGCGCGGTCGAGAAGGTGCCCGGCGCCAACGCCATCTGGTTCGGCTCCACCAACTCCGACAACAACGGCGACGGCTCGGCCGACACCATCCGCCGCTCCAACATCCAGTAGTCACCCCCCTCATCGCCGGCGGCCGCGCCATCGCGCGGTCGCCGGATCCACCCCCCGGAGCCTCCGATGCATCCCTCCAGAAGGGCCGTGCTCAAAGGAGCGCTGCTCGTCCCCGTGCAGGCGGGCGCCGTGCTGCCGCCGGCGCCCGCCACGGCCCAGCCGCTCGACTCCCCGTGGGACCAGGTGCCCGCGATCCTGGCCAGGATCGTGCCGCCGACCTTCCCCGACCGCACGTTCCCGATCACCGATTACGGTGCCAAGCCGGACAACTCCACCGACTGCACGGCCGCCTTCCGCTCCGCCATCGCGGCCTGCAACGCCGCGGGCGGCGGTACGGTGCTCGTGCCCGGCACCGGCAAGTTCCGCACCGGCAAGATCCACCTGCTGTCCGGCGTGCGGCTGCACGTCGAGGCGGGCGGCACGATCCGGTTCAGATCGGACGCGGGCTCGTACCTGCCGACGGTGTTCACCCGCTGGCAGGGGATCGAGTGCTTCAACTACTCGCCCTTCATCTACGCCAGGAACCAGACCGACATCGCCCTGACCGGCACCGGCACGATCGACGGGAACGCGGCGGCCGGGCCCTGGTTCGGCTTCGACGACCAGCGCGGCCCGGACTGGGACCGGTTGCAGCAGCAGGCCGTGGACGGCGTGCCGGTGGAGCAGCGGCAGTTCGGCGACGGCCACTTCCTCAAGCCGAACATGATCCAGTTCTACGGCTGCCGGAACATCCTCGTCGAGGACCTGGACATCAGGAACCCCGCGATGTGGACCATCCACCCCGTCTTATCCCGAAATATCACGGTCAGGCGGGTCAAAATCTATAGCCGGGGCGCGATGGTGGACGGCGTCGACCCCGAATCCTCCTCCGACGTGCTCATCGAGGGATGCACGTTCGACACCGGCGACGACGGCACCGTCATCAAGTCGGGCCGCGACACCGACGGCCGCCGCGTGGGCGTGCCGTCCACCGACATCGTCATCCGCGACAACACCTACTACGGCCGCTGGGGCGCGATCACGGTCGGCAGCGAGATGTCCGGCGGCGTCCGCAACGTCTTCGCCGAGAACAACCGCATCCTCGCCGGCTCCAGCTACCACTCCTTCTACGCCCTCTACCTGAAGACCAACAACCGGCGCGGCGGGACGGTGGACGGCGTGCACGTCCGCAACCTGACGGGCGGCCCGTGCGACCGGGGCGGCTTCTACATCGACATGAACTACAGCCTGACCGGCCCCGGCAACGGCCCGATCGTCAACCCGGTCATCCAGAACATCACCGTGGACGGCCTGAACATCGCCGGCTCGCCGTTCGCGATCAAGCTGTCGGGCTCCGCCGCCAGCCACATCCGGAACGTCACGATCGCCAACAGCACCTTCACCCAGATCGACACCCCCGCCCCGCAGCTCTCCAACGCCGACAACGTCGTGCTGCGCGACGTCCGCATCAACGGCGTCCTGTACGGGGGCTCGTCGCCGGGCAACCGGTACGAGGCCGAGAACGCGACGATCGCGCAGGGCGTGGTCGAGTCGAACCACGCCGGCTTCTCCGGCACCGGGTTCGTCAACTACGACAACGTGGCCGGCTCGTACGTCGAGTTCGCCGTGAACGCCGCCGCGGCGGGGACGGCGACGCTCACCCTCCGCTACGCCAACGGCACCACGGCCAACCGGGCGATGGACATCGCGGTCAACGGCACGGTCGTGGCGGCGGCCAAACCCTTCAACGGCACGGGCGCCTGGACCACCTGGCAGTCCACGACGGTCTCCGCCCAGCTGGCCGCCGGCGCCAACACCGTCAGGGCGACCGCCACCACCGCGAACGGCGGCCCCAACCTCGACTACCTGGAGGTCCAATGAGCGTGACCCGTCGCCAGCTCGGGGCCCTGGTGGGGGCCGCGTTCCTCGCCCCCGCCCTGCCCGCCAGGCCGGCCTCGGCCGGCACCTTGACCGTCGCCCCCGCCTGGAAGCTCATGTGGGCGCCCGACCCGGCCGCCGTCGGGCTGGGCGCGTTCGAGACGATCGAGGACGACCGCGCCGACTCGCATCCGGCCGGGCAGCCCCACATCTACGCCGAGGGCAACGCCTTCCGCTTCAACATGCACACCGCCGACCGTGACACGTCGACGGACCGGCAGCGCCAGGAGGTCACCGGCAACCGGAACCCGGACGGCTACCTGCGCTGGCTGACGGGGGAGACCTGGCGGGTCACGTACTCGATGTACATCCCGAGCTCGCTGAAGGCGACGACGACCTTCACCCACATCAGCCAGACGAAGATGCCGGGCACCGGCACCAGCCCGATCACCGTCACCTCGCTGCGCCGCGTGAACGGCGTGCAGACCATCGAGCACAAGATCTTCGAGTCCGACACCCTGGTGGGGCGCACCGAGCTCGAGCCGCTGCACGACAAGTGGATCGACGCCGAGTACGAGATCAAGATCGGCGACGGCGGCTCGGGCTCGGTGCGGTGGGTCCTGCGCAGCGGCGGCGCCACGCTCGTGGACGCCACCAGGACCGGCGACACCTTCCTCGGTGACCGGGTCCGCCCCAAGTGGGGCATCTACCGCTCGCTCGGCGACACCTCCGGCTCGCTGCAGAACTGCTACCTGCTGCTGCGCGACATGCGCGCGTACAAGCAGGTGCAGGCCGCCGCCGCCCGGCTGGAGGCGGAGAACGCCACGATCTCGCAGGGCGTCGTCGAGTCGAACCACGCGGGGTTCTCCGGCACCGGGTTCGTCAACACCGACAACGCGGCGGGCGCCTACGTGGAGTGGCGGCACACCGCCGCCGCGGCCGGTCCCGCCACGCTGACCGTCCGGTACGCCAACGGCACGGGCGCCGACCGCCCCGCGGACCTGGCCGTCAACGGCCGGGTCGTGGCCTCCGGTCTGTCCTTCCCCGGCACCGGCGCCTGGACCACGTGGGCGTCCCGGAGCGTGGTGGCCGACCTCGCCGCCGGGGCCAACACCGTCCGCCTCACCGCCGCCACGGCGGGCGGCTGCCCGAACCTCGACTACCTGGAGGTGGTCCAGTGACGATCTCCCGGCGCGACCTGATCAAAGCGGGCGGCGTCCTCCTCGTCGGCACCGGCACCACGGGCGGGCCCGCGTACGCCGAGTCCGTCGCCCCGGGTGCGGCGGGCTCGGTCCCCACAGCCACCACGGCAGCGTCGCCGTGGGACCGGGTGCCCGAGATCCTCGCCAGGATGGTCCCGCCGACCTTCCCCGACCGCACGTTCACGATCACCGATTACGGCGCCAAGCCGGACAACTCCACCGACTGCACGACCGCGTTCCGCGACGCCATCGCCGCGTGCAACGCGGCGGGCGGCGGCCGCGTGGTGGTGCCGTCAGGAACGTTCCGCACCGGCAAGATCCACCTGCTGTCGAACGTCAACCTCCAGGTGAACGGCACCATCAGGTTCCGCACGGATCCCGGCTCCTATCTGCCGACGGTGCTCACCCGCTGGGAGGGCATCGAGTGCTACAACTACTCGCCCTTCATCTACGCCAACGGCCAGACCAACGTCGCCATCACGGGCACGGGCACGATCGACGGCAACGCGCCCGCCGGTGACTGGTCGTCGTGGGGGAGCGGCGGCGCGGACCGCGACCAGCTCCGGTCCTGGGGCGCGGACGACCACCCGGTGGCGCAGCGCCAGTTCGGCAGCGGCCACAAGCTGCGGCCCAACATGATCGGCCTCTACAGCTGCACGGCGGTGCTCGTCGAAGGCGTCAACCTGCGCAACCCGGCCATGTGGACCCTGCACCCGGTCTACTGCACCAACGTCACCGTCCGGAACGTCACCTTCTACTCCACCAACTCCCAGGGTGACGGCTGCGACCCCGACTCCTGCACCGACATGCTGATCACCGGCTGCAAGTTCGACACCAACGACGACTGCGTCCCCATCAAGTCGGGCCGCGACCGCGACGGCCGCCGGGTGAACCGCCCCTCGCAGAACATCGTGATCCAGAACTGCAAGTTCAGCGGCCGGTGGGGCGGCGTGACCATCGGCAGCGAGATGTCCGGCGGGGTCCGCGATGTCTTCGCCGAGGACTGCGAGTGCAACGCGCCCGACTTCCCCGGCCGCTACCCGGTCAAGTACGCCCTCTACGTCAAGACCAGCTTCAACCGCGGCGGCTTCGTGGACGGCGTGCACCTGCGCCGCATCACCGGCCACGACCTGGAGCGCAGCGCCCTGTACGTCACGCTCAACTACGAGACCTCGGGCTCCCTGCCGCCGGTCGTGCAGAACTTCACCGCCGACGGCCTCACGATCGACGGTGCGGCGCAGGCATACAACCTGGACGGCCGCCCGACCGACCACATCAAGAACGTCACGATCTCCAACAGCACGTTCACCGGGATCACGACGGCCACGCCGACCGCGTCGAACGTCGACAACCTCGTGCTGTCCCGGGTGAGCGTCAACGGCAAGGACATCTCCAACACCCAGCCGCCGGCCGGGACGCGGTACGAGGCCGAGGACGCCGTGATCTTCCAGGGCGCCGCCGAGTCGAACCACGCCGGCTACTCCGGCACCGGTTTCGTCAACACCGACAACGTGGCCGACGCCTACGTCGAGTTCGCGGTGAGCGCGGCGGCGGCCGGCAGCAGGTCCCTCACGATCAGGTACGCCAACGGCACGAGCACCAACCGGCCGTTCGCGGTCACCGTCAACGGCACCGCCGCCGGATCCGCCGTGAACGCCCCCGGCACCGGCGCCTGGACCACCTGGGTGTCCGCCTCCGTCACCGTGCCCCTCGTCCCCGGCACCAACGCCGTCCGGCTCACCGCCACCACCGCCGGCGGCCTGCCCAATCTCGACTATGTGGAGCTCCAGCCATGAAACCGCTCGCCCGAGCCCTGCTGGTATGCGCCCTCGCCCTGCTCGGAGCCGCCCCCCTCCCGGTGAGCCCGGCGCACGCGCTCGCCGAGTTCAACGTGCGCGACTACGGCGCCACCGGCAACGGCTCGACGAACGACGACGACGCCATCGACCGCGCCATCAACGCCGCCAGCGCGGCCCCCGGCGGAACCGTCGTCTTTCCCTCCGGCCGCTACCGGGCCCGCACCATCCACCTGAAGTCCAACATCACGCTCAGGCTCGACTCCGGCGCCACCCTCCTGGCCGCGAGCAGCGGCATGGACGCCGCCGAGTCCAACCCCAACGACGACTACCAGGACTACGGCCACAGCCACTTCCACAACTCGCTCATGTGGGGCAGCGGCATCACCGACTTCCACATCACCGGCACCGGCACGATCGACGGCGATGGCAACCTCATCACCGGCAACCCATCCTCCGGCCAGGCCGACAAGGCGCTGACCCTCACCGAGTGCTCGAACGTCAGCCTCGAAGGCGTCACGTTCCGGCGCGGCGGCCACTTCGCCGCCCTGATCAACGGCTGCCACGACGTCACGATCGACAACCTCAAGACGATCAACTCCAGCAGCGGCGTGCGCGACGGCATCAACCTGATCAACAGCTGGAACGTCACCGTCACCGACAGCCGCATCGAGGCCAGTGACGACGCCCTGGTGTTCAAGAGCGACTACGCGCTCGGCCACACCTACACCAGCCAGAACGTCCGCGTGCGCGACACCACCGTCTATTCACACGAGAACAACGCGCTCCAGTTCGGGTCGGAGACCTGCGGGAGCTTCCGCGACTTCCGGTTCGAGAACATCACCGTGCTGGGCGCGGGCAAGGCCGGCATCGGCATCGTGTCCATGGACGGCGCGGTCATCGAGGACGTCCACTACGACAACGTGACGCTCACCAAGACCACGTCGCCGTTCTTCTTCAAGATCGGTGAGCGGAAGCGCTGCCCCGGCTCGCCCCCCGCCGGACGGATCCGGAACATCACGATCTCCAACGTGACCGGGACCAACCTGACCGCGCCCGTCGTCACCGGCACCGTGGGCGCCTCCGACTACACCAGCACGCTGACCGGCACGCCGTCCGTGGACCTCGGCCCCGGCATCACCTTCCAGAACGTCGACCTGACCGTCCCCGGCGGCCACCCCGCCTCGGAGGCCACCCGGGTGCCCGGCGAGTTCCTCACCACCTACCCGCCGCGCGACTACGGCGCGCGCCCCTCGTACGGCTACTGGATCAGGCACGCCACCGGCATCACGCTCAACGGCGAGACCCGGTTCGACGACAACGACAACCGGCCCTACGCGATCGCCGACGACGCCTCCGACGTGCAGGTGAACGGCGTCGTCGCGCAGCGCGGCAGCGGCAGCGCCTACGACGTCGGGTTCAGCGGCGTCAGCGGCTACGCCGTGCGCGACAGCGCCGACACCTCCGGCGGCGCGCTGCGCGTGCGCGCCACCAACTCCACGCCCGTCCCCGGCACCCCCGACAGCCTGTACGCCGAGGCGGAGGCGGGCACGGTCACCGCCCCCATGCAGACGGCCGCCGACCAGGCCGCGTCCGGCGGCTCGTACGTGACCGTCGCCGCCGGCAACAACAGCAAGTCCAGCGCGCCCTCCACCGGCTGGACCACGATCCCGTTCACGGTCGAGCACGACGGCACGTTCGCCGTCTGGGCCCGCGTGATCGCCGCCAACGACGGCGACGACTCGTTCTGGGTGCGCTCGGGCACCGGCTCGTGGACGAACTGGAACAACATCCCGATCGGCACCTCCTGGCACTGGGCCAAGCTGCCCGTCACGTACGACCTGGCGGCCGGAGCGCGCACGATCACCTTCGCCTACCGCGAGGACGGCGCCCGCCTCGACCGCGTCGCCATCAGCAGCGACCCAGCGTTCACTCCCGGATCCTAGGAGAGCACCATGAGACGCACGGCGACGCTCGCCGTCTTCGCGCTCCTGCTCGGCCTGCTCACCGCCCTCCCGGCGCGGGCCGACCTGCAACACCCGCGCCAGGCGTTCCTGCGCAACTCGATCGCCGGCCTCTTCCTGCACTGGGGCGAGCGGACCTCGCCGCAGCACACCAGTTGCAGCGCGTGGGAGGCCGACGTCACCAACGGCGGCTGGAGCGCCTCCTACTGGGTGAACGAGGCCAAGAAGCTGCACGCCCAGTACATCGTGCTGGCCACCTTCCACAGCCGGCTCGGCTACGCCCGGCCGTACCCGTCGGCGATCCCGGGCTCCTGCCGCACCACGCGGGACTTCCTCGGCGAGCTGATCGACGCCGCCGACGCGCAGGGCCTGAAGGTCATCCACTACATGACCGACGACCCGCAGTGGCACAACGAGGGCCTGTCGTCGGGGTCGTGGCTCAACTCCTCGGCCTTCTCCAGCTACGTCGGCCACGACGTGGACCTGACCACCCGCGACGGGTTCGGCGAGTTCAGCTACCTGCAGTTCTTCGAGCAGATGCAGCGCTATCCCAAGCTCGCCGGGTTCTGGATCGACAACGACAACGCCTACTGGGAGCGCAACGACCTCTACGCCAAGATCTACCAGCAGCGCCCCGACATGACGATCTCGAACAACAACGAAGACACGCCGATCATGGACATGATCAGCAACGAGCAGAAGACCGGCATGACGCCGTCGTACGACTACCCGCAGGCGGTCTACACGGCGCTGCCGCGGCTGATCGAGGCCGACTTCAAGCTGCCCACCGGCGGCCCCTGGTGGTACGGCGGCTCCGACCAGGCCGTGGACCGCAAGCTCACGCTCGGCCGGCTCATCACGAACGCGGGGTCGTCGATCAAGGCGCTGATGGCAGAGACCGCCATGGTCAACGGCAAGTTCCCCGCCCAGCAGGTCAGCTTCAACAACTTCGCGAACACGTACCTGGAGGAGATCTGGGAGTCGCTCGGCGGCACGGAAGGCGGCGGCTACATGTTCGGCGGGCTCAAGCCGGGCTTCTGGAACAACGGCGCGCACGGCGTGACCACCGTCGCCAAGGACGACCCCAACCGGCACTACATCCACGTGATCACGCCGCCGTCCGGCAGCACGCTGTCGCTGCGCGACAACGGCTACCGGGTCGGCTCGGTGACGAACCTGCGCACGGGCGCGCCGGTCGCGTTCACGCAGTCGGGCGGCACGCTGACGCTCAGCGGGATCTCCGGCTGGGATCAGTACGACACCGTCTTCAAGGTCGTCACCAGCGGCCGTCAGGGCATCTACACCGGCGTCACGCTCTCGGCGAGCTCGTCCACCAGCGGCCACGGCGCGGCGGCGGCGGGTGATGGGAACTACCTGACCTACTGGGACAGCGACGCCGCCGAGCCCGCGCGGCTCACGTTCGACCTGGGGTCCGCCAAGCCCGTCCAGTATCTGGCGTTCAACCAGCGGGAGGACTCCACCGTCTACCCGTCGTCCGGGTCGGCGCGGATCTCCGGCTACCAGGTGCACGTCAGCAACGACGGCTCGACCTGGGGGAGCGCGGTCAAGACCGGGACCGTGCCGAACGCCCGCGGCGTCCAGTTCATCGACCTGAGCGGGGTCACCGCCCGCTACGTCCGGCTCTCCAAGACCGGGCACCACGGCGTCGCCCGCTGGCGGGTGGACGAGGCGTGGGTCGGCGGCCAGTACGCGGGCGGCGGCGGCTCCACCGGAACCCGCTACGAGGCCGAGAACGCGACGATCTCGCAGGGCGTCGTCGAGTCCAACCACGCGGGCTACTCCGGCACCGGCTTCGTCAACGGCGACAACGTCACCGGCTCCTCCACCGAGTGGACGATCAACGCGCCCGCGGCCGGAACCGCCACGATCGCGCTGCGCTACGCCAACGGGACGACGACCAGCCGCCCGGCGGCCGTCACCGTGAACGGCGGCGCTGCCCAGAACCGCGACTACCCCGGCACCGGCGCCTGGACCACCTGGGCGACCGACACGTTCACCGTCCCGCTCAACGCAGGGGCCAACACGCTGCGGGTCACCGCGACGACCGACGGCGGCAACCCGAACCTCGACTGCATCGACGTCACGACGGGAGGCGCCTCATGAGGGCGTTATTCGCGGCACTGGTGCTGGCCGCCACGTGCCTGACCCTGCCCGCGGCACCGGCCGCCGCCTCGGACAACGGGCTGTCGATCAGGCCCGCGATGGGCTGGAGCAGCTGGAGCTTCGTCCGCCGCTGGCCCGACGAGACCAAGATGAAGGCCCAGGCGGACGCGCTGGTCAGCAGCGGGCTGGCCGACAAGGGCTACGTCTACGTCAACCTCGACGACTTCTACCAGAAGTGCGACTCCAACGGCTTCGTCGTCGACGACTACGGCCGCTGGGCGGTCGACACCGCCAAGTTCCCGTCCGGGATCAAGGCGCTGGCCGACTACGTGCACGCCAAGGGGCTGAAGTTCGGCTTCTACGTCACCCCGGGCATCGCGAAGAACGCCGTCACGGCCAACAAGCCGATCGAGGGCACGTCGTACCACGCGCAGGACATCGCGGACACCTCGCAGACCCACAAGAACTACAACTGCAAGAACATGTACCGGCTCAAGTACTCCCATCCGGGCGCGCAGGCGTTCATCAACTCGTGGGCCGACCAGATGGCCTCGTGGGGCGTGGACTACCTCAAGATCGACGGCGCGGACGCGTCGACGGTCGCGGACGTGGAGGCGTGGGACAAGGCGCTGCGCCAGACCGGCCGGCCGATCAACTTCGCGCTCTCCAACAACCTGCCGATCGCCCAGGCCACCACCTGGAAGCGGCTGGCCAACAGCTGGCGCACCCAGGGCGACGTCGAGTGCTACTGCGGGTCCGGCCCGAACGGCAGCGGCTACCCGCTCACCGACTGGTCCCACGTCGTCAGCCGGTTCAACTCGGCCGCCTCCTGGCAGCAGTACGCCGGTCCGGGCGGCTGGAACGACTACGACTCGCTGCAGATCGGCAACGGCGACCAGGTCGGGCTCACCGCCGACCAGCGCCGCTCGCACATGACGCACTGGGCGATGGCCGCCAGCCCGCTGCTGCTCGGCACCGACCTGACCGCGCTCACTTCCGTCGACCTGGCGATGCTGAAGAACGACCGGCTCATCGCGGTCAACCAGGACGGCGTGGCCGCCCAGCGCGTCGTCAACAGCGGCGTCAACCAGGTGTGGCGCAAGCGGGAGGCCAACGGCGACTACATCGTCGCGCTCTACAACACCGGCACGTCGGGCAACTCCACGGTGAGCGTCACCTGGGCGCAGGCCGGCTTCACCGGCCCGGCCGCCGTCACGAACCTGTGGTCGGGCGCCTCCGAGGGCACCGTCGCCACCTCCTACAGCGCCACCCTGCGCCCCGGGGAGACCCGCCTCATCCGCGCCCGGCCGGCCGCCGCCGCGACCCGTTACGAGGCCGAGAACGCGACGATCTCCCAGGGTGCCGCCGAGTCGAACCACTCCGGCTTCTCCGGCACCGGGTTCGTCAACGCCGACAACGTGACCGGCTCGTACGTCGAGTTCACCGTGAACGCCGCCGAGGCCGGCTCGCGCACCGTCACCATCCGGTACGCCAACGGCACCTCGGTGAACCGGCCGATGACCGTCGCGGTCAACGGCGCCGCCGTCCAGACCCGCGACTTCCCCGGCACGGGCGACTGGGACACCTGGGCGGACGCCACGCTCACGGTGTCGCTGAACGCCGGGGCCAACACCGTCCGCCTGACGGGCACCACCGCCAACGGCGGACCCAACGTCGACTACCTCGACGTCTCCTGAGACGTCCGCTGATCGGAAGGAACGCCTGTGCACCCCCCACGCTTACGCCGCCTCGTCATCCTGGCCGTCGCCTGCCTGGCCGTCACGGGTCTGGTCGCGTTGCCCGCCCGGGCCGCGACCGTGCGGTACGAGGCCGAGAACGCCACCAACGTCCAGGGCGTCGTCGAGTCCAACCACGCCGGGTTCTCCGGCACCGGCTTCGTCAACAGCGACAACGCCGCGGGCCCGTACACCGAGTGGACGGTGAACGCGCCCGCGGCCGGCACCGCCACGCTCGCCATCCGCTACGCCAACGGCACCACCACGTCACGCACCACCGACGTCTCGGTCAACGGCACGGTCGTCTCGGCCGGGCGCACGTTCGGCCCGACCGGAGCCTGGACCACGTGGGCCACCTCCACCCTGACCGCCACGCTCGCCGCGGGCGACAACAAGATCCGCGTCACCTCGACGGCCTCGGGCGGCAACCCCAACCTCGACTACCTCGAGGTCACCATGGCCGACGCGCCCGCGACCGAGTACCAGGCCGAGGCCGCCACGCTCTCGGAAGCCTCGGTGGCGACCAACCACACCGGCTACACCGGCTCGGGCTTCGTCGACTACGTCAACGCCGTGGGCGGCTACATCGAGTGGTCCGTCAACGTGGCCGAGGCCGGCACGCACACCCTCACGCTGAGGTACGCCAACGGCACGACCGTCAACCGGCCGATGACCGTCGCGGTGAACGGCGCCGCCGTCCAGACCCGCGACTTCCCCGGCACCGGCAGCTGGGACACCTGGGCGGACGCCGCGCTGACGGTGTCGCTGAACGCCGGGGTCAACACCGTCCGCGCGACCGGCACCACCGCCAACGGCGGCCCCAACGTGGACCGGCTCTCGGTCAGCGGCTCCGGCGGGCCCGACGGGCAGGCGCCGACCGTGCCCGCGGACGTCCGCGTCACCGGCACCTCGGCCGCCAGCATCACGCTGGCCTGGACGGACTCCGCCGACAACGTGGCCGTCACCGGCTACCGCGTCTACGAGGGGACGACCGTGGTCACGACCACGCCGACGGCCGGCGCCACGATCGGCGGGCTCACCGCCGGGTCCACGCACACGTACACGGTCACCGCGATCGACGCGGCGGGCAACGAGTCCGGGCACAGCGCCGCGGCCACCGGCACGACCGGCAGCGGCGGCACCGGACCGACGGCCGACCAGCTCCTCGCGAAGGTGACCGCGTGCAGCCAGATCTCCAACGGCAAGTACAAGACGGACTCCGACGTGAGCTCGGCGACGGTCGCGGTGTGCGAGAAGACCGGGGCGGTGTTCTGGAAGGGCGACATGGACATCGACTGCGACGGGGTGCGCACGACGCAGTGCAACGAGAACACCGACTGCTGCTTCCAGCCCGACACGGCCTGCCACACCAGCGGGGACTCGCCGCTCAACGCGGCGCAGCTCGCGTACATGGTGGTGCCGAGCACCAGCTCCATCTGGGACTACCGGACGAAGGGCATCGGCTGCGGCACCGTGGTGGCGATCGTCTACAACGGGCAGGTGGAGTACGCCGTGATGGGTGACACGGGGCCGAGCGGGATCATCGGCGAGGCGTCCTACCGGACGGCGGCCGACCTCGGCATCAACCCCGACCCGAGCAACGGCGGCACGGACAGCGGCGTCACGTACATCGTCTTCACCGGCTCCGGCACCAAGGTCCAGACCATCGAGAACCACACCCAGGCCGTCACCCTGGGCCGCACGCTGGCCCAGCGTTTCCTCGACCAGAACTGACGCGCGCCGCCGCACACCCCCATCCTTTACGGCTGCGCACGCTGGGCCGCGCGCCGATCTTCAGGCCCATCCTTTACGGCTGCGCACGCTGGGCCGCACGCGCCGACGTCGGTGACCGTCCGTCCTGGCCGGTCGTGAAGGCTCACGGGTCGCTCGCCGTGACGACGCGCATCCTGGGCCGGCTCCGTGGTCGTCCTGACCGCGGAGCCGGTCCGTGTTCATGAACGGCCGAGGATGCCGGCGGCCCGCTCGCGCATCTCCACCTTGCGGATCTTGCCGGTGACCGTCATGGGGAACGCGTCCACCACGTGCACGTACCGGGGGATCTTGTAGTGGGCCAGGCGGCCCGCGCAGAACTCCCTGACCCGCTCGGCCGTCAGCGGCTCGACGCCCGGCCGCATGACGATCCAGGCCATCAGCTCCTCCCCGTACTTCTCGTCGGGCACCCCGATCACCTGCACGTCGGCGACGTCCGGGTGGCCGTAGAGGAACTCCTCGATCTCGCGCGGGTAGATGTTCTCGCCGCCGCGGATCACCATGTCCTTGATGCGGCCCACGATGCTGACGTAGCCGTCGGCGTCCATGGTGGCCAGGTCGCCGGTGTGCATCCAGCGGGCGGTGTCGATGGCCTCGGCCGTGGCGTCGGGCTGGGCCCAGTAGCCGAGCATGACCGAGTAGCCGCGGGTGCACAGCTCGCCCGGCACGCCGCGGGGGAGCGCCAGCCGGGTCTCCGGGTCGACGACCTTGACCTCGATGTGCGGCATGACGCGGCCGACGGTCTCGGTGCGGCGGGCCAGGCCGTCTTCGCGGCGGGTCATCGTGGACACGGGTGAGGTCTCGGTCATGCCGTAGCAGATGGCGACCTCGGTCATGTTCATCTCGCTGACGACGCGTTTCATGACCTCGACCGGGCACGGGGATCCGGCCATGATGCCCGTTCTGAGCGTCGAAAGATCGAAATTTCCGGACCCGGTCAGCAGGGCCAGCTCGGCGATGAACATCGTCGGCACCCCGTACAGGGACGTGCACCCCTCGGCCTGCACGGCGCGCAGCGTCGCCTCCGGGTCGAACCCCGGCGAGGGCAGCACAATGCACGAGCCGTGCGAGGTCGCGCCGAGGTTGCCCATGACCATCCCGAAGCAGTGGTAGAGCGGCACCGGCAGGCACACCCGGTCGGCCTCGGTGTAGCCGAGCAGCTCGCCGACGAAGTAGCCGTTGTTGAGGATGTTGTGGTGGGACAGCGTGGCGCCCTTGGGGAAGCCGGTCGTGCCCGAGGTGTACTGGATGTTGATCGGGTCGTCGAACGTCAGCCGCGCCGCCCGCTCCGCCAGCAGGGCCGGGTCGGCGCGCCTGCCGCTCTCGACCAGCTCGTCCCAGCCGGGCTCGCCGATGAACACCGCGTCCCCGAACCCGATCTCGTCGATCATCGCCCGGTAGTCGCTGCTCTTGTGCGTGACCGCGCTGACGAGCAGCCGCATGCTCGACTGCTTGACGACGTAGGCCAGCTCGTGGGCCCGGTACGCGGGATTGACGTTCACCAGGATCGCGCCGATCTTGGCGGTGGCGTACTGGACGAGCACCCATTCGGCGCAGTTGGGCGCCCAGATGCCGACCCGGTCGCCCTTGCCGATGCCGCGGGTCAGCAGGCCGAGCGCCACCTCGTTCACGGCGGCGTCGAGCTGCGCGTAGGTCCAGCGGCGTCCGGCCGCCACGTCCACCAGTGCCTCGCGCTCGCCGAACCGCGCCACGGTGCGCTCGAAGTTCTCGCCGATCGTCTCGCCCAGCAGGGGGACCTCGGACCCGCCCGAGGCGTACGAGAGCAGTGCGTCAGCCATGAACGGAGAATTCCCCCGGACCCGGCCCGGCACCACCCCCTTTCGGGGGTGGCTCTCCGCCATGGGCCTCGTCCATGCTGGACCCATGGCCGCACCGTACGCGCCCATCGATCGTGAGGCGTTCCAGACCGCCGTCGGCCGGCTGCGCCGGGCGACGGGCCTGCCGGTGGTGTTCGGCGGCGTGGTGGGGTCCCGCTCGCTCGGCGTGACGCTGACGGAGTTCAGCGGCACCCTGACCGGCGCGCTGCGCGGCCTGGTCGTCGGCGCGGGCAACGGGCTCGGCGGCCGGGTGATCACCACCGCGCGCCCCGGCACCGTCGACGACTACGCCGCCGACCCGCGCATCAGCCACGAGTACGACAAACCCGTGATCGCCGAAGGGCTGCGGGCCATCGCGGCGGTGCCGGTCACGGTGGACGGCGGCGTGTCCGGCGTCCTGTACGGCGGGATCCGCGAGCCCCTGTCGATCAGCGACCGCGTGGTGGACGCCATGACCCAGGTCGCCGCGCGGGTGGGCTTCGAACTGGCCGTCAGGCGGGAGGTGGAGCGGCGGCTGGCCGAGATGGAGACCGCGGCGATCACCCGGGCCGCCCGCGAGTCGCCGTCCGCCGGCGAGTGGGAGGCGGTCCGCCAGGCGCACGCCCAGCTCAGGGCCATCACCCAGGACGTCGCCGACGCCGGGCTCCGGGCCCGGCTCCAGGACGTGTGCGACCGGCTGGCCCGCCCGGACGGCCGGACCCCGGAGCGGCCGAGCCCGCTGTCGCCGCGCGAGCTCGACGTCCTCGCCCTGGTCGCCGTGGGCTGCGGCAACGCGGAGACCGGGGAGAGGCTCGGGATCCGGGCCGAGACGGTCAAGAGCTACCTGCGCAACGCGATGCGCAAGCTGGGGACGCACACCCGCATGGAGACGGTGATCGCCGCCCGCCACCGCGGCTTCCTGCCCTGACCGGCGCTCAGTTGCCCTGCGGGTGCGTGCTCCAGTACTCGTCGGCGGCGGCCTGGATGTCCGTCAGGACCTTCTGGTAGGTGTCCGGCTTGACGACGAAGGCGCCGAAGCCGTCCAGCGCGGCGGTGAGCACCGGGGGCGGGGTGGCCTCGAAGTAGCGGTTAACCAGGCGGTAGTCGCCGCTGCCCGCTGCCTTGCTGACCTCGGCGATGGCCTGGTCGGCGATGGCGACCTTGGGGTTGGCCGAGACGTCGCCCCTGGCCGTGGCCCACTTCTCCTGGGCGGACGAGCTCACCCACCACTTGAGGTATTTGGTGCTCGCGTCGGGGTCGGGCGCCTTGGCCAGCGAGCAGAGCGGGCCGCTCTCGAAGATCATCGAGGTCTTGGGCAGCGCGGGGTTGACGTTCGGGATGACGAAGAAGCCGTAGTCGTCTCCCGCCTTCATGTCGCGCTGCGTCATGCTCGTGTTGAACCACGTGCCGAACGACACCATCGCGGCCTTGCCGGTCTTGAGCACGTCGCCCGGGTCGGTCTTGTCGCCGGGGTTGTTGAAGTAACCGGCGTCGATCATCGACTTCCACCGCTTCATCACGTCGACCACGCCGGGGTCGGTGTACTTCGCCTGACCCGTCGAGAGGCGGTCGTAGAGGTCGGGGTCGGTGCCGGCCAGGAGCTGCTCGAACCAGACGAAGGAGAACAGCACGCTGGTGTGGTAGAAGGCCTTGACGCCGTTCTTCTTCAGCGTCTCGGCGACCTTGACCAGCTCGTCCCACGTCGCCGGCGGCTTGAGCTGATACTTGTCGAAGACGCTCTTGTTGTAGAACATGCCCCAGTACGCCGCGTTCAGCGGCACGCAGTACTGCTTGCCGCTCACCGTGTAGTACTTGGCCAGGTCGGCGGACAGATCGCCGTTCTTGATCGCCTCCTGCCAGATGGCGGTCGTGTCGGAGACCTGCTTCTGCGCGACGATCTCGGCCAGCCGCCCGCCCGTCGTCCAGGTGAACAGGTCGGGCTTCACGTCCGTGCGGAACGACGCCTTGATGAACGCCTGGTACGTCGGCTCGTCGGTGTAGCCGACCGGCTTCATGGACAGGCCGATCTGCTGCTTGGACAGGCTGCCCATCTCGTCGAAGTATTTGCTCCAGGCGCCCTTGTCGTTGTAGAGCTTCAGCTCCGTCTTGCCGGCGGCCTGCTTGGGCGCGGATCCGCCGGAGGAGCAGGCGGTGATAGCGAGACAGATGACGGCGGCGACACCAAGTGACCGGATCATGCCCGGCCTCCTCTTCGATCTTGGGGGGATTAAGTCATCTAATCACTTGATATCTTGGCTGTCCAGAGGGACGACGGCTCGCCGCGTAACCTCCCGGTAACATCGCGGGGCCATGCCGTACCGCTCCTGGAAGAGCCGGCCGAAATACGACTGGCCGGAGAAGCCGCAGCGCTGGGCGATCCGGCCGATGCCCTCCGTCGTCGTGGTCAGCAGCAGGGCGGCGTGCTCCAGCCGCCGCCCGACCACGAACCCGATCGGCGTGCACCCGTAGTGCCTGCGCATCGAGCGGGCCAGATGCCCCGGGCTGACGGCGGCGAGGGACTGCAGCCGGGGCAGGCCCTCGCGCAGGTTCTCCTCGCGCCGCATCGCGACGCAGGCCGAGACCAGCCAGCCGGGCCGCCGGTCCACGGCCGTCCCGTCGGCGCCCTCCAGCAGCGGGACGACCGCCGTCAGCAGCCCGACCAGGTCGAGCACGCGGGGCACGCCGGAGTAGGCGGCCAGCAGACGGCCGAACTCCGCCGCCACCGGCCCGTCCAGGTCGGCGCGGGCCGACAGCGGGAGCTCCCGGCGGTCCCAGTCCGCCGGTCCCGCCAGCCCCGCCAGGTCGGCGAAGGCCCGCCAGCGCTCGCTCGGGAAGGCGATGTTGACGAAGCGCATGCCGTCGGCCGAGGCGAACTCGTGCCGGTCGTGCGGCCGTACCAGCACCACGTCCCCGGCGCGCAGCGGCTGCTCCGCCTCGCCGACCCGCTGCACGCCCGCCCCCGCGGTCACGAAGACCAGCTCGTGGAAGTCGGCGTGGGAGTGCGGCTCCGGCCGGTCCCTGCGGCCGCCCTTCACCGGCACCAGGGCCGCGTGGTACGGCAGACCGGCCGCGAACTCGACCCAGCGCAGGACGGTCGGCATGTCAGGAAATTAATACTTGTGGAGCGGTGATTACTAGTAACCCGTCCCGCGAAGACCGAAGAATCCGAGTGACGCCCCACCCTCACAAGGAGCGCATGGTGAGAGTCGACCGGACCCTTCAGGACTACGACCGCGACGGCTACACGATCTTCCGTGACGTCCTCGACCGCGACCTGATCGCCGAGGCGAGCGAGCACGTCGCCTGGCTCCAGGCCAAGCACCCCGACCTGAACGGCGAGGACCTGGGCACCGAACTGGTCGCCCGCGACCCCTTCTGGGTGCGGCTGGTCGGCGACGACCGGCTGCTGGACATCGCCGAGCTCTTCGTCGGCTCCGACATCGCGCTGTTCGCCTCGCACTACATCAGCAAGCCGCCCTTCTCCGGCAAGCCGGTCCTGTGGCACCAGGACGGCGCGTACTGGCCGCTGGAGCCGATGCGCGTCGTCACGCTCTGGCTGGCCGTGGACGAGGCCACGACGGAGAACGGCTGCCTGCGCGTGATCCCCGGCTCGCACCGGCAGGACCTGCACGAGCTGCGGCAGCGCGACGACATCGACAACGTGCTCGGCTCGGAGAGCGCGGTGACGGTGGACGAGTCACAGGCCGTGGACCTCGTCCTGGCGGCGGGCGACGTGGAGGTCCATCACCCCAACATCCTGCACGCCTCCAACGCCAACACCTCGCCGCACCGCCGCTGCGGCCTGACCATCCGCTACATCCCGACCTCGACCCGGATCACCAGCGAGGAGCAGCCGTTCGTCTCGGCACTGCTGTTCCGCGGGGACCCGGGCGTGAACGTCTACCAGCCGTTCCCTGCGTACGTGGAGGGCGAGCACATGCCCTTCGCGGGAGCGGGTCGTCACGCGCGGTAGGCGATGTCCCCGTCGAGCATGGTCAGCCACGCGTCCACGCCGGACAGCGCGTCCGCGGGCAGGCTCCGGACGTCGCCGTCCAGGACCACCACGTCGGCGAGCTTGCCGGGCGTGAGCGACCCGATCCGGTCCTCCATGCGCAGGGCGTACGCCGCGTCGATCGTGTGCGCGCGCAGCGCCTCCTCCAGGGTGATCGCCTGCTCAGCCCCGGTCGGGCCGCCCTCCCTGGTGCGGCGGCGCACCGCGTTCGACACCGTCTCCATGGGCCGCAGCGAGGAGACGAACGAGTCGCTGGACAGCACCGGGCGCAGCCCCGCGTCCAGCTCCTCGCGGATCGGCTGCAGCCGGTGCGCGCGCCGCTCGCCGAGCCGGCGCACGAAGTCGGTGCCGCTGTCGTACAGGAAGTTGGGCTGGTTGACCGGGATCACGCCGAGCGCGGCGAACTCCCTGACCTGGGCGGGCGTCGGGTGACCGCAGTGCTCGATCCTGGGCCGGGCGTCGTCGCCGGACACCGCCACCGCGGCCTTGATCGCTTCGACGGAGTAGCCCATGGCCCGGTCGCCCTGGGTGTGGATGCCGATCTGCCAGCCCGCCGTCGCGGCCCGGCGTACGAGGTCGACGAGCTGCTCGGGCTGGTGGTAGAGCGAGCCGGTGAAGCCCTCGCCGTACGGCTCGTCGAACATCGCCGTGCCGCCCAGCAGCGTGCCGTCGCAGTAGAACTTCATCGCGCCGAACCGCAGCCGGTCGTCGCCGAACGGGCCCGCCGGGCCGATCGAGGACAGCTCGTCCAGCATGTGCGACAGCGGCATGACCGCCGTACGCACCGGCAGCGTGCCCGCCTCCCAGGCGGACCGGTAGACCAGCAGCTCGCGGCGCGAGACCTGCGGGTCGCACACGGTCGTCACCCCGGCCCGCAGGTACGTCTCCCCGGCCAGCTCCAGCCACGACCGCAGCTGCTCCAGGGGCAGATCGACGTGGAAGTTCGGGCCGTGGCAGCCGATGTCCACGGCCACCGGCAGGAGCAGCTCCATCGCCGAGTCCAGCACCATGCCGGTCAGCCGCCCGCCCTCGTCGCGTACGAACGCGCCGCCCGCCGGGGTACTTGGCGTCGTCCATCCCGTACGCCCTGATCCACTGGCCCGCCGGGGTCCTGGCTGCCTCGGCGGCGACGGCGGCGACCAGGTCGGCGGCGCTGCCCACGGCCGGGTAGCGCGCGTCCACCGCCACCAGCGTCTCGGCGGTGGACAGCAGGTGGTTGTGCGGGTCGATGAAGCCGGGCAGCACGCTGCGCCCGCCCGCCCGCACGACCTCGGCCCCCCGGCCCGCCTGGGCGAGGACGTCCTCCTCGCGCCCCACGGCCAGAATGCGGCCGTCGCGTACGGCCAGGCGTTGACCGTCGCCCAGGCCATGACCCTGCCCGGCATGCGCATGCGGCTGCTGGCCGGGCGCGCCGGCCTGTCGCGCGTGGTCCGCTGGGCGCACGTGTCCGAGCTGGCCGACCCCGTGCCGTGGCTGCGCGGGGGCGAGCTGGTGATGACCATCGGGCTCGGCCTGCCGGGCGACCCCACCGGGCTGCACGCGTACGTCGAGCGGCTGTCGGGGGCGGGCTGCGCCGGGCTCGCCTTCGCGCTCGGCGAGGCCGTGACGGCCGTGCCGGAGGAGGTGCTGGCCGCCGCCGACCTCCAGGGGCTGCCGGTGCTGGAGATCCTGACCCCGTTCATCGCGGTGACCGAGGCCGTCGCCCGGTGGCACGCCGACGAGCGCGTACGCGGGGAGCGGCGCGTCGTCGCCGCCCAGGAGGCCATGGCGCGGGCCGCGCTGCTGTCGGGCACCTCGGGCATCCTGCGTGCCCTGGCCGAGCACACCGGTGGCGAGTCCCTGCTGCTGGACCCGCAGGGCAAGCCCAGGGCGGCCACGCCGGCGGGGGAGCAGCCCTGGCACGCCCGGGCCCTGGAGATGGCGCGGGGCGCGGCCCGGCTGAGCGCGGGCGTGCTGGACGACGGCATCCAGGCCGTCCAGGTGCAGAGCCTCGGCTTCTCCGGGCCGCCGACCGGCTGGCTGGCGGTGTGCACGGGCTCGCCGCTGGAGTGGCACGCCAGGATGCTGGCCAACCAGGCCGCCTGCCTGCTCGCCATGGAGCTGCTCGGCGTGCGGCCGGCCGGGCCAAGGCGCAGGCCCAGCGGGGCGCGCTGCTGGCCGCGGTGCTCGACGGCGGGCTGTCGCCGCGCCAGCTCGGCGAGCTGTGCCCGGTCGCGGCGCCGCCGTACGAGGTGGTCGTGACGGCGGTGCCGGTCCCGCCGGAGGCGGCGATCGAGGCGCTGGAGGAGGTGGCGGCGGACGTCGAGGAGCTGGCCCTCGTGTGCGCCCGGCCGGAGGGCACGGTGTTCGTGCTGCCGGAGCGAACGCCCCGGTGGGGTACGGAGCTGTGCGCGCGGCTGGGCGTGCCGGGCGGCGGCTGCCGGGCGCTCGGCCTGGACGAGCTCCCCTCGGCGGTACGGCACGCCGCCACCCTGGCCGCCCGGGGCGACGGCTACCTCCACGTCGACGACCTCGAGGCGTCCGCGCTGCTCAGGGACGCCTTCGTGCCCGACGCCGCGCACCGCTTCGCCGCCGCCGCGCTCCGACCGCTGCGCGAGTACGAGGCGCGGCACGGCGGCGACCTGGTCGACTCGCTCCGCGCGTACCTGGAGGCGGGATCGAACCTGGAGACGGCCGCGCGGCGGCTGGGCGTGCACCGCAACACCCTGCGCCGCCGCCTGGCCGTCGCCGAACGCGTCTCGGGCCGTCCCCTCACCGACCCCGGGCACCGGCTCCAGCTCTGGCTGGCCCTCTCCCTCGGCGACCTCGTGCCTCCCGGCTAGAGCCCATGGCCGGGCGTTCCTTCAGGGCGGGCGGGTGATCAGGTGGCGAGGGGGAGGGACAGGACGAGGCGGACGCCCCGGGTGAGGGGCTCGGCGCGGACCGCGCCGCCGTGTGCCTCGGCGATCTGGCGCACGATGGCCAGCCCCAGCCCCGAGCCGGGCAGCGAGCGGGCCGCCTTGGCGCGGTAGAAGCGGTCGAAGACGAACGGCAGGTCCTCGGCGGCGATGCCGGGCCCCTGGTCGGCGACCGACAGCGCGCCGGTCGCGGTCACCTCGACCAGCACCTCCCCGCCCGGCGGGCTCCACTTGATCGCGTTGTCGACCAGGTTGGCGGCGGCGCGTTCGACGGCGTCGGGATCGGCGTGGACCAGGCACTCGGCCAGCTCGCCCCGCAGCCGGACGTGCGGCGCCCGGCCCCGCGCCCTGGCGATCACGCGCTCCGCGACCAGGTCGAGGCGGACGTCCTCGGTGTGGATCTGGACGTCGCCGTACCTGGCCAGCTCCACCAGGTCGTTGACCAGCACCCGCAGCTCGCCGGCCTGCGCGCGGGCCTCGTGGACCAGGGCCGGGGCCTGCGGGTCGGCGGTGCCGCGCCCCTCGCCCAGCAGTTCGAGGTTGGTGATGAGGCTGGTCAGCGGGGTACGCAACTCGTGCGAGGCGTCGGCGACCAGGCGCCGCTGGGCCAGCAGGGACTCGTTCAGCGCGCCGGTCATCGTGGTGAACGAGCGGGCCAGCCGGGCGACCTCGTCGCGCCCGCTGCCGTCGAGCCCGCCCGCGGTGAGCGTACGGGTGGCGGTGACGTGCTCGACCACCTCGGTCAGGCGGCCGATGGGGCGCAGCACGCGCCCGGCGAGCAGCCGCGCCCCCATCCCGGCGATCAGCGCGCCGCCCAGGATCAGCGCCCCCAGCAGGAGCTTCAGGCTGTTCAGCGTGTCGTCGTCCCGGTCGAGCGGGAACGCGGTGCGTACCAGCGCCTGATCGATTTGGCCCAGCGGAGCCGTGTAGACGCGGTAGCGCGCCCCGCCGTAGCTCACCTCCTGGAAGTACGGCGGGAACTTGCCCCACGCGACCCCGGTGTCCCTGTCGGAGAGCGGGACGAAACCGGTGGTCGGCCCCGGATTCACGGGAGGCGGGAAGAACTGCAGCAGCGTGTTGCCCACGGAGACCGGATAATCCGGCAGGGGCGCGCGGGTGGCCTTGAACGAGGCCAGCAGCTGGGGCGCCTGCCCGGCGGCCAGCACCAGCTCGCCGTCGTGCTGGCCGCCCAGCCCGCTCGCCATCGCCGGATAGACCACCAGCGAGGCGATCAGCAGGGCCGCCGCCACCACGGCCGCCCCGGCCAGGGCGACCCTGGTCCGCAGCGTCACGGCTCCTCCCGCAGCACGTACCCCAGCCCGCGCACCGTCTGGATCAGCCGCGGCTCGCCCCCGGCCTCCAGCTTGGCCCGCAGGTAGCTGATGTAGACCCACAGCGCGTTGGACGACGGGCCGAAGTCGTACCCCCAGACCGCGTCGAAGATCACGCCGCGGCTCAGCACCCGGTTCGGGTTGCGCAGGAACACCTTCAGCAGCGTGTACTCGGTCCTGGTCAGGTCGAGCACCCGCGCGCCGCGGGCGGCCCGGCAGGCGGCGGTGTCCAGCTCCAGGTCGGCGAAGCGCAGCACCTCCTCGGCCGCGCCGCTGCGCCGCAGCAGCGCGCGCAGGCGGGCCCGCAGCTCCTCCAGCGCGAACGGCTTGACCAGGTAGTCGTCGGCCCCGGCGTCCAGCCCCGCGACCCGGTCGGCGACCAGGTCGCGGGCGGTGAGCATCAGGATCGGCGTGCGGTCGCCACCGGCGCGCAGGCGGCGGCACACCTCCAGCCCGTCCAGGCCGGGCATCATGATGTCCAGCACCACCGCGTCCTGCCGCCCGCCCCCGGCCGCCTCCAGGGCGCGCAGGCCGTCGGCGGCGGTGCTCACGTGATAGCCCTCACGGGCGAGCGCGCGCGTCAGCGAACGGCGCACCGCCTCGTCGTCGTCGGCCACAAGGACGTGCATGATCCCACTCTCCTCGCTGTGCCCGCCACCGCCCACCCCTGAGCGCCTGCTGACGGCCGGGCGGTCAGGATCCCGGGGTCTTGACGGCGTCCGGCCTGATGTCCTCTCCCTGTACGAAGGACCGCTTGAAGTCGGCCAGCGCCTGGTTCAGCCGCTCCGCCGACACGCCCAGGCGCTCGGCTATCGCGGCGAACTCCGGTGATTTCGGATTTATCCCGCCTTTCTGGCTGAGGAGGTTCAGCTCCTCCTCGGCGGCGGTCGCCCGGTCGAGCCCGACGCCCAGCGAGGCCGCCAGCGCCTTGGCCAGCATCCCGTTCTCGACGGGATGCTCCTGCTTCTTCACGTCCTGCTTCTTCACATCGGGCTTCGTCATGTCAGGCGAGCACTTGCCGTCGAGTTCCGCGGCCTTGGCCGCCTTGGCCTTCGCGATGTCGGCAGGCGTGCACGCCGCCGCCTTGGCGCACGGGTCGCCGGCAGGTGTGCACGTTGCGATCTTGGCGCACGGGTCGTCGGCGGGGTCGCGCTGGGACGAGGCCGCCAGCGCCCCCGACCCGCCCAGCGTCAGCACCAGCACCATGCCGGCGGCCAGGCCCGCCTTGCGTCGGTCCATGTCGCGTCTCCTTCTCCCGACCGGCCGGCCTCTCCGGCCCGGTGGCTGCCGCCAGCCAACCCGGCCCACCTTCACCCAGCCGTCGGCGAACCTTAGAAACGCCCTAGAGCGGGCGGGGCAGCGCATGGGTGTGAGCGCGGCCGGGTGGAATGCGTCGGTGGTGGTGATGGCCGAGCGGACGTCATGACGGAGTGTTGGTGATTGCCCAAATATGTGTGGATAGCTCATGATTGGCGGCTGTGGACCGTTCCCGCACTGTCGTGCGCGAGCGCGCCGGGTCGGGTGGGGGACTCGTAGATCAGGGGGTGCCATGCTCGACATCCAGGTCCTCGGACCACTCCAGGCCAGTCTGCACGGCCGCAACGTGGACCTCGGCCCGGCCAGGCAGCGGGCCGTGCTCGCGCGCCTGGTGGCGGCGGGCGGCCAGGTCGTGTCGGCCGACCGGTTCATCGACGACCTCTGGCAGGGCCAGCCGCCGCCCAAGGCGCTGGCCGCCCTCCAGGTCTACGTCTCGAACCTGCGCCGCGCGCTGGAGCCCGACCGCCCGCCGCGCGCTCCGGCCACGGTGATCGTGAGCGCCCCGCCCGGGTACCGGCTCCGCCTGGCCGAGGAGAACGTGGACGCGTGGCGGCTGCCCGGACTGATCGACGCCGCCGGGAAGGCGCTGCAGCAGGATGCGGCGGCGGCCGCGTACGACCTGCTCGACGAGGCGCTGGGGCTCTGGACGGGGTCCGCGTACGGGGAGTTCCCCGAGGAATGGGCGGTGCCGGAGGCGACCAGGCTGGCCGAGCTGCGGCTGATCGCCGTCGAGTACCGGGCCGAGGCCGCGCTCATGCTGGGCCGCCACGCCGAGGCGGCCCCGGAGCTGCGCCGGCACGTCGACCGGCATCCGCTGCGCGAGAACGCCGTCCGCCTGCTGGCCCTGGCCCACTACCGGTCCGGCGGCCAGGCGGAGGCGCTCTCGGTGCTGCGCCGGGCCAGGGAACAGCTGGCCGACGAGTTGGGGGTCGATCCCGGCCCGGTGTTACGCGCCCTCGAACAGGACATCCTGCGCCAGTCAGACTCCCTGAACGCGCACCCCGTACCCAGCCCGGAGCCCGCACCCGCGCAGGATCCGGTGCCCGCTCCCGGGCCCGCGCTCGTCGGCAGGGAGCGCGAGCTGGCCGTCCTCCGGGAGGAGGCCGCGCACGCCGCCCAGCGCACGGTCTGGCTCGGGGGCGAGCCGGGCGCGGGGAAGAGCGCGCTGGCCGAGGCGTTCGCGGCGGAGCTGGGGGAGCGCGGATGGCGGGTGGCCATCGGCCGCTGCCCGGAGATCGACGGCGACGCGCCGCCCGCGTGGGCGTGGAGCGAGGTCGTCCGCCGGCTCGCCGCCGCCCGCCCGCCGGACGACCCGGCCGGGCTGGCGCCCCTGCTGCACGACGGCGTGGCGATCCAGAACCAGTTCCGGCTGGCCCGGTCGGTGGCCGACTACCTGGCGGCCAACGCGCCGCTGGTCGTCGTGCTGGAGGACGTGCACCGCGCCGACGGCGAGACCCTGCACCTCCTGCGCCACCTCAAGCCCACGGCCAAGCTGCTGGTCCTGGCCACCCACCGGCCCGCCGAGGCGACCGACGACCTGGCCGCCACGCTGGCCGCCCTCGCCGCCGGGAGCAGGCACCTGGAGCTGCCCGGACTCGGCGAGTCCGACGTCGCCGCGCTGCTCGCCCGCCACTGCGAGCGCGAGCTGGGGCCGGCGACCGTGCGCACGATCGCCGAACGCACGCTCGGCAACCCCCTGTTCGTCTGCGAGATCGCCCGGCTGCTCGCCTCCGAGGGGCCCGCCGCCGCCGAGGCGCTACCGCCCGGCGTGCGCGACCTCATCCGGCGCAGGATCAGCCGCCTGCCCGCCAGCGCCCAGACCGTGCTGCGCAACGCCGCCGTCATCGGCAGGGACGCGGACGTGGACGTCCTGATCGCGCTGCACGACGGGGACGAGGACACGGTCTTCGACGGGGTGGAGGCCGGGGTCCTGACGGGGCTGCTGGCCGAGCCCGGCCCCGGCCGGCTGCGGTTCACGCACGTCCTGGTCAGGCAGGTGCTGTACGAGGACACCGCCAGGATCCGCCGTACCCGGCTGCACGGGCGGGTGGTGACGGCGCTGGAGCGGATCCGCCCCGGAGACGTGGCGGCGCTGGCCCATCACGCGCTGGAGGCGGCGGCGCCGAGCGCGGTGCGGTACGCGCGGGCGGCGGCCGTACAGGCGTCCGGCCTGCACGCGCACCGGGAGGCGGCGGCGCTGTGGCGGGCGGCGCTGGAGTTCGCCGAGGACGACGAGACCAGACTGGAGCTGCTGTGCGGGCTGGTGTCGGCGCTCGGGCACGCGGGCGACGTCATCGGCGCCGTGGCCGCCCGCACCACCGCCGTCGAGACGGCCCGCTCACTCACGGGGCGCGTCGCAGGCAGGCCGGTCGCCAGGGCGCTGACCTCGTACGACGCGCCCGTGATCTGGACAATCCAGCAGGACTCCCGCTACGACGAGGACTTCGTCGCGGCGGTGCGGTCGGAGCTGGCCGCGGGACCCGACGACGAGACGCGCTGCCGGCTGCTGGCGGCGCTCGTCTTCGCGCTGGAGGGGCACGACGACGTCCGGGTGGACGGCGCCGGAGCCGAGGCGGTGGCGCTCGCGCGCCGGCTCGACCGCCCCGAGCTGCTCTGCCTGGCACTCAACGCGCGCTACTTCGCCGTGCTCTCCCCGGACCAGCGCGACGAGCTGGAGGCCATCGGCGGCGAGCTGCTGGAGCTGGGGAGCACCCACCGGCTGGTCGCCTACCTCACGCTGGGCCACAGCGCGCTGCTCATGGCCGCGTTGGGCCGCAACGACGTGGCGGCCGCGGCGCGCCACGCCGACCGCGGCGTGGCGGTCTCCACCAGCGGCCAGCTCGGCCTGTCACTGGTGATCATGACGCTCTTCGGCGCGCAGCGGAAGCTGGTCGAGGGCGACTTCGACGCCGCGGAGGCCATCTACACCGGGGTCTCCCGGCAGATGGCCGAGCGCGGCGGCGCGAACGCCGAGGCGCTGGGGATACTGGGCAGGTTCGTGGTGCGGCTGGCCCGCGGCAACGTGCGCGACTCGCTGGACGAGCTCGCCTTCCTGTGGGAGCACGTGCCCAACGACGGCACGGCCGAGCTGTACGCGGCGGCGCTGGCGGCGGCGGGCGAGCCGGAGGCCGCCAGGCGGGTCTGGCAGCCCGGGGCGTCCCAGTCGCTCGACTACTACTGGCTGCTGTGGGAGGGGCTGCGCGCGCAGACCGCCGTCGCGCTGGGGGACGTCGAGGTGGCCGTCCGCTGCTACCACAACCTGCGGCGGTGGGACGGGGAGCTGGCCGGGATGCACAGCGGGTCCGTCACTCTAGGCCCCGTCGCGCTGCTGCTCGGAGACCTGGCGCGCCTGATGGGCCAGGATCCGGACGCGCACTACGCGCGGGCGGAGGAGGTCGCGGAACTGGTCGGCTCGCCCCACTGGGCCCGGGAGGCCCGTGAGAGGCGGGGTCACCTGCCGTAGCCGAAGATCAGCGCCTGGCGGCGCCGGTGACCGCGGTTGAGCAGCCTGAGCAGGAGCGCGAGCACCGGCCCCGCCAGTTTGCGCAGCTCGGCCAGCTCCTCCGGCCGCGCGTACTGGCCGATCCGCGGCAGGTCGAAGCCGATGTCCCCGCCTTTGCGCACCTCGTCCTCGACCGACTTCCAGTCCGCCTCCGACACGTATTTCGCGATGACGGGGAAGAGCAGCCGCTCCTCCTCCTCGATGTGCTCGTCGAGGAGGTCGGCGAGCGTCGTCAGGGCCTTGGCCATCCGGCCCGCCGCCGCCCGGTCCGTGCCGAGCCGGGCAGCGGCGGCGGTGATCTCCTCCAGCAGCGGGTCGAGCTCGGCGTGGTCGTCGCTCAGGTCGCTCAGGTCCACCTCGGCGCCGGCCGAGCGCACGATGACGGGCCAGAGCACGTTGTCCTCGGCCTGGTGGTGATGGTGGATGCCGGCGCACAGCTTGGTGGCGAACGTGGCGATGGCGTCGAGCCGGGCCGGATCCGCCCGCTCCTCACCGGCGGCGAGCCCGCTCATCAACGTGGCCAGGCGGCGCGCGTCGCCGCGCATGGCGCGGTGCGTGATGCGGAATCCGAGCATGTTGGGGGCCATGGGGTGCTCCTTCGATCGGGGGATGCCACCAGGGTGCGCCCCCGGACTTAGACCTCCCTTGGCGACGACTTGGCGCGGACTCATCACCTCCGTACGGCGCCAATGTGGACAGCCCCTGAACCCCCTCCGCCGCGTCGGTCACGTCACCAGTCGCGGGTCGCGATCAGCTCCTCCATGTCCGCGTCCGCGAACCCGGAGGCCGTCGCCACGAACCAGAAGTCCTCGGCGATCACCTCGCGCGCCACCGTCTCCATCTGGCTGCCGGCCTCCAGGAACTCGACCGCCAGCTCGTTGAACTCGTCCGTCGCCGCCTGCGTGAGGACGTACAGCGCCGCGAGGTCCGACGGCCGCTCGGCCTCGATCCGCTCGCACAGGCGCAGCAAGATGTTCCTGCCCTTGTCGACGAGCCGGCGAGGGTAGTAGGCGTCGTCATACATGCCCTTGAGGAAAGGGTGGCCGGTGATGGGCACCTTGATCTCCTTCGCGCCGTGATCCGGTGTGCCGATCCTGCCCGACGCCACCGACAACGGCCAGTATGGAGCGCATGAACGCAAAGCCCGGGCGTCCGCGTCTGTTACGTGAGCTGAATGATCGAGCCGCGCTGGAGCTGCTCGGCTCGTCGGGAGCGCTGACCCGGGCGCAGGTGAGCGAGAGGACCGGGCTGTCGAAGGTGACGGCCAACCACGTCCTGTCCCGCCTGGAGGAGCGCGGCGTGGTCGTCAGGGCCGGTGTGCAGGAGGGCGGACGCGGGCCCAACGCCGTCCTCTACGGGCTCAACCCCTCGTGTGGCCATGTGATCGGGGTCGAGGTCTACCTGGACACGACGACCGCCGTGCTCGCCGACATCACGGGGCGGGTGCTGGCCGAGACGACGGTCCCGACCGAGGCCGCCGTGGATCCGGCCGAGGCGATGCACGCGATCGTGGAACGCCTCACCCGGACCGCGCGGATCGACCCGGCGCAGGTGCGGGCGTGCGTGATCGGTCTGCCCGCCGTCATCGATCCTGGTACGAGCCTTGTTCACTTCTGCTACGACATGCCCGCGTGGTGCGGGGACGTGCGCGAAGTCCTCCACCGGAGGCTGCGGCTGCCCGTCACGATCGACAACGACGTCAATCTCGCCGCGATGGCGGAGCGGGCGCTGGGGGCCGCGAGTGACGTACGCAACTTCGTCCTGGTCTGGATCGGACGTGGGCCTGGCTCGGCCGTCATGGTGGGCGATCAGCTCTTTCGGGGGACCGTGGGCGCGGCCGGTGAGCTCGGCTGGATGCCCGTCCCCGGGGCGGCCGTGAGCGACGGCGGCTTCGACCGCAGCCGCCATGAGGTGGGGGCCGCGTTCCAGTCCCTGGTGGGCTGGCGGGCGGTGCAGGAACTCGCCGAGAGGCACGGGATCGCGGCCGAGGACGCCGAGCGCAGCGTGGCGGGGGCGGTGGGGAGTGCGGCGGGGGCGGGCTTCCTCGATGAGCTGGCCCGGCGGATCGCGTTGGGGGTCGCGTCCATCTGTGCCGTTCTCGATCCCGAACTCGTCGTGCTGGGCAGCCACGTCGGTTCCGCCGGAGGCGATGAACTCGCCGGCCGCGTCCAGCAGGCGGTGGCGCGCATGTGCCTGGCCAGGCCGCGGGTGGAGGCGAGCGCGATCCTGGACAGGCCCGTGGTGCGCGGCGCGCTGCTGGTCGCGGTGGAGCAGGCACGTGAGCGGGTGTTCTTCGCCGACCTGTGAACGGCGTCGGCCTGAGGGCTCGCCGACCTGGGCAGCGCCCGGAATGATCGCTAATCTGCCACAATGTCATCCCATTATCGAGCGCCTGGCGCGTTAGCACTCGCGGCGGCCGTCGCGCTCACCACGACGTCGATCGCACCGGCGCACGCGGCGCCCACCGCCGCCGAGGATCGGGTCTTACGGGTCTACAACAACAACATCGAGAACCTGGTGAGGAACAACGCCGACGGCACGTGCACGCGGGTCTCGGGCCCGGACCACCTCGCCTCGATGCTGGTCGACGACGACGGCAAGACGGGCACCTCCGGCGTACAGGCCCCCGATCTCCTGATCGTGCAGCAGGTGCGCGGCACCGGGCAGGCCACGGCCTACGCCGACCAGCTCGGGGGCATGTTCGGATATCCGGCGGGCACGTACAAGGCGATCGTGGCCTGGGACAACCCCGAGGAGTGGGGCAGCACGCACAAGTGCAGCCAGCAGTCGCTCGGCGACCTGAAGAAGCGGCAGACCAACGCGATCATCTACAACACCCGAACGCTGGGCCTCGCGGCGGGCGACATCTCGAAGTACTGGAGCGCGGGCTGGTTGAAGCCCGGGACCTCGTACGCCGGCGGGGCCGGTTGCACGCTGTACAAGCCGCCGGACAGCGACGACGGCACCACCAACCAGTACAAATGGAAGCGCACGAGCGCCATCGCGGCGAGGTTCACGATCAAGGAAACCGGGACGACGGTCTTCGCCGCGACCATGCACCTCCCGGAGCAGAACGGCGCGAACGCCTGCGCGGGCGCGGGCGACACGGGCATCGCGAACTCCGGCATCCACGTCGGCGCGGACGCCACGAGCCTCATGAACGCGTCGACGATCCGCGTGATCGGGATCGACGCGAATCGTACGAACATCGCCGCCACGACCCTCGGCGGCTTCGGCATGACCGGCTACGGAGCGAAGACGACCTCCGGTTCCAGGAAGATCGACTACCTCTTCGTCAAGGGCACCGTGCGGTCGTCGAGCATCGACCACACGGTGAGCAGCACGAAGTCGAACCATCTCGCGCTGTACGGCTTCATCGAGTTCTGAAAACGCCGGGTACGGATCGGCGGCGCGCACCTGCGCGGGCGGCCCGCGCGCGCAGGTGCGCGGACGACGGGACGGCTCACTACACAGCCACTATAAGATCGCCACAAATCCGGTTCGGGTCTTGTCAAAACGATAGTGAAGGTGATCATCTCCGCCTTAAGATCACTTCCATGCTGATTCGCCGGACATTACGGATGATCACTGCTCTGGCCGCGACCTGCACCGTCGCGATCGCCGGGGGCGTGGGGACGGCCCAGGCCGAGGAAGCCCACGTGTCATCCCAGGGGCAGTTGCTGTTCTACAACCACGCCTACAGCGTGGTGGACCGCGAGACGGCGGACGCCGTCGAGAACTCCGCCTACCTGCGCGAGTTCGCCAACTTCGAGGTCCGGACCACGACCGGTGGCGGCCTGACCTGGAAGGGCCGCTACCTCAAGGGCCGCGAGACCTACATGGAGCTGTTCAGCGAGGGCGACCTGCCCGGCCAGGACGCTCTCTTCGGCTCCGCCGGGCTGGCCGTCTCGACCGAGCGCGCCGGCGACCTGGCCAAGGTGACCGCGCAGCTGAAGGCCCAGGGCGTCTCCGACCCGGCCGAATACCGCCAGACGCGTGACTTCGGCGATGGCGTCCCGATCCCGTGGTTCGACACCATCCGCACCACCTCCGCCCAGTACGAAGCCTTCGACCCGTGGGCGATGGAGTACTTCCCCGAGTACTTCGCCGACCCGCGCAGCCAGACCGAGCCGGAGAGCTACCCCGGTGACGTCAGCCGGGAGCGCTACCTGCCCGACACCTACCAGGACCGCCTGATGCGGGACATCACCTACATCTGCATCGGTGTCACCGCGCGGGACCTGGCCATCGCGCTGCCGGTGCTGCGAGCCGGCGGGTTCGACGTCGCGACCGTCGGGGGCGGCGCCATCGCGACCGGCGGTGGCACCACCATCCAGCTCGACTCCGTCGCGCGTGAGCAGGCGGGCCTGAAGCGGGTCTCCATGTCGCTCAACCGCGCCGTGGAGACCCGGCACGAGGAGCGGATCGGACGTTCGACCCTCGCCGTGGGCCCGGGTGCCCGCGCCGAGTGGACCTTCGACGCCCCGCAGTAACACTTCCTCCAGGCGCCCGGCCGGCTGACGACGCTGATCGTCGCCGACCGGGCGTCGTCGTTTCGCGGGTCACCCAAGGCTCTCGTTCCGGCGTGCGCCCCACACCGCCAGCCCGGCCACCAGGACGAGAACGCCGGCCAGCCACAGGATGCCCTGGAGCGGCAGGGCGTCGACGATCGCGCCGCCGGCCAGCGCGCCGAGACCGATCGAGAGGTTGAACACCGCCACCCACAGCGCGGAGGCCTCCTCGACCGCCTGCGGCGCGACCTTGATCATCCACGTCTGGAGGCTCGTGGAGACCCCGCCGTACACCAGGCCCCAGACGACGAGCAGCGTCACCCCGCCCGCACCGGTGAGCCCTGCCACGGGGAAGAGCAGCATGGTCACCCCCAGGGTGACGGCGATGACGAGGACCGTGCGATGGAGCCGTTTCGCCACGACGGCGCCCGCGACGAAGTTCCCCACGATGCCCGCCACGCCGAATCCGAACAGCAGCGGCCCGACGAGCTGCTCGTCAATGCCGGACAGGTCCCGCAGCACGGGACCGATGAACGTGTAGGCCGAAAAATGGCCGGTCACGATCAGGAACGTCGCCAGGATGCCGACCCGGACGCCCTGGTTGCGGAACTGACCGGCCAGCCGCCGCAGGCCGACGGGCTGAGCGGCGGTCAACGGTGGCAGCACGGCCAGCAACGCGACCAGCACGGCGAGCGCGAGGGCGCTCAGCGCGCCGAACGCGATCCGCCAGCTCGCCAGCCCGCCGATCATCGTGCCGATGGGGACGCCGAACACGTTCGCGGCCCCGACGCCACCGAAGATGATCGCAGTGGCCCGCGGTACGTGCGAGGCCGCGACGAGCCGTACGGCCAGACCGCCGGCGATGGCCCAGAACCCGCCGATCGCCACCCCGACCAGCACGCGGGCGGCGATCAGGAGCGGATAGTCCGGGGCCAGGGCGGAGGCCAGGTTGGCGAGCGTCATGAGCCCCATCAAGGCGACGAGCAGGAGCCTGCGATCCAGCCTGCCGACGAGCACCGGCACGACCGGCGCCGCGACGGCGGCGACGATGCTGGGGACGGTGACCATCAACCCTGCCGCGCCCTCGGACACCGACAGCGCCGATCCGACGGGGGTGAGCAGCCCGATGGGGAGCTGCTCGGCCGTCACCAGGAGAAATGTGCCGAAAGCCACGGCGGACACCGCGATCCAATGATTCCTCGCCGACGGGTCCCGCCCGGTCGTCGTGGGGTGCGTTGCCGTCACGTCGTATCTCTCCTCTCTCATTTGGGAGCGATCGCTCCCATGCGACGACACACCCTAATACGGGAGCGATCGCTCCACAACGTTGGTAGAGTGGCGGCCATGGCACGGCCGAGGGAGTTCGACGAGCAGGACGTGGTCGCCAAGGCGACCCGCCTGTTCTGGCGTCGTGGCTACCATGCCACGTCGGTCCGCGACCTGGGCTCCGAGCTCGGCCTCAAGCAGAGCAGCCTGTATCGGACCTTCGACGACAAGCACACGCTGTTCTTGCGGACGCTGGACCACTATCGGGCGACCGAGTCCACCCAAGCCGAAGAGCAGCTCACCGCCCCCGGTCCCAGCCTCGAGGTCCTGCGGGAGTGGCTGATCTGGATGATCAGCCACGAGGCCGGACTCGGTTGCTTCGTGGTCAACACGGCTGCCGAACTCGGCACCACCGACGCCGAGGTCCGGCAAAGGACCGAGGCCGCGTTCGACGTCACCCGGAAAACCCTGGCGTCGCTGCTGCGCCGCGGCATCCGCGACGGCGACCTGCCCGCCGCATTGGACGTCGACGCCGCGGTGGAGGTGCTGTTCACGACGGTGCTCGGACTGCGAGTACGCGAACGCGCCGGACATGACCCCCAACGGCTCGCCACGGCCATCGACTTCACGATCAAAACGCTCGCGACATCCGCGATCTGACTCGCATACCGCCCGCCATCGCCGGAAACCCACCTGGCAGCGGCACGGCCGCCCTGGGATTCCCGGGCGCCGCGCGGTCGTGCTGGTGCTGCTGCTCACGCGCCCATGCCGTCCAGGATCGCGCCCGACCGCCTGCCCGGCGGCCGAAATGTGGGCCTGCGGGTCATCCGGCCACCGCGTACGTGGCCGAGACGGTGCCGGTCCGGTAGCTGTGCGAGGCCAGGAGCGTGCAGGTCAGCCGGTCGCCGTCGTCCTCGAACTCCGCAACGATCTTCCTCATCGACATCCCTCTGTTTCCTGGGGCTTCCCGCTGTTGCCGGCAACTCTGACCCGACAGGCCGTACCAGGACATCCGTGAAGATCACCCGACTACTACGGAGTCGACACTGATTCGCCGCTGAGAAGCACCTACGCCACAATGGGCCGTATGGTCCCTGGCGAGCCGCGGGAGGTCTCGCCCCGCGAGGCCGAGGTGCTGGCGGGCTTGGCCGAGCACCTGACGAACGCGCGGATCGCGCACCGGCTGCAGATCTCGGTCCGTACCGTGGAAAGTCACGTCTCCTCGCTGCTGCGCAAGTACGGCGTGGCCAACAGGGCGGCCCTGGTGGCCCTGAGCGGGCATCAGCCGTCCCCTTCGGCCAGGCCGGGGCACGTTGAGGGGATCCCGGTCAGCCACACGTCCTTTATCGGACGCCGGCAGGAGCGGCAGGGGGCGCTGGCGGCGTTGACAGACGCCGCGCCGGTCTGCCTGGTGGGGCCCGGCGGTGTCGGCAAGACCCGGCTGGCCGCCGTGCTGGCGCAGGCGGCCTCGGCGTCGTTCCCCGCCGGCGGGGCGTTCATCGATCTGACCCCGGTCGGCGAGGGGTTCGTCCTGCGGACCGTGGCTGACGCGCTGGGCCTGGCCGAGCGCCCTCCCCAGCCGCTGGAAAGCGTGGTCGCCGAACGGCTCGCGCTGGGACGGTCGCTGCTGGTCCTCGACAACTGCGAGCACCTGCTGGACGAGGTCGGCGACCTGGTGGAGAGACTGCGCTCGGACTGCCCCCAGGCGGGGATACTGATCGCGAGCAGGGAGCGGCCGGGCCTGCCCGGCGAGCGGGTCATCACGGTGCCGCCGCTGGCGGGGGAGGCCGAGACGCTGTTCCTGGACCGGGCACGCGCGATCGATCCAGGGTTCGCCGCGGAGCCCGCGGTCATCGCCGAGGTGTGCGCCCGGCTCGACGGGCTGCCGCTGGCGATCGAGCTGGCCGCCTCGCGGGTCGCCGTACTGGGCATCGACGCCCTGCGGGTGGGGCTGCAGGACCGGCTTCGGCTGCTGTCGGGCGCGCGCGGCAGGCCGCCCCGGCACCGCTCGTTGCGCGCGGTCATCGGCTGGAGCTACGACCTGCTGGAAGAGGAGGAACGCGCGCTGCTGCGCCGCCTGGCGGTGTTCGCGGGCGGGTTCGACCTGGCGGCGGCCACGGCGCTCATGCCGGACACGCCGCCCAGCGCGACGGCCGACGTCATCGGCCGGCTGGCCGACAAGAGCCTGCTCGGGGTGGTGGGCGGTGGCCGGTGGCGGCTGCTGGAGACCATCAGAGCCTTCGCCGCCGACCGGCTCGCGGACAGTGGCGAGACCGAGGAGACGCTCCAGCTCCGTCTGCGCTGGGCCGCGGGCACGGCCTCGACGCTGGAATCACGGCTCGACGGCAACTGGGCACCGCAGTTCGACCTGGTGACCGACGATCTGCGGGCCACGCTTGCCGACACGCCCGCCGTACCGGACCGGCAGGCTCATGGCCTGGCCAGGTCGCTGGCGCATCTGACGTTCGCCCGGCGCTTCCATCGGGAGGCGATCGGCCACTACCTGGCCGCCGCCGACCGGGCCCGCGACGCCGCGGACGGTCACCAGGACCTCCTGAGCGCGGCCGCCACGGCCGTCTCGATCGCCGACGGTCCACTGGCCTTCCGCCTGCTGATGCGCGCCGCCGACCAGGTTGAACCCGCCGACCAGACCGACCAGGCTGAAGCCGCCGGGCTGCGCGCCGCCACGCTCTCCTCCGCCCTCGTGGTCACCCACCGCTACAGAGGCGCGCACGACCGCGACCCGATGTCCGAACACCTGCCGGCGCTGATCGACAAGGCGACCGTCGGCACCGCCGCTGCCGATTCGCGCACCGCGGCGCTGGTGGCGATCGCGCGGGCCTGGGACCAGGACGGCCTCGAATTCGCCCGTTCCGCCGTCGAGGCCGCCCGTGAGTGCGGCGACGTCATCGTCCTCCTGAGCGCGCTGGACGTGCTCACGCGCGCGTACGCGCGGGCCGGCCGGATGCGCGCCGTCCAGCGGATCTGCCGGGAGCGGCTCACGCTCATCGAGCACCTGCCGGCACACGAGCCGTCCGCCGCGGCCGAGATCGTCGACACCTTCCACTCCGCCGCGCGGGCGGAGCTGTGCGTCGGCGACCTGCCGGCCGCGCTCGCCGTCGCCGACCGCGCGCAGCGCGAGGACCCCATCGGCGAACACCCTTACCTGTCCATCCCCAAGACCATCCGACCGCTCGCCCTGAGCGGTCGTTTCCCGGAGGTCTTCCAGCAGGCGCCCGCCATGTGGGAGGCCTGGCATCAGGCAGGCAGCCCGCGCAGCGCCTGGATGTCGACCGCGATCTCCGCCGCGGCGCTCGCCCACGGGCTGGCAGGCACCGGCGAGTTCGACCTCTGGCGCTCGCGCGCGCTGGAGATGGCCAGGATGGAGGACGCGGCCTCCTCGCCGGTCCTGGCCCCCTTCGCCGCCTTCGTCGACGCCAGGGTCGCCGTCCACACCCGCGCCTACCATCAGGCCGCCGCACTGGTCGAGCGCGCGTTCGCCCCCTTCGCCGTGCGCTGGTACGAGGCCTACGCGCGCTCCGCCGGAGCCGAGCTGGCGGTCGTCGCCGGCTTGCCGGCGGCGGCCGAACGGCTCGCCGCCGCCATGCCGTACGCCGAACAGAACGACTGGGCGGCCGCCTGCTTGGCCCGTACCCGCGGGATCCTGCACGGCGACCGCGACGCGCTGGCAGAGGCGGTCGAACGGTGGACGTCGATCGACGCCCGATTCGAGCGCGCCTGCACGCTGCGTTTGCTGCCCGGCCGCAAACCGTAGGCTCGGGTCAGCACCAGCGCTGCGAGACCCCCTGAGCAGGGCGGCAGGCGCAGCGGCCCGATCACCCCGCAAACCGGCTGCGGCCGGGCCGGGGGAGCGGTGGTCAGCTCGGGATCGGGCTGCCCTCGCAACCTCTGCCGATCCGGCCCGTCTCGAAGTACCGCACCACGTCGGCGGCGCACTTGGGCACCCGCGTGGTTGACACGTGCACGTCGTCGGCGACCGTGTAGACGGTGCCGCCGATGGCGCGCTGCGTCTGCAGCGTCCAGTCGTAGGCGGACATGAACTCGTGCAGGTGCCCCGCCAGCACCAGCGACCCGCTGCCCCGCTTCAACGTGGCCTGCTGCACCGGCAGCGGCCAGCCGGGACACATGGCAGGCACTCCCCAGGCCCGGCCGGTCGCCGGATGGCGCTTCACGAGCTGCTGGTACTCACGCCAGGCGGTGTCGAAACCGGCCCGGCTGCTGTCCTCGTTGCACGCGACGGCCAAGTTCATGGTCATGTTCAGCGTTTCGGGCGCGCCGGGAACGGACGGCCCCATCATCGGCGCGCCGAGCAGCTCCTTGACGGTGGCCGGGGCGGTGGCGCCCGTCGCCGTCCGCAGCTCGGCCAGCGCCTTGCCCGCGCGTACCCACTCGGTCGAGTTGCGCCTGGCCAGGTCGGCGACGGCCGAACCGTCGACGGGCCGCTGCAGGTCGGTGTAGGTCTTGGGGCTCTTGTCGTACGCGCGGACCAGCTTCGCCACCTCCTCGCGCACCTGCCGAGCGGTGGCACCGAGACCGTAGGTCCCGTCGCGGCGGGCCAGCCAGGCGGCCATGCGCCCGAAGTTACGCTCGGCCGCCTCCGCGGCGCCCTTGGCGTGCTCGTCGATACGGGTCCACGGCGGCGCCACGCTGTCCAGGAAGGCCCGGCCGGTGTGCCCGGGATACAGGCTGCGGTACACCATGCCCAGGTAGGTGCCCCAGGAGAAGCCGAGCAGGTTGAGGCTGCGCTCGCCCAGCGCGGTCCGTACCAGATCCAGGTCCTTGGCCACGTTCTCGGTGGTGAGCTGTCCGAGGAAGGCGGGGTCGGAGCGTCCGCACTTCTCGTTGGAGGCGACCTGGGCGTCGTAGATCTTCCTGGCCGTCTCCTTGGTCAGCGCGCCGGGCTCCTGCGGGCCCTGCGGTGAGAGGGGGCAGGCGACCTTGGTGCTGTACCCGACGCCGCGCGGGTCGAAGCCGATGATGTCGTACCGCTCGTTGAGCCCGGCCATCTCCTCGTTCCTGAGCGCGGCCCGCAGTACCGGGTCCAGGTATCCGCTGTTGCCCGGCCCGCCCGGCAGGACGGCGACGGCGCCGAGCCGGTGGGCCTCGTCCGTGGCGGCCAGCCGGGTCACCGCGATGTCGATCTTTCGCCCGCCGGGGTCACGGTGGTTCAGCGGGACGCTGACCGTCCCGCACTCCAGGCGCTTCATCAAGGAGCGGAAGGCCGCGACCTTGTCCTCCGCCACGCCCAGGCCGCGGATCACCTCATCGGAGTAGGCCGGACAGGATTTCCACTGCACGGAAGACACGGGGTTCGAGGTGGCGCTCGCCGCGGAAGGATGCGCCACCAACCCAGCCAGCGCCAGGGCCAGCGCCGCCAGTGAAGTTCGGTACGTCATGGGGGCCAGTAATAGAGCAGGAGCTGTTTCGTCACCGTTTCCGTGAGGACGGTCGCCGATCAACGCTCCACTGGATTCGGGAGCCCGAGCATCACTCCAGGGGCAGGGGGCGGCGTGGTACGGGCGCGGTGTGGATGAGAGACGTGGTCGTGTGACCGTACGGGGTGAACAGGTCGAGGATCGGTTCGAGCTCGTCGACCGCCCGCAGGTGCATCGTGAAGTAGAAGCAGTCGTCGCCCGTCATCCGGTAACACTCGACGATCTGGGGAACTTCCTGGGCGATCTTGGAGATGCGGTGCAGTTCCCGGAGCGCCGGGCGGATGCGAACCATCACGGTGACCGGAAAGCCCAGGGCCCGCGGGTCGACCTCGGCGTGATAGCCGGTGATCACTCCGGTCTCCTCCAGCCGCTGCACCCTGTCGGCCACCGCGGGGGCCGACAGGGCGACCCGGCGGCCCAGCTCGGCGAAGCTCACTCTGGCGTCGACCTGCAGCTCGGCGAGGATACGAAGGTCGAGGGCGTCGATCCCCTTGGATTCGTATGCCCGCTCGGGTCTGATCTTTCGATTCGCCATTCTCCTAAATTACGGGCTGGCCGACGATAGGGGTCATGCCGCCCGGCATCGACGGGCCGGCCGGCCGCCATGCTGGTCGCCTGCGTGTTCGCCGCTCCGTCGGGAACTTTCGGCCTCCGGTGAAGACCGCGCTCTCACAGGAAGGTAAGACGACATGCAATACGTGAAGCTGGGCTCGTCAGGACTGCAGGTCTCCCGGATCTGCCTGGGCATGATGACGTACGGCGATCCGGGTTCTCGGGAGTGGATGCTGCGCGAGGACGCGGCCGAGCCGATCGTGCGGCGCGCGGTCGAGGCCGGTGTGACGTTCTTCGACACCGCCGACATGTACTCCGACGGCGTGAGCGAGGAGATCACCGGGCGGCTGCTCGGCAAGCTCTTCGCCCGCCGCGACGACTACGTTCTCGCCACGAAGGTCTACTTCCCGACAGGGCCGGGCCCGAACGACCGAGGGCTGTCCCGCAAGCACGTGCTGTCCGCCATCGACGCCTCGCTGACCAGGCTCGGAACCGACTACGTCGATCTGTACCAGATCCACCGCTGGGACGACGAGACGCCGATCGAGGAGACCATGGAGGCCCTGCACGACGTGGTGCGGGCCGGCAAGGCGCGTTACATCGGCGCCTCCAGCATGTACGCCTGGCAGTTCGCCAAGGCGCAGCACACCGCTCAGGCGGCCGGCTGGACCAAATTCGCGTCGATGCAGAACCACTACAACCTCGTGTACCGGGAGGAGGAGCGAGAGATGCTCCCGCTCTGCCTGGACCAGGGAGTGGGCGCCATCCCATGGAGCCCGCTGGCACGCGGACTGCTCACCGGGAGCCGCCACCGCGACGGCCGGCGGCGCACGGTCCGATCCGGCAGCGACCCGCTGGCCGACAGCATGTACGAGGACGCGGACTTCGACGTCGTCGACGTGTTGCGCGCGGTCGCCGACGAACGAGGACTGCCTCCGGCGCAGCTTGCGCTCGCATGGCTGCTCGGGAGACCTGGTGTGAGCGCGCCGATCGTCGGGGCGAGCAAGGTGGGTCATCTGGACGATGCCATCGCGGCGGTGGAGGTGTCCCTGAGCGAAGAGGAGGCGGCCCGCCTGGAGGCCCCGTACCGGCCACATCGAATCATCGGGCACTCCTGAAAGCCGGTCGCCGCCACTCCGCCTACCTCGAGGGATCCGCGGCACTCGCTCTGCCCCCAGCGCGGCAATGCTGATCTGGCGGGGCCGGCGCGGTCCTCTAGTTCTCTCTCCCGTTCTGCGCTGCCCGGTCCGATTCGGGCAGCTGCCAGTCGGCCGTCCACAGCCGCGTTCCCGAGCGGCGGTCGAGGCGGCGCAGGAACGACAGGACGCCCGCGGTGCCGGTGCTCCAGGTGTAGGCCGCCTTGTCGAGGTCGTTGCCGGGGAAGACCGGCTGCGCCGGCTCGCCGCCGGCCCGTACCAGCATCTGCTCGGCGATGTCCTCGGCGTGGCGCCAGTAGTCGTCATCGCCCGTGACCATCGCCAGGTCGATCAGCGCTTCGCCGATGCCGGCCAGGCCGCAGCACTGAGAGACCACCCAGGCTTGCGGGGCGACGACCAGGCACGCCCGCGCGCCCCGCTCGGCCAGCTCCAGGTAGCGGTCCTCGCCGTACGCGCGGGCCGCGCGGGCCAGCGTGCCGGTGATGCCCGACATGCCCTGGCACCAGGAGGCCCCCATGGCTCGGGCATCCGGGCCGTGCAATTCGCCGATCAGCGCCTCGGCCTGGACGGCCAGCGCCGCCAGCCGCTCCCGGGCCGCCTCGCCCGCCGCTCGGTCGCCGGTGGCCGCGTGGTAGGAGAGCAGGAAGTCCGCGCAGCCCGCGTCTCCGTGGGCGTACGCCGTGTCGACCGACACGCCGGAGCCGGGCTGGGCGGGTGCCACGGCGTCCTGCGACCGCGTGACCTCACCGGCGATCAGCAGCCGGGCGCACTCGGCGGCGATCCGCAGATGCCGGGCATCGCCGGGGTCGATGGCGGCCAGGGCCAGATGGCCCGAGCCGATGCCTGCCACGCCGTGTGCCTGGTCGGCCCGCTGCGGGCCGTCGATGGTGACGGGGGCCGGCGCCGCCAGATCCGGCGCGGCGCTCAGACGGGCCGCGGTCAGGAACAGCGCGGTGCCGGTACGGCCGAAGTACAGCGAGGGCGGGAGCTTGGCGGGCGGCATCACGCGGGCCGTCCACCGGGCCAGGTCGGCGGCCACGGCCTTGGCCTCCGGGTGGTGCAGCAGTTCCATGCCGACTCCGGCACTGCCGCCGTAGACGTTGGTCACCGGCGGGCTCTCCCGGCGGGCGTCCTCGGGCGCGGCCATCAGCTGCTCGGCGAAGGCCGCGCACTCGCGCACGGTGTGGTCGAGCGCCTTGGACAGCAGTTCCCCGGTGAGCCTGGGCGGGGAGGGCAGCTTCCACCGTCCCGCCTGCGGCTGTTCGGTGGCGGGCTGCCCGTCGCCGAGGCCGGTCACGGCCGGTACGGGGCGCGGCCGGTCGGCAGGAGCCGGTCCGTGGGCGGGTCTGAGCTCGGCGGCGGCGGCGGTGCGGTCGGCGGGGTCGAGGCTCAGCAGGCCGGGCAGCAGGCCGAGGACGCCCGTCGTGACGTCCGGGAACATCCCCGCCAGGCACATGAGCGTGCGCTCGACGTTGCGGACCGGGTCCGGGCCGATCATGATCGGGTTCATCCCGGTGGCCGCGAAGAACAGGGTGGCGCCCAGCGAGAAGTAGTCGTCGGCGGGCACGGAGGCACGGTCGGTGTGCTGGTCGGGAACGCTGTAGCCGCGGCTCCAGCCGGGCAGCTGCAGCCCGTCGTACCTGCTGTTGCCGAAATCGATCAGGGTGCAGCGGCCGTCCTCGCCGAGCACGACGTTCTTGGGCGACAGGTCGCGAATGACGACGCCGTGCGCGTGCACCGCGTCGATCACCTCCAGCAGCCGGACGGCGAGTGTGCCGAGGTCGCGCTCGCCGGTGGCGGGCTCCTCGGTGAACAGGCCGTTCTCCGCGACGAATCGGTTGAGGTCGCGGCTGCCCGCGTCGGTCATGACGAGGAACTCGTCCTCGCCGTGCCGGAAGTGGTCGATCGGCTCCGGAACGCCTGCCACGCCCGTGAGCGCCTGCAGGACGCGCAGCTCGTTGCGGAGGTACATCCGCAGGTCCCAGCCCTCGACGTTCTCCCCGACGTACGCGCGGGCCTCCTTGACCACGACCCGCCGCCCGGCGGCGTCGGTGGCGCGGTAGACGTTTCCGCGCGGGCCACGCACGACGCCGGACGTCACGCGGTACCGGCCGCCGATGAGCCGCCCGCCGCCGCCGTCGGCGGCCTGCCCGGTTGTCTGCCCAATTGTCTGCGCGGGCGGCAGTGTTCCCAGCGTTCCCAGCGTTCCCGGCGACGGCCGTTCGTCAGGCTCCGACGGGCCGGCCCCGGCAGGCTCCGTGGGACGGAACGGGTCGGTGGCCCAGGGCGGGCAGGTGAACTCGGGGCCGGCCGCGCCCGGCAGTTGCTCGCCGTCCGGCCCGATCACGATCAGCTCGAAGTCGCCGTTCTCGTCCACGCGGTACTGCGGGGCGAACGGGGCATACCTGTAGTACACCGGAGCGTCGGGGCGGACCCGCCGATCGCTGACGATGCGCGGGGCCGACAGCCCGGACAGGGTGTCGGCGAGGGCGTGGCCCAGTTCGACCACCGCGTCCTGCTCCGGGTAGACCGTCATGGCCTTGCCCACGGCTCCCGGGTCGACGTCGCCGGAGTTGAGCTCCATGAGCCTGTGGGTGGAGCGGGCGACCTTGAAGGCGCAGCCGGTGCCGGCCAGGATCGGCAACGCGCGGTCAAGGGTGCCGTTGAGGGTGCCGGGACGTGCGGAAATGTGGATTTTCCAGCCCTGCAACGGAATGTCGTGGTGAGGGTCGTGAACGCTGATCCACGTGTCGTCCTCGTATATTTCCCTACCATTCGACTCTGCAAATTGGGTAAGGCGGTCGAGCACATTAAAGTCCACGGTCATCCCTCGATAACGGAGCGCATCGGCCTGATATGAGAAAAAGGCCATCAGAGCACCGCCGACGGCCTTTCCCCAGCACCTCTCGTCACCACGCTTGACCGCGTGGGATCAGGTGCTTCACACGATGGACGGGCAGCACGGGAAGCTGCTGCAGACCGTACGCTTGCAGGTGTTGACGCAGGCCTGGGGGCCGTGGAGCAGCTTGTTCAGCTCGCCTTCGAAGTCGACGGCGAGGTCTTCGTACTCCAGGACTCCGGCGTCGCGGGGCTCCAGGGCGAGGACCGACATGAGGGCTCCTTCCTTGGCCACCTATGGGCGGCCGATGTAGGGATCCGAGCCTCGGGATGGCGCCGGTAGGCACCTTTCCCGCGCTCCGCCTGCGACCGGGAACCGGTTAGATGTTCCCGCGTCGCAAGCAAACGGACGCATTATGTGCATATATCCGGAAGCATGTCCAGAGGTAGCCGTAACAGCCAAAAATGTGTTTACATGCGCCTTTACAGTGGGAGTTGGATCTTCTAGATTGACGTGCGTGATGGGGGGATCTCTGGCGCGCCGGTTTCCGAACGGCGCCCTCGCGTGAGGCTCTGGCGTCGCCGACGCAGGACGAGCGTCCCGGACGACCGTTCAGGGCTCATGGTCGCGTACTGGGAGAGCCACGACGAGCACCTGCTGACCGCCACCCTCGGCACGATCGCCCGCAGGCTGCCGTCCTTGGTGGCCGCCGCGCTGCGGATGGCGTGGGAGGCCAGTCCCCGCGACACGGTCGTGGCCCTGGCGGGCAACCTCGCGGCCGGCGTCTTCACGGTCTTCGGCCTGGTGGCCACCTCCGACGTGCTGGCCTCGCTGCTGGCCGCCGGTCCCACACCCGATCGGGTATGGACCGCGCTGCCCTCGCTGCTGCTCGTGGCCGCCGCCACCGGGTTGCGCGGAGCGCTGCTGGCCGGTGCCGGATGGGCGCAGGCCAGGCTCAAACCGCTGGTCGAACGGCTGGCCGAGACCCGCCTGTTCGAGCTGACCACCCGGGTGGAGCTGGCCGCGTTCGACGACCACGACTTCCACAACGCGATGCGCCGGGCCCGCGACAGCGGCGTGCCCGACACCGCCACCGTGGTGGAGACGACGATCGCCGCGGTCACCGGCGCGGTGGGCGTGCTGGCCTCGGCCGTGGCGCTCGGCCTGCTGCACCCGGTCCTCATGCCGTTGCTGCTGGTCGCCGCCGTGCCGGCGGGATGGGCCGCAGTACGCATGGCGCGGCTGGGCTACCAGGCGTTCTACCGGCTGTCCGCCGCGCGGCGGCGCAAGTTCATGCTGTCGGACCTGATGGCCGAACGGCAGCCCGCCGCCGAAGTGCGGGCGTTCACGCTCCGAGACTTCCTGCTCGGCCAGTACGCCAAGGTCGCCGACCTGGAACAGGACGTCCAACTCGACGTGGCACGGCGGCGGGCCGCGACCAAGGCGGGCGGCGACCTGCTGACCGGCCTGGCCACGGCCGGCGTGTACGTGGTGCTCGGCGTGCTGCTGGCCATCGGCGTGATCCCGCTGTCAGTGGCCGGCGCGGCCGTGCTGGCGATCAGGACCGGGCAGGTGTCGCTCACCGCCCTGATCCAGACCATGAACCGGCTCTACGAGGCAGGCCTCTACTTCGGCGACTACCTGGCCTTCTGCGAGATCGCCCGGGAGCGCGTCCCCCCGCCGCCGGCAACCCCTGCCGAGCCGGCGCCGTTCAGCCTGCTGACGGCCGAGAACGTCACGTTCACCTACCCCGGAGCCGACCGGCCCGCACTGTCAGGCGTCAGCGTGACGGTCGGCCAGGGCGAGGTCATAGCCCTGGTCGGCGAGAACGGTTCGGGCAAGACGACCTTGGCCAAGCTGCTGGCCGGGCTGTACCAGCCGCAGGAGGGCACGATCCGCTGGGACGGCGTGGACCTCGACGCGTTCGACGGTGACGCATTGCGGCGGCGGATCTCCGTGATCGCCCAGGATCACACGCGCTGGCCGCTCACCGTCCGCGAGAACATCGTCATGGGGCACCCCCTGGAGGAGGATCGGCTTGCCGCCGCCTCCGCCGCGGCGGGTGCCGACGAGGTGGTGGCACGGCTGTCCGACGGCTACGACGCGCTGCTCGACCGCCGCTTCCGGGGTGGCCACGACCTGTCGGGCGGCCAGTGGCAGCGCATCGCCGTGGCACGCGGTTTCTACCGCGACGATGCCGCGCTGGTCATCTTCGACGAGCCGACCTCGGCCCTGGACGCCCGTGCCGAGCACGCCCTGTTCGAGCGGATCCGCGGCCACGCCGCCGGACGCACCGTCGTGCTCATCACCCACCGGCTGGCCAGCGTCCGCTACGCCGACCGCATCTACGTGCTCGACGGCGGCGCGATCGCCGAGCAGGGCACGCACGCCGAGCTGATGGAACGCGACGGCCTGTACGCCGGCATGTACGAGCTGCAGGCCTCGGCCTACCACCAGACGGTGCCATGATCGTCGCCGAGTCGGCGTACCTCGCCGTGACCGCGGTGCTGCTGGTCGCGGCGCTGGTCAAGCTGCGGGACGTGCCCGGCTTCGCCCGGTCGGTGGCCGGCTACCAGGTGCTGCCGGGCAGCCTGGCCCGGCCGGCCGCGGTGGGCGTGCTCGTGGCCGAGCTGGCCGCCGGCGGGCTGCTGCTCGCTCCAGGCGGCCGGCGGTGGGGCGCCGTGGTGGCGGCGGTCCTGTTCGCCGCGTTCCTGGCGGCCATGGCCTCCGTGATGCGGCGCCGGATGGCCGTGGACTGCGGGTGCTTCGGCGGCCGCGACCTCGTCGGGGCCGGCACGCTGCTGCGTACCGGCCTGCTGCTGGTCCTCGCGGTGACGGCGGCTCTGACCGGGCCGGTCGCGTTCGCGCCCGTCCAGCTTCCGGTGGCGGCGGTCCTGCTCGGGCTGTCCTTCCTGCCCGCGCGGCTGCTACGTGCGGAGAGAGCCTCGTACGGGCCGCGTCCCGGCACGCGCTTCGCGCTCAACGGCAGGCCGGAGCCGGCAGGCGACCGGACGATGTACGCGTTGGTCTCGCCGGCGTGCGGGTTGTGCAAGGCGATGCTGCCGGAGTTCGTCGCGACAGCCGACCGCCTGGATGTCGCGCTGGTCAGCGCGGTGGAGGGATACGGTGGCGCCGGGCTGCCCGTGATCGTGGACCCGGAGGTCTTCGACCGCAACGACATCCCGTGGCCGCCGTACGTCGTGGTGACCGACCGCACCGGCACCGTCCTGTCGGCGGGCGGCGCGGCCGATCCGGCACAACTGGAGCAGGTACTGTCTCGCGCCGAGGCGGTCGCTCTCCGAGACGGGCGATGACACGCGGGACGCCTGTCGTGCGCCGGGTGTCGATCTCGCGGCGTCCCGGGTATCGTGATCGACCGGCTGACCGCCCGCCGGCCTCAGGCTTTGAGGGCTCGGTCGATGAGATCACGCATCCGGTGTTCCTCCTCCGAATCGTCGCGGGGCTCGGGCTTGAGCTGGAGCTTGTCCTTGAGTACTTGGGCGAAGGGCTTCATCGACCAGCTGGGGAGGACCTCCGCCGCGCGACGCAGCGCAGCGAGGGCGCCGGTCGCGTCGAGCGTTTCCATGCCTGGCATCGTGAAATCCTTCGCCTGCGCACCCAGGACCGTGAGGGCGTCGAGATCGAGGGATTTCACGCCTGTCAAATTCGTCATCGCGATCAGCTCGCCGGCGAGATAGCGCCGGGTCTCCATCGAGACGCCGGTCGTCGGCGTCGCGAAGAACGTGAGGAGCATCGGCAGCACGTCCGGCTTGTACCGCGCGTTCTGGCACGCGAACGCGCAGTACGAGGCCATGATGCTGGCCCGGTACCGCGCGATGTCGGCATCGGCCTCGTCTTTGACGCCGCCCAGCGCTTTCCAGTGGTCCTTCACGCCCTTCAGGGTCAGGCTGACCTCCGTCGTCGGCTTCTTCTCGCCAGGGGGCATGCCGGTCGCCAGGTGGCCGAGCGCGTAGAAGTACTCGACCATCGCCTGCTTCGACTCGTGGCCGGTGTTGATGCGCGTGTACCAGTCCTCTTGTTGACCTTCTGTCGGTGTTCCCCACGGCCCCGGGATCAGGTCGACGAACGACGTCCGCAGGAACGAGAAGCTGCCGCGCCAGTCGACCAGGGCGAGCTTCTGGAACAGCGCGGCGATCTCGCCCTCGGGCTTCGAGCGCAGGAGCAGGGGGATGCCGTCCACGTACGGAGACCCCAGGTCCGTATGCGTGACCGGCCAGCAGAACCTGTTCACGAACTCGGCGTTACCGGAGGCGCTGCGCATCAGCGCCTGCTCGTCCTGGTTGCCGTGCTTGAGCATGTGTATCACGAGCTGTCCCTCGTCATGCCGGGCGAGATCGAGGTCGAGCTCCTGCAGCCGCGCCTCAGCCTGCGTGCGCTGGGATGCGTAGCCGTCCTGCTTCGACAACACCGTGAGGTCGCCGGCGGCGACCTTGCCGGTGCCGAAGGAGGCGTACTTCTGGAAGCTCTTGCACAGGAACACCTCGAGGCTGCCGTCGGCGATGGCGTCCTTCAGGCCGTTGAGCACCTCGTCGAGCCGGGTCCGGCCGGTGGACGGGTCGAGCCCGTCCTCGACGGTGGTGTCGAGTATCAGCGCGAACGGCGGGTCATCCCGCTTGCGTGTCTTCAGGCTCTTGAGCACGCCATCCACGAGGGTCTTCGCCGGTGACGACTCGAAGGGCGTGCTCGGGTTCAGCGCCGCGACCATGACATCCTCGCGCGGCTTCGCTATCTCCCCCTTCTTGAGGTTGCCGAGCAGCATCCCGGTCTCGAAGTAGTCGATGCCCTCGGTGGGCCGCGAGACCTGGTCGGTGCGCCGCGACGACAGCGCGATGTACAGCGCCGTCCCGAGCGCGTCCATGCCGCTGGTCATGAGGTGGCTGCTGAGCTCGATCTCCCTGCCGACGTACGGCGCGATGCTCGGCGCCCGCTTCAGCAGGACGTCCTGCATCGTCTTCCAATAGTCGACACGTCCGTAGTTCTTGGCAGCGGCGAGCACGACGGCGATCTCGTCCATCATGAGGTCGACCGCGCGCAACGCCGTCGACGGGTTCGGCTCCTCGACGACGATGTCGAGGAGCCGGCTCAGCGAGCGCAGGGCGTCGGCGGTCAGCGCGTCGCGGCGGTCCGGGCCGAGCTTGTCGGTGAGGCCGAGCAGGAGGTGCTCGACCATGGCGCACACCGGCGCCAGCTCGCCCTTGCCGCGCGCGGTGTCCTGCAGACGGGAGAACGCGCTGGAAGTGATGAGCTGCGCGAGGTCGGCGTGCGCGTCGACGGTGAAGTTCGGCGGAAGCGAGGGTTTGCCCGCGTCCATGAGCTCGTAGAGCTGGTACGCCGACGGCGTCGCGCCGATCCCCTCCAGGATCTCCTTCCACTTCAAGGAGGGGTCGCTGGCGCCCCTCAGCACGCTGATGCCCGTATCTCCCTTGAGCGGCCGGATCTCGAGCTTGGCCAGCACCTTCGGGTCCAGCACCATTTCGAGCTTGCGCAGCACTCGCGGGCTGTTGACCAGGATGTCGCCCTCTTGCAGCTTGTGGTCCGCCTGCAGCTTCTCGGCGAAGTCCTCCAGGGCTTCGCCGAAGGACGTGCGCCAGTAGCTGGACTCGACGTCGTGCTGGGTCGTCAGGTTACTCTGGCCGGTGCGCTTGCTGCCCGCCGTACGGAAGCCCACCTGCTTGACGATGTGCTCCTGCGCGGGGGCCGCCACCTTCCTGAGTGCCGTGCGGCGCAGCTCCGAGTACGGCTCCTTGCCGCTGCTGATCAAGGTGATGTCAGCCAACGCCTTTTTGAGGTAGGCGATCGACGAGGCGTCGTCCGCGTCGTCGGTCCGCTTCGCGAGCTCGACCAGGTCGACGGTGCTCTTGACCGGCGTGGCGAGGTCGAGCGCCTCGAACGATTCGTTGCGGCCCGGCGCGCGATCGCCCTCAGGCTGCTTCTGCGGCGTCTTGGGCTTGACGAGACGGACCCCGGCGGTCGCCTTCAGGAAGTCGAGGGCGAGGTTGCCTCTGAGTTGCGTCACGATGAGCCGCGACATCGTGCTGCGCTCATGCGCCGAGCGCTGGGCCAGCATCTCGGCCATGCGCGGCGCGGAGAACGCATTGTCCTGCAGCGCCTTCGCCACCACCTTGGCGGTGGCCGGGTCGGGCTTCTCGGTGAACTTCTGCCAGCCCGGCGGCGTCGATGTGGAGATCGGTGCGGAGGCGACGGACACGTCACGCTTCGTGATAGGCAAGTCAGACATGTCGGATATGCCAGGCGTGATCTTTTCTGGTCCGCCGATCGTTCGCCTGCGCTGACGCTTGTTCTTGGTCGCGCCGATGGTCGGTTTCTTTTTCATGACCCCCCAGCCATTCTGCTCAAGGCTCCCCCTGCCTGATGACCGATCGATCGTCCACCTTCTGGCCGAGCGTGCAAAGGTTCCCTGTCCGCCACATTCGTGGCGCGCTTCTCTGAGCTGCGGCTCCCTGATGCCCAGGGTCCGGTCGACGATCGCGCGCAGCTTCATCGCATCCGGTGACTTGTCGCGCGCGCGAACCGGCGACGGGAGGAATGGTCCACCGCTGAGCCGGGTGAGCACAGGTGGCTTTGTCGCCATATTCGTGGCGCGGTTTCTGCGCTTGTATCTGTGAGGGCGCGGGCCGCTCTGTGGAGTCGGTCCGGACTACACAGGCTTCTCTGAGGGGGGACGCATGGCGGGCAACGAGCCGATCCCGAGCTACGAGGAACTGTTCGACGACACGAATCTCGATCATCGGCAGGAGGACGAGGCCAGGACGGTCTACTCGCCGGGGGCCTATCTCGCGGATCTCCTGGGGCTGCTCGAGACCGTTCTGGAGCAGCCGTCGCTGCTCGGCGACGACCGGCGCGCCGACCTGAAGAGGGTCCTGCTGGACGGGGAGAACACCTTCGGCGAGGCTCCCTACCTGGACATCGTCATCGAACTGCTGGAGAGGCTCGCCGGGGACCAGCCGTACGAGCGGATGCGGCAGCGGCTGAAGTACCCGTTCGGGATGCCGTTCTCGCTGGACGAGGAGCGCTTCAAGACCTACCTCCGGCACCTCAGGACCGGACCGGACGAGCTCTACCAGATCTTCGCTCCGGTCGCCGACGCCGACACGGTGGCCCGGCTGTTCCTGGGGTTGTCCGCGGAGGCCGTCACGCATCTGACGTCGCCGGCGGACGAGGCGGGGATCAAGGCGTTCTACGGGCTCGCACCGCAGGATCCGCTGAGCTCGCTCGCGGATGTGGAACGATTCAAGCAGACGACGGGCCTGTCGGCGCTGCAGTTGCGGGAGCTGCTCGGCGAGCCGGACGACCTCGTGCGCCCGCCCAAGGACTCGTACGTCAACCAGGGCAGCGAGCCGGTCACCATGTCGCCGGACGGCACGCGGCTGGAGGGGGCCACTTCCGGCTGGTACGACCGGATCAGCCGGATCGTCCGGCTGGCCAGGTGGACCGGGCTCGGCCTCAGCGACCTCGATCGCGTCCTGACCACGTGCTGCGGGGGCACGCTCGACGCGGCCGCACTGCGGATCACCGCGCTCGCCGTGCACCTGCGGCAGGGCTACGACCTCACCGTCGACGCGGTGTGCGGGCTGGTGGCGGAGGTCGAGCCGGTGCCCGAGGAGCTGCCCGCGATGTCGGGCGACATCCTCAGCCCGCACAACAAGGAGTACCGACGCAAGCTGGCCATCGGGATCGGGACCTCCGAGAGCGACATCGTGGAGACCGTGCGGCGCTACCGCGACCGCTACAGCGCCCTGGAGCCGAGCCCCTTCGACCGTGGTCCGATCGGGTCGTCACAGATCGCGCTGCTGCGGCGGACCGGCAGGCTGACCTCGGCGCTCGGCATGTCCGCAGGGGAGCTGTTCGACCTGCTGGGGGTGCTGGAGAGCGACCCCTCGCTGTGGCGGTATTCCACGTTCTCCCTCCTGGGCGGGGTCGAGCCGAAGACGCAGGACTGCTACCGCATCCTGGAGGGCGGCGACCCCGCCTCCGGCCTGTGGCTGGCCCAGACGCTGCTCGCGGTCGCCCGGTGGATGCAGGACGGCGGCTTCGGCGCCCAGGAACTGGCCGAGATCCTGGGGAGCGGGTCCAGCGGGTCCAGCGGGTCCAGTGGGCCCGGCGCGTCCGGCGGGGATGACCGGCTCGCGGTGCTGGAGGGCCTCGACCAGCGGTTCCAGGCGGTGGCCATGGAGCCGGCCATGTTCGAGGGCGAGCGCTTCGGGCCGCGGGCCGCGCAGGCCGTACACGACGTGCTGGCGACCCACACCGGCGCGGTGGTGTCGGAACGCGACGCCCGGCTGCTGCGCCTCGACCCGGACACGGTGGCCGTGGCCGCGCACGAGGCGATCACCTCCCTCGGCATGATCGTCGACGACGACCTCATCGGACTGGGGCTCGGTGAGCGGCTGGCCGGCAAGATCCGTGCGCAGCTCGTCTTCAGCGGACGGCTGCGTGCCGACGGCACGCTCGTCACCGAGGGCATGCCCGAGACCGACTACGCCCTGAACCTGGAGCGGGACTTCGCGTCGTTCAAGGAGGCGCTGTTCAAGCTGATCAACAGCGTCGGCAACGGCACCTCGTCCTTCTACCCCTCCGATCTGGCCACGGTCGGCAACCTGTCCCAGGGCCAGCTCGACGAGCTGTACGACAACCTGATCTACCACGGGTACGTCGACGAGGAGGGCGCCGTCCAGGATCCGGCGTTCTTCGCCGACGAGGAGAACGTCGAGGCGTTCCGCGTCAACGCCGGCCTGTCCGACGTCGCCCCCGAGGTGCTCACCCTGCTGCGCCGGCGCATCGACGCCTTCCGCGCCGAGCCGCTCGTCCTCGACCCCGGGCTCCTCACGGGGCTGCGGCTCAGCGAGGCGCGGCTGGCCCGGCTGATGGACGGGCTGCGCTTCAACGGCTACATCGACGAGAACGGCCGCTATCTGAACAAGCAGGCGCTGGCCGCGCTCCGGCCCGCCGACTTCGCGCTGCCGCCGGAATTCCACCCGCACCGGAACGCCGTGCTCGACGCCGCGAAACGGCAGATCGGCGAGCTGGAGGCCGAGCTCTACACCTTCACCCCCGAGGACTTCACCGAGGTCGCGGACCTGGCGATGGCGCAGCGGGCGATGGCCGCGATGGAGGGCGTCTATCTGAGCGACGGCTGGCCGGTCGCCGAGGTGGAGACGCTCGGCGACGGGTTCACCGCGGCCGAGACCGGCGTCGTGGCCCGGCGGGTCGCCGAGTGCGCGCAGGACGAGCGGCCGTACCGGATCCACCTGGAGGCGCTGGGCGAGCTCGGCTTCGACGACGAGCAGCAGGGCCTGGTCGTCGAGAAGCTGATCGCGCAGGGACACCTCACCGACGGCCTGTCCGTGCCGCGCGAGGCGGTCCCCTTCTTCGCCAACCCGGCGAACGTCGTCAGCTTCGCCCTGCAGGGGCTGGAGGACTTCGAGCGGGACGTGTTCTTCCTGCTGCACGCGGTCGCCGTGGCGCTCGCCGAGGCGGTCGAGGAGGTGACCGCCACGCTGGAGAGCCGCGCCGGGCAGCAGCAGGAGGCGCTGACCTCCGCGCTGGCCGACGCGTTCGGCGTGCCTCAGGAGAGCGCCGCGGCGATCTGCGCGGGCGTCGCCGGCGGGCTGCCCGAGGCGATGGAGATCCTCATCCCGCCGGTCATCGCCGTCCCCCGGCGGCTGTCTGATCCGCACTTCCAGGCCGCCTACGAGCGCATCCGCCGCTTCGCGCTGCTGGCCGGCAAGCTCGGCATGGACGAGACCGAGGTCGCCGTCGCCTTCCACGACCAGGACCTGACCGGCAAATACCCCGAACCCCTGGCCCTGCCGCCGGGCGTCGACGTCGTCGACGCGGTGCTGCGCAGCTCCGACGGCCATATCTACGTGTTCGCCGGCGACGTCTACTGGGCCTACTCCGCCGACACGTACGCCCTGCTCGACCCCAGGTCCAAGGCGCTGACCGAGCTGTCGCCCCGGTTCACCGGGCTGACCCGGGTCGACGCCGCCTTCGCCTTCCCCGGCGGCGCCGAGTGGATCGTCGGCCGCGCCGTCGAGCGGAACGAGGGTGACGAGGTCCCCGAACGGGAGGTGTCGCGGCTGTTCGTCAAGGAGCCGGGCAGCATCCGCTGGGCCCCCCGCGACCAGCTGTGGGGCAAGGTCAGGAACAACTTCGAGGCCCCGCGCCGGATCGACAGCGCGTACGTGGACGAGAACGGCAAGACCTACCTGTTCTGCGCCGACCAGTACATCCGATACTCGAGCCCCGATTTCACGACAGTCGACGAGGGCTACCCGCGCGGCGTCACCGAGTGGTGGCAGGCGGAGGGCCACGACACGCCGCTGCCCGAGGCGTTCACCGGGGCGCTCGACGCGGCCTTCCAGGACGTGGACGGGCATGTCCACCTGTTCGCGGGCGGCCGCTACTTCGAGATCGGCGGGCAGGAGCAGCCGATCTCCGCCCGGTGGGGCCGCATCCGCAACGCCTTCGACGGCGCGCAGAGCCTCGACTGCGCGTTCACCGGCCCCGACGGCAGGACGTACCTGTTCCGCGGCAACCAGGTGGTCCGTTACACCGACAGCGTGGAGAACGACGGCGTGCGGGTGGACGACGGCTATCCGCGGCGGATCGAGACCGAGTTCGCCCGTCTGCCCGGCGAGTTCCACACCGGCGTCGAGGCGGCCTTCACCGAGCCCGTCTCGGGGATGGTGCACCTGTTCAAGGACGGCAGGACGGTCTCCTTCGCCGCCTCCGGCGGCGGCGTGCCGCAGCCGACGGCCGAGCGCTGGGGCAAGGTCGCCGACGTGCTGGCCGGCGGCGCCGTGGACGCCGGGCTCGTGGGCATGGACGGCAAGACCTACCTGTTCAGCGGCGAGAGGTACATCCGCTACTCCGGCGCCGACTACGCCGTCGTCGACCTCGGCTACCCGCGTAGGATCGCCGGCGACTGGGGAGGGCTGCGCAAGGTCGGCGCCGCCTTCGTGATGGACGGAAAGACGTACCTGTTCGGCCAGGGTGGCCACCTGTTCGACGTGCCGCTCGCCCAGGAGCCGGAGCTGAACGAGGGCCGCCTGTCGCCCGCGCTGCGCCGCCACTTCCTGGAGCACGGCCTGACCTTGGCCGAGAAGGCCACCGTCACCTCCGAGGGCACGGACGAGTACCGGACGTGGCACGTCGGCACCGAGCAGGGCATCGCGCTGACGCTCCGCAGGAACCCGCTGCACATCCAGGTGCACGCCGACGGCGGCGACTTCCACGTCCGCTACTCCACCAGGGACTACGCCACCCCGGATGCCGGCTACCCCAAGCCGGTCTCCGACAACTGGTGGAACCTGCCCGCCTCGCTGGCCGACGACCCCCGCTTCGCGGTCATCGACGCGGTCTTCACCGACGGCACCGGCCGCACGTACCTCTTCGCCGGCAACAGCTTCGTGGTGTCCGACGCCCGGCACCGCTGGTGGTCGGAGCCGCGCACGATCGACGGCCACTGGGACAGCCTGCTGCCCTTCACCTGGGTGGACGCCGCCTTCGTCGGCAAGGACGGCCGGACCTACGTCTTCTCCGGCGACCGGTACATCCGCTTCTCCAGTGGCGACTACACCAGGGCCGACGACCGCTACCCGGCCTCCGTCCCGGCGTACTGGGGCAACGTGGTCAACAGGATCGCCCGGACGGGCCTGGTGGACGCCGCGCTGACCAGGACCGTGACGGAGGAGATCGACGGCAGGAAGGTGGACAACCACTACACCTACCTGTTCTCCGGCGACCAGTACGTGCGTTACCTGGGCACGGAGCTCGACCACGTGCAGGACGGCTATCCGGCCGCGCTGTCCGCGCTGTCGCGGGAGCCCGGGATGGCGGCCCTGGACGTCACGCTCGACGGCGTGGACGCCGCCTTCGCCGACCGCCGCAACGTCCACCTCTTCCGCGCCGGCCGCTGCCACATCGTGTCCGACGGCCTCTACCGCTGCTACGACGACGCCTCGTTGAGCGGGCTGAGCTGCGCGTTCCTGGAGGACGGCAAGCTGCTGGCGGAGGACGGCGGCGGCTGGCGCCATCGCGCGGGCGTCGAGGCCGTCGAAGGCTTCGGGTTCGCGCAGGAGACCGGTACGCCGCGGTCGCTGCGCGCGGCGCCGGAGGAGTTCCGCAGTGGGCTCGACGCCGTGCTGCGCGGCGCCGACGGCACCACGTACCTGTTCAAGGGGCCGAACTGCGTCAACACGCGGCTGAACAGGCCGTACCTCCTCGCCGAGGAGTGGGGCAAGCCACGTAACACGATTTATCAGGACAACAAGGTGGACGCGGCGTTCGTCGGCCGGGACGGCAGGACGTACCTGTTCAGCGGCGACCAGTTCGTCGCCTACGCCGACCCCGGCCCCGCCGACACCGCCGCCCCCAACCCCGGCCTCACCATCGACGGCGAGCCACGGCTCATCTCCGAGCACTGGGGCGGCCTGGACGACGTCGCGCTCGCGTACGTGCGCGGCACGAAGACGTACGTCTTCGAGTCGCCCGACGAGGAAGGCCGCATGCGCTACCTCGTCTACTCCGGCACGGACTACACCGAGCCCGACGGCGAGCCGCAGCTCGCCGACGAGGGCTTCTGGCGGGTGCCCGAGCAGTACCGCATACCCGGACACTCCGTGCCCGACGCGGTGCTGTTCGCGGGCGACACCATGCTCCTGCTGCTCGGCGAGCACTGCGTGCAGTACGACGAGCGGGCCGGCGCCTGGTCCTACCCGCGCCCGATCGAGCGGCTCTGGCCCGGGTTCGAGCGCACCCTCGCATCCAGCAGGGAAGACGGTGACGCGCTGCGCACGGCGTTCACCGCGCCGGACGGCTCGACGTACTTCTTCCTCTCCGAGCAGTACTCCCGCCATGACGGGCACGACTTCGCCCCGCTCGCCGTCATCCGCGACCGGTGGGGCAGGTCGCCCAACCCGTTCGTGCCCGACGACGCGACCGCCAGGATCGACGCCGCCTGCGTCTTCGGCGACGGCACGACGTTCCTGTTCTCCGGCGACCGGTATGTCCGCTACACCGGCTCCGAATACCGTTACATCGATCCCGGCTACCCGAAGAAGATCGTCGGCAACCTGCGCCGCGAGGCGGCCTTCGCCAACCTGCCGGAGTCGTTCGACGACGCGGTCACCGGCCGCACGATCGACGCCGCCATCGCCAACGGCCGCACCGCCTACCTCTTCGCGGGCGGCTCCTGCCACGTCGTCTCCCGCGCCGCGACCGCCACCCGCGACCTCGCCGTCCTCGGCCGCGTCCGGAACAACCTCGTGGAGAGGGAGAAGGTGGACGCGACGATCGTCACCGGCGCGCACACCTACCTGTTCTCCGGCGACCAGTACGTCCGCTACACCGGCACCGACTACGCGTACGCCGACGACGGCTACCCCCGCGCGATCCTCCCCGGCCTCGCCTTCGATCTGCGCATGCAGGACCCGCCCGCGGACTTCGCCGACGGCCTCGACGCGGCCTTCCGCACCCCGGGTCCCGCCGGCGTCGTCCACCTGATCAAGGGCGACCTCTGCCTGCGGGTCGGCGAACCGGCCGCGCAGCCTGTCAACGCCCTGTTCGGCAAGGTGCGCAACGCCTTCGCCGACGCAGGCCACCGGCTGATCGACGCCGCCTTCGCCGCGCCCACCGGCGAGCTGTACGCCTTCAAGGGCGAGCAGTACGTCCGTTACCGTCCGGGCGCGCTGGAGTTCGTGGAGGAAGGCCACCCCCGTACCGTCCGGGACGACTGGGGCGACCTGCCGGGCCGCTTCGAGTCCGGCGTCGACGGCGCCTTCGTCTTCGAGGACCGCACGTACCTGTGCAAGGGCGACGAATACGTACGCTACTCCCGCGGCTATCACGAGGTGGACCGCACCTACCCGCAGCGGTTCCGCTACCGCTGGGGCGGCACGGCCGACTACCGGCTGAGCGACGTGCACACGATCTCCAGGTTCATCGACCTCGCCCGCCGGCACCCGGACGGCCTGCCCGCCTTCCTGCTGGACCCGTCGGCCGTGGTGCAGGACCCGTACGCGTACCTGGGAGACCTGTTCGGCTGGGACGTCGACGAGATCAGGTGGGCCAAGCGCAACGCCGCGCTCCTGACCGCCGAACCCGAGGCCATCGCGGCCGCGGCGGTGAGCGCCGCACCGGTGCGGCGGGAGGAGGACCGCTTCGAGGTCGAGTTCCTGCTCCGCCTGGTCGAGCTGTTCACGCTCACCGACCGGATGGGGGAGGCCCCGTCCACGCTCTACACCGACGTGTGGCGGCCCGCCTTCGGCGACGCGCCCGCCCTGGCGACCGCGAACACCGCCCTCTACGGGATCATGGAGCGCCTGTACACCGGCGAGTGGGAGGCGCTGTCGGCCGCCGTCCACGACGAGATCAACGTGTTCAAGCGCGACGCCCTCGTCTCGATCGCCCCGGGCACCCCGGGAGAGCTGTGCGACCTGCTGCTGGCCGACGTCGAGATGGGCGGCCAGGGCCGCACCTCACGGGTGCGCGAGGCCATCGCGGCCGCCCAGCTCTACGTGCACCGCTACCTGCTCGACCTGGAGCGGGTGACGGTCCCGGGCGGGCGGGACCCGGAGGAGACCAGGCGGCGGATCAGGACCTGGTGGGCCTGGCTGAAGAACTACCGCCTGTGGGAGGCCAACAGGAAGGTCTTCCTCTACCCGGAGAACTACCTGCGCCCCGAGCTGCGCGGCTCCAAGACGCCCGCCTTCCGCGCCCTGGAGGACGACCTGCTGCAGGGCGAGATCACCCAGGAGAAGGTGGAGCAGGCCTACAAGCGCTACCTCGACGAGTACACCGAGGTCTCCAGGCTCTCGATCGCCGGCGGTTACGTCTACCGCGCGGACGGCGCCGAGGCGGGCGTCCGGCGGCTGGTGCTGTTCGGCCGGACCAGGACCGAGCCGAGGCGCTACTACTGCCGCGAGGCGGAGTTCAGGGACGACGGGCGCCTGTCGGCCACCTGGGAGCCGTGGCTGAAGGTCGACGCGCAGGTCGAGGCCGAGGTCGTCTATCCGGTGCACGCCTTCGGCCGCATCTTCGTCTTCTGGCCCACGGCCGAGGCGGTCGCGCCCGAGCCCGGCGCCCAGACCACGCTCACCGAGCAGCAGAGCGGCGACAACCGTACGCTCACCCCGCCGCCGCCCAAGTACCGCGTGCGCGTCAACTACTCCTTCCGCAACCTCAACGGCGAATGGGTGCCCTCGCAGGTCCTGCCCCTGGAGGACGTGCTGGACGCGCCCGTCGACGCCGTCAGCCTGTACGTCCAGGCGTCCGCCACCGTGCCGGTGCCGGACGGCGGCACGCACGACACCATCCTGATCACCTGCACCTACACGGTCGCCGAGCCGGAGGGCCCGCAGAAGGTGCAGTCGGCGTTCGCGCTGACCCCCGAGCTGTACGCCATCCGCGCCGAGGGCGTGCCCGAGCCGGTGCGGCCGTCCCGGCTGGAGCAGATCTTCGCCGAGCCCATCGAGGAGTCCAAGGTCGTCCAGCTGACCCTGCCGGCCGGGGCCGAGAGCGACCCGTGGATGAGCGTCGACCACAAGGGCGGCAGCTTCCTGTGCCGGCCGATCGCCCCGGAGGGCAGCGGCGAGGAGCCGCGGCAGCTGAGCGGCAATCCTGACAAGCTGCCGGTGTGGTCCCCGATCCACGCCGCGGTCGAGCTGCCCGGCGGCGTCAGGTACTTCTTCAACAACACCGGCGAGAGCGGCTCCGGTCCCTACTACGTGGAGGTCTCCGCGACACGGACGACCGCCACCCGCCTCAGCAAGCCGCTGACGGCGGAACGTTGGGGACACGTCCCCACCCCCCTGTACGACGACAAGGCCGGGGTCGACGCTGCCATCGTCAAGGACGGGTTCCTCTACCTGTTCTCCGGCGCGTACTACTACCGCTACTCCGGTGCCCCCTTCGGCAGGATCGACGTGGGCTATCCGAAGCTGATCAACGGCAACAAAGAGGGTTTCCCGCAGTGGGACAAGGTGGACGCCGCCGCCGTCGACGCGAACGGCGTGGAGTACTACCACTCGGCCGGACAGCACGTGTGGATGCGCCGCACCAGTCCCGGCAACCCCCTGGAGACCTTCCAGCCGCCGTGGGCGATCGGCAACACGCCGGTGGGGGCGCTCCTGATCCGCGGCGACGACGTCTTCCTCGTGAACGGCGACTCCTACCGGCGCGGGGACAGCCAGAACGAGCGCACGATCCCGCTGCGGGGCAACAAGGACGGCCTGCCGCAGTCCGGCCCCGTCAGCGCCCCCTTCCGCCACGGCGAGAGCGTCTACTTCTTCAACAACGACACCCACACCTACCTGTCCATCACCCGCGAGGAACCCGGCAAGGGCCGCGGACAGTCCGGCAACGGTTCCAGGGAATACGTCCAGAGCGAGCCGTCCCCCATCAAGCCCCTGGGAGTGGCCAGGACGGCCGTCACCGACGAGGGCGTCGACGCGGCCTACGTCGTCCCCGGCACCGGCGGCAAGGACGCCACGTTGTTCCTCGCCAGGAACCTCGAGTACGTCCGCTACACGCTCAAGGGCGGCGAGGTGGCCGCTCTGGCCGACCCCGGCTATCCCAAGCCCATGAGCCGCCGCGTCCGGGCCGTCTTCCAGCGCTCGGGCCTGCGCTACGTCTTCAGCGACCAGGACTACACGGTGCTGCGGCCCGGCGAAGAGCCGGCGTCCATGAAGGAGTTCTCCCCGGTCAGCGGTAACTGGGGCGGCCTGCCCGAGGGCTGGGAGACCGGGCTGGACGGCGTGCTCGACAGCACCGACCTCTACCTGTTCCTCGGCTCCACGTACGTCACCTACCCATCGTCGGTGAAGGTCCAGCGGCCGTACGAGATCGCCGCGCTGCCGCACGAGGTCATCAGGCTCACCTCCAGCACGGCGTACAGGCTGAACAAGGCGCTGCTGGAGGGCGGCGTGCCCGCGCTGCTCGCGCCGGAGATCCAGGAGCTCGACGAGCTGCCGGCCTTCAGCACGCGGGTCTCCGACGCCACCACGATCATGGTCACCGAGTCGACCGCGGAGCAGGGCGTGCCGGCCGGCACGCACCTGGACTTCAACAGCGGCAACGGCATCTACTACTGGGAGGTCTTCTTCCACGCTCCCACGCTCATCGCCCAGGCGCTCAACGCAGCCCAGCGCTTCGACGACGCCCGCACCTGGTACGAGTACGTCTTCGACCCCACCATGCCGCGATACTGGCGTTTCCTGCCGTTCCTGGCGGCGGACGTCGAGGCGCTGGTCCAGAGCTGCCGCCACGACCTGGCCGAGCTCGCCGGCCGAGGGGCCGACGTGAGCAAGCCGGCCGCCGACCTGGAGGCGATCCTGGTCAAGGTGGAGCCGATGGCCCCCGCCTTCCAGCACCAGCGCGAGCTGAGCCAGGCCGAGAAGGACTACCTCGCCGAGCTGCCGTCCGGCGGGCCGTCGACCGCCGGGGTGCCGCCGATCGAGGAGGCGCTCAACGCGCTGGAGGCGCCGCCGGGGGCCGGGCCGGCGCTGAAGGGCCTGCTGGAACGCATCGCCCTGCTCGGCCGGCTGCGCCAGCAGTACGACCTCATGGGCGACCGGGCCGCGCTGCTGAAGGCGTACCTGGAGGATCCCTTCGACCCGCACGCCATCGCCGAGCTGCGTCCGCCGGCCTACCGGCGCGCGGTCGTGATGGCGTACGTCGACAACCTGCTCGACTGGGGTGACCTGCTCTTCCGGCAGTACACCGCCGAGAGCGTCGACGAGGCCAGGATGCTCTACATCTTCGCCTACGACCTGCTCGGCGAGCGGCCGCCCGAGGACCTCGGCCCGCGGGCCCTCACGCCCGCGCTCACCTACGAGGAGCTGCGCCGGGCGCCCGAGGACGATGGGCTCCCCGAGCTCACCGCGGGCGGCGCGATGCTGGAGAAGGCGGGCGAGGTGCACGCCAGCGTCGCGGGACCGTACTTCCACGTCCCCGCCAACGGCGTCTTCCTGGAGTACTGGGACCGCGTCGAGGACCGGCTGCGCAAGATCCGGGCCTCGCTCGACATCATGGGCGTCAGCCGGCCGTTGCCGCTGTTCGAGCCGCCGGCCGACGTGATGGCGCTGGTGCGCGGGGCGGCGGCGGGAGCCTCGCTCGACCGGCTCGCCGCCGCCGCGACCCTGCCGGTGCCGCACTACCGCTTCTCCTCCGTCTTCCGCAAGGCGCAGGAGCTGGTGGACAAGCTGCGGCAGTTCGGCGGCGACCTGCTCAGCGTGCTGGAGCGCCGCGACTCCGAGGAGCTGGCGCTGCTCAACAACCGGCACGAGGGCACGATCCTGGCCCTCACCCGCGCGGTGCGCGAGGCGGAGGTGGAGATCGCCGCCCAGGGCCTGAGCGAGGTGCAGGTCAGCGAGCAGGGCGCGCAGAACCGCGTCGACCACTACGAGGGGCTGATCGCCGCCGGGCTGACGCCGCTGGAGCAGGCGCAGCTCGGCATGATGTCCGCGGCGGTGGTCGCCCACGTCGTCGCGACCGGTTTCCAGGCCGGCGCGGCCATCGCCTCGGGCCTGCCGGACGTCCTGCTGGGCCTGTTCATCATGGGCACCAAGCTGGGCCGCGAGCAGGTGACGGAGGCCCTGGAGCACGGCGGCGAGGCCTCGTCGTCGGCGGCCGAGGCGCTGAACGTCATCGGCGAGCTGCTCGGCATCCGCGCCGAGCAGGAGCGGATGGCGGGCGACTGGGCCTTCCAGCTCGCCGTCGCCCGCAACGACGTGGAGCAGCTCGGCCACCAGGTGAAGGCAGCCGAGTTCCGGCTCAAGGCCGCCCAGCACGAACTGCAGATCCTGGATCAGCAGATCGCCAACCAGGAGGCCGTCGGCGCCTTCATGACCGGCAAGTTCACCAACCTCCAGCTGTACCAGTGGATGTCGGGGCGGCTGGCCGGGCTGTACTTCCAGACCTACTCGATGGCGTACGACATGGCGCGCTCCGCGCAACGGTCCTTCCAGTACGAGCGGGGCGTCCCCGAGGGGGAGGCCGACTACATCCAGCCGCTCTACTGGGAGAGCCGGCGCAACGGCCTGCTCGCCGCGGAAAGCCTGGGGCTGGACCTGGAGCGGCTGGGCAAGGCGTGGGTCGAGAGCGACCGCCGCGGCCTGGAGATCATCAAGAAGGTGTCGCTGCTGGCGCTGGACCCGGTGGCCGCGCTCGGCCTCCGCACGACCGGCCGCTGCGAGTTCGCCCTGACCGAGGCCCTCTTCGACCGCGACTTCCCCGGCCACTACCGCCGGCGCGTCAAGACGGTGTCGGTCACCTTCACCGGCCCGGAGGGGCCGATCGCTCTCAACGCCGTGCTGACCCAGCTGGACAGCAGGACGGTGCTCGCGGCCGATCCCAAGGCCGTCAAGTACCTCCTCGACCCCAAGGGCCCGATGCCGGCGACGTTGCGCGCCGACTGGCGCGGCGGCCAGCAGATCGCACTGTCGGACCTGGAGGAGTACAAGGACAACAACGGCCTCTTCGACCTTCGCTACGACGACGAGCGTTACCTTCCCTTCGAGGGCACCGGCGCGGTCTCCCGGTGGCGCCTGGAGCTGCCCTCCGGCGGCGCCCCGCAACTCCTGGACGTCACCGTCACCGTGAAGTACTCCGCCGAACAGGGCGGTGAGCTCTTCGCCGGCGCGGTCAAGGGCATGCTCAAGCCCTATGCCACGGCTCGCTATTGCGACATCCCGGCGGAGTTCCCCGAAGAGTGGTCGACGTTCGTCGACGGCTCCGACGACACGCTGACGCTCCCGTTCACCCCGGACATGTTCCCCGGCATGACCGGCCGCGCCATCACCGGCGTGTACGCCCTGTACTCGCCGGCCGGCGACGGCTCGGTCCGCTTCCTCCTCAACGGCGAACGACGCCTGACGCTCAACGAGGGCAAGCTCCTGCCGACCCCCGGCCTCACCGCCGGGACCTGGCGTCTGGTCCTGGAAGGCGACAAGTCCGCTCTCGAGGGGCTCGGCCTGATCCTGTCCTACCGCGCCCGCTAGCGGGCTCTCCCGTGCCCCCGGCCAGTCCTGGTCGGGGGCACGGGCCGTACCGCGTCCCGACGCCGCGCCCCCGACACGTCCGGACCAAGAAGCCCGACCGACCGGCCTCCGGGGAGGATCGGACCGAATTTGGCGCGAGACGGACGATCTTGACGACGATTCGGTGACGGCGACTGTTTGCCCTGGTACCTCAACCGGCCTGCCCGTCGGCCAGAACGCGGTAGACGCTGGCGACGGAGGGGTGCCGGCCCTTGTTCTTGCCGGTAGGGATGACCAGCTTGCGGGCGATCTCGGGTACCGCCACGCCGCGAGCCCGCAACGTCCGCGCATAAGTGATCATGTCGTCGTCGAACACCTGAACAGCGCCGCCCCATGCCCGGACGGGTCGTAGACTCCCTGCAGCGGGCCGGTGAGCAGTTCCAGCTGAATGTCATGCAGGCGCAACTCCTCGGCGATGGCCTGCAGCTCAGCAGCGCCGCGACTCAGCCGCTTCATCTCATGAACCGTGAAGATCACACGCTGGTGCGGGACGCCCGTCTTGATCGTGCGCGCGTACTCCATCGCCTGGGCGAACTCCGGCCGCACCTTAACGCGGGTGCTGATCTTCTCCGAGAAGATCGGCTGGCAGCCCGCGTCCTGCAGCGCGTCGATCTGGCTCTGCAGTTCCTGCCGCCCTCCGGCGAGCTTCGAGGGCATCCAAGATCAGGTCCAGGCCGTAGCTGAACTCGCTGGTGTAGTCGTAGCCCGGCCGCAGGGCGTGGTCGCGGATCATCTCGGTGAGGTACGGCAACTCCTCCGCCGGCAGATGCCGGAGGATGCCGCCGGCCACTTCCTCGACATCGTCCGGCGTCGTCACCGGCAGGTTCGCCTCCTGCAGGACGAACCCGGAGACGTAGCTGTCGATGAGCGAGACGGCGTGCGCGGCCATCGGCAGCGTGAACCCCGCCTTCCGGAGGACGCCCAGGACGGCGTCGTGGTGGCGCAGCGTCGCCGGCCCCGGATCGCGACGGGAGTCCATGAGGCCGAGAGCCCAGCTGTGCTGCGACAGGACCATGCGTGCGGAGAAGGCACGCGTACGGATCGCATCGCGCCAATCGTCGCATTCGGCACCGGGTAGCTTGATCGCCGCGAACACCATGTCGACCACGCCGTCGAGGATCGCGTCTTTGTTCGGCACGTGGTGGTAGAGCGACATCGCCTCCACGCCCAGTTCCTGCGCCACCCGGCGCATGGTGATCGCCTCCGCGCCGCCGCGATCCGCGACCCCGATCGCGGCTTCCAGCACGAGGCCTCTGCTGAGCGGTTGTGGTGGTGGTGGCACGACGGCTCCGGGGTGTGGGCGGGTTGACAGCCTTACGAGCGTAAGCCTACCTTACATCCGTAAGTTGCCTTACGTGTGTAAGGCTCTCCATGTTCGAGTCAGCCAGGGGCCAGCCGATACCTGCCCTGTGACGCGCCCCGCCGGGGCGAGAGAAGGAGAATTCGATGCCGATGCCGAGATGGTGGGGGCACGTGAACAAGAGGATGTTCAACCCTCGCGCGATAGCCGGCGGGAGATGGCCGGTGCTGATTCACATCGGTCGCATTTCTGGCGCTACCTATCGCACGCCGCTCGATGCGCATCCTGTCGCCGGCGGTTATCTTTTCGTTCTGGTGTATGGATCACGCTCCGATTGGGTGCAGAACGTCCTGGCGGCCGGAGGTGCGCGGCTCCGGGTCGACGGGAGAGAGGTGGAACTCACCGCCCCACGTCTTGCCGGGAAGGACGAGGCGTTCCAGGCCCTCCCCGATGAGGTGGCACGCCCACCGAAGCTGCTCCGCATCACCGAGTTCCTCCGCATGGACCTGCTCACAGGCTGACCCATGGCCGCCGCCCCGGCGGTCCCCGTCTTGCGCGTCGGGGAGCCTGAACCGGCTCGCCGATCCGGCGCCGACACACTCCGCCACCACGACAATCACAGGACAAGCAACGTGCACATAAACAGGCGGGCAACCGCAATTGCGGGCACACTGGTCATCGTAGGCATGATCGCCGGCGCACTGAGCATCGTTCCCGCTCTCGAGGAGCCACGCTATCTCGCTCTCATTTCCGCACACGAGAGCCAGGTCATCGTCGGCGCAGTTGCTCAGTCCATCATGATCCCCGCCTATGTCGGGTTCGCACTGTACCTTTATCCGACATTGAGGGCGGAGAACGAAGCGCTCAGTCAGGGTTTCCTTGGTTTCCGGCTGATCGCAGCGACGTTCCACTTCATGGGCGTGATTCTCCTGCCCTTGTTTCTTGTGCTGGGCCATCGATTCACCCAAGCCGGCGCTTCGGACGCACCCCACCTCGAGGTCTTGGGCGAGCTGCTGCGGACGGCGCGCGACTTGGTCAATCACGTCGCATTGATCATCTCGCTGAGCCTCGGAGATCTCCTGTTGTTCCGCATTCTATGGCGGTCGAGATCTGTCCCTCGATGGCTGTCCGGGTGGGGATTTCTGGGAATCGGAGCAGCTATATCGGCGAGCTTCTTGGTGCTGCTTCGCCTGACCGACGTGGTCACGCCGCTCTACCTGGCCATGAATGCGCCACTGGGCCTGCAGAGCTTTGTCTTCGCCGTGTGGTTGATGACAAGAGGCTTCGCTACGAATACATCAACCACGGCCCGCCAGCACGGCGTCCGGCGCGGCTGACGCGCAGGCCGTCCCACCTTGTTGCGACGGCCTGCGGATTCCGCCACTCGTGAGGCGTTGACCCAGGGAACATCTCATCCCGTAGCACGTGAGGCACTCCGGGCTTACCGCCCACCAAGGCGCCGTCGTTCCGCCGCCCGCCGCGCATTGGTTGAGTCACCTCGACCCATACGCCAATCGTCAGGAAGCGACTCTTAGTGCTGAATCTGCAAGGCGCGGAGTTGGCCGATCAGCCTGGCAACGCGGCGTTCGCCTTTGACGAGAACCTCGACCCGCTGGAGCCGGACGATCCAACCAGTGCGAGCGCCGACCGTACCTGAGCCGCGACGACCGGTTCCGGTACGGGCTCCAGCGCGTCCTCGACTGCATCGCCGCGACCCTCCCATCAACGGCCGAGGCGCACCGAGAGGGGCGGGAGGAACAGGACGGGCCAGGGCAGGCTCGTAGTCGACCCTCCGAGAGGGCATCAAGAGCGAAACAGACGCACAAGCCATGCCTGAATGCCCACCGAAAAGGCGTAGCGGCGGCCCCTACCCGGTCACGGGTGGAGTCCAGGGCTTGCCGATGCCGGGGTATTCCCCAACAGGGATGGGCTGGACGCCGTCGCGCATGCGACCGGTGTACAGACAGCTGTCCATCTCCCGGCCTGGTCTGCTCGCCGGCCACGCTGCAACCCCTTCCAGCCACACCGAGCCGGACATGCGGGCCTTGAGCGTCGGCCAGCATGGTTGCACAGGTAGAGACCATCGGAACGGCCATCCACGCCAGGTCGGCCCCATGGCCTTCCAAGAGCGACTTTCGTTCGGATGCTCGTCAACCCCCTATAGGTACCGAATGCAGTAGCGCCAGAATCCGGTCCGATCCTCCCCGAAGGCCGACCACCACCGTCGCGGCGACCGCGTACATGACCACACCCCGGGTATCGATCTCCGGGCCTCCGCCGCCGTCGCGACGTCGCTCATCACGTCGGCGTGGATCGCCGCCCGCTCATGTCGGGCAGATCCTGCACGGCACGGTCATCAAAGTGGTGCCCTTCGGTGTCTTCGTCCGCGTGGCAGACGGCGTCGAAGGCCTGATCCATCTCAGCGAACTCACCGCCCCGACGGCCGAGGCATCAGGCGACGAGGTTCGGGCCGGCGACGAGGTCAGCGTGATCATCATCGAGATCGACACGCTGCGGCGTCGGCTCGCCCTGTCTCGCCGGTGATCTATGTGCCACGGGACCGCCTCGGCGGGTCGGCGGGAGGACGTCGCCAAGAGGGGCGTCAGCCCGCGCTGCGCCAGTAGGCGAGTTGCGCGCTTGTGCTTTTGACCACCCGTGGGATGGACTCAGGCTGCGGCCAGATCTGCAGCAGATAACGGTCTTCCGCTTCCGAATCCTCGTCCATGTTCACCGCGTGATAGCGCAACCGATACCACCCTGGTCCCGAGGGCAGCTCGGGAATTTCGTGAACGCGTCCGCCTCCCCACTCGCACAACGAAAGCCGTCCGGCCTGCGATTGGAAGCTGATCTCCACAACGTCCTCATACTCGTTGGTGTTCGCTCCCGGGTCGTGGTCAGCCACGGTTGCCGAAAAAACGAGGGTGCCTGTGTGTGTGCCCGTGAGCAAGAGAGCGGCGCCGTCCTCCACGCGGATGATTCCGACGGGATGATCTGGATGGTCATCGGCAAAGGTGGCATAGCCCGGGTTGTCGTCAGTGTCATCAACGAGATATGCCTGCCCGTAGGAAACCCAGAGGTCGAACGAGACGGTGCGAGTGGTGGTCATGTGCTGACATTTCCGATCGATCCTGAGCTCGGGTGCCGTCGTGGTGGGGCCGGCCGGGTTCCCAGAGAGGGAGCGGTTCGAGCTGCGTCGGGTCGACGCTCTGATCTTGAAGTGGTTGAGGACCCGGTTGGTGACCGCAGTCGGTGATAGTTGTCGCAGAACTCGTGCCAGAGGATGCCGGCCCAGGGGTCGTAGCGGCGTTGGTCCATGAAGTAGCGCAGCGCATCCAGCAGGCTTCACATGGTTGACCAGCAGGTCCTCGTCGCAGGCGAACACCGCACCTCGGGTGGCCATCCACCGGCAGCATCCGGTGAATCGGACAAACTGCAGCCCAACCCAGCTTCCACCACACCTGCCACGCTCCCCAGAGACCGCCACACACTCCGGTCAGGCCCGGCCCCCGAAGAACTGCGCCCACTCCCGAGCATCTGCCCGCCGGACCGACTCCTTGTCTCCATACGAACGCCGGTCAGGTCCACTGCCGTGCTGCTGAACACGTCCAGGTACATTGCCTGCACGATCTCGGCACCCACCCCGGAAGCGGCCTCAACCGCCTCGCACATCTCCGCAGTCGAGACGATGCCGTACGCCAATGCGCGGACATCACCGGAGGTCCCGCAAACATCCAGCCCTAACGCCTCGACGATCGCCCACGACGGGCATCCATTGCGTACCGCCAACCGCTCTACCCAGGACGCGAACGACTCCCCGGGCGCTGGAGCAACTACCAGCGCCAACCGCCGAGGCCGGGTGACACCTACCGCTTGGCCGACGAGGTGATCGACGATCCGGCCGGGGCTGCGGAGTCCGGCACCCCCGCGTAGTCGGGCAGCTCGATGCCGTTGATCGCGCGCCCGACCAGCTCGGCGAACCATTCGCCGGCGAAATCGGGGCTCGGCTCGGCGTCTGGCCCGGGGACGTCGCGGCTGCGGGCGTTCAACCGGCCGATCTCCTGGTTGGCCTCGACGAACGAGCGCATCCGCGCCTCGTAGTGGGCGAACCCGGCGTCGGGGTCCCACCCGGCGGCAGCCAGCTCTCCGGCCAGCACGTAGGCGCCGACCAGCGCCAGCCCGGTGCCCTGCCCCGACATCGGCGAGGAGCTGAACGCCGCGTCCCCCAGCAGCCCCACCCGTCCACTCGACCAGCGGTCCATCACCACCTGGGCGACCTGGTCGAGGTAGAAGTCCGGGGTGTCGTCCAGGTGCGCGAGGATGTCCGGGGTCAACCAGCCCAGGCCCGCCATCCGCTCACGCAGCAGGACCTTCTGGGCCGCGACGTCGCGGTAGTCGACGTCGACGTCGGCCGAGGCGAAGTAGAACATGGCCATCGCCCGGGTGGCGTCCTGGATGGGCCGCAGGAGGGCGGAGCGCCCGGATTCCTGATCCTGGTACTCGAGCAGCCAGCGGTCCAGCCCGAACTCGTTGGGCACACTGTAGAAGGCCAGCACGTGCCCGAGGTGGCGGAGGAACCGCTCATGCGGCCCGAAGACCATCGCTCGCAGCTCCGAGTGCAACCCGTCGGCCCCGACCACCAGGTCGAAGCGCCGCCGGTCGCCGCCCGCGAAGACCACGTCGACCCCGTCCGCGTCCTGGGCGAGCCCCGCGATTCGGTCGCCGAAGACGTACTCGACGCCGTCGCGGGTGTCGTCGTAGAGCACCTGGGCCAGGTCCCCGCGCAGGATCTCGATGTCCGCGATGAACCCGTCCCCACCGTCGTCGTCGGCACGGAAGGTCTCCAGCACTTGCCCGTCCGCGTCCACGGTGTGCGCGCCGGCGGTGTCGGTGCACGCCGCGCGCACCGCCGCGTCCAGCCCCATGCGCCCGATGACCTCCCTGGCGACCCCGCGCGCGTCCACCCCCTGCCCGCCGGGACGCAGCTCAGGAGCCCGCTCCACCACGGTCACCTCGGCCCCCCGCCGGCGCAGCCAATGGGCCAGCGCGGGTCCCGCGATGCTCGCCCCCGCCACCAACACCCTGGGACCGCTCACCCGCGTCCCCTGCCCGCCAGTCCGGATGGTGTGCTCCTGCTTGGAGTCGTCGACGCTCATCACTGCCTCCATATGCTTCTGTCGGTGTGTCCAGCCGTATCGACCACGGGTCCGCACAAAACTCATCGGCACGACCGAAATCGCGTCCACGCTCCCGCAAACACCCTGAACTCGGCATGTGCGTGCGACGGGCACGGTCATGATCGCTTCAGCCTCGGCAGACATTGATGAGAAACGCCAACTCAGCCCAGACTGGTGCAAACCAGGCGAACTAGGCCGCCACCTGAGAATTCGCCAGATCTGCGCGCAACACAGTGAGACGCTGAAAGGACCAGTGAGAACGGACATCCTGCCATACACGCGCCTACTGACATCTCCGATGGCCTAGTGCCAACTCCACTGACATCTCCCGTGCCGTGCTGACACCTGCAAGCGACTCGGACAGAGGGTGTCTGGAGCCACTGAACATGACGGTGGGGCCTGCGGCTGACCTGGATACTGTCATTACGACGGGCGTCGAAATACCAGCATTCGCGTCATCGAAGTTGACAGTACCCCGCCGAAGATCATGCGTGCGTGGGTTGAGGGCTATAGCTCCAGGCTGCGAAGTATCTGACCGAAAGTTGCCGGCGCCGCCTCCAGACGGGTGTCTCTATCCGTTCTCCTCGCCGCGAGCGGCAGCGTAGGAGAGTTCGGATGCGGCAGACCCGTCGAGCCATCGGCTGACCGCGGTTGCGGCCTCGGTGATGTCGTCGGCGCCCATCTTCCAGCACAGAGCGGTTCCTCCCCGCTCTCGGAAAGCGGCGCAGTTGTTCGCTGAGTCATCAATGAGCAGCGCGTCTTGGAAGGACATGCCGTGCCGGCTCAGCCAAGGTCCGAAGAAGCGGACGATACCTTCGCTCTTGAGTACTGCGACGTCGCTGGAACAGATCATGTCGTCGCAGACGAAGGCCCACTCGGCCAACGTTGCCGCCGGACGGTGGCCAGCCGGGCGCTGGGTCTTGCGTACCCGCCTGAAAGTGTCGGCGAAGCAATCCGCGTTGTCGGTGGACACGACGATCGAGGCACTCGTCTTGAGCTCGCGGAGCATCTCGAACAACGGAACGTTGACCCGCATCCGGGCGCAGTCGGCCAGTAGCCGGCGCTGGAGGAAGTCGTCGCGGAACCGGCGATCCAGCTTGATGCCCATGCCTGCGATCACCTGAGCGGAGGACACCTGGCCCTTCATCCAGGCGTGAGCCCCCTCGCCGGTGAAGATCAGCGCAAGGCTCTCCACGAGTTGCGAGTGAAGCGGATGCCGGGCGTTCTCTCGGATGGACGCCCAGAAGGGGTCGCAGGAAAGCACGCCGTGCCAGTCAACGAATACCACTCGGTCGGGGTGCGGCACCTGCTTCATCCCTTGGTTCCTCCTGTTAGTGAGCATGTTGCGGCGACTTCAGTGAGTCTGAACGCCGTGCGCTCGAAGCCGCGAGATGATCAGCTCCCGGAGTTCGCGTTCTTGCGCGGCTGTGTCGTGACGCCCGGTGCGATCGGCGGCTGCGGCCCAGCGTTCGAGGACGTCGCTCGTGAGAAGCCATTGAGCGATCGTGAGCTTGGGTTTCACGATCTCGTCCGGCGGCGGCCACGAACCGGAGCCCGGAACGCCCGGTGTCCAGTGGGCGATCTGATCCCAACCGGCCCTTCGGATGCTGCGCGCGAGGTCGGCCCGGCGGCGGTTGCCGTTCACCGTTTCGACGCTGGCGTCGTTGTCCATGGATGCGTCGATGAGTCCCCACTGGCGGAGAGGCATCGCGATGATCAGGCCAGCACTCATGTCGGCATGGTGCCGAGATCACGAAGGGTGGTCAAGGTGATCAGTAGGCCCCGGGTATGGCGGCGCCAAGGGCAGGGCGGCGCAGGTGCTGTGGGGTGATCATGACATTGGTGATCCGACTGGCAATTGCCAGGGCCGCCGGGATGGCGTTCTCGATGTGGTCATCGGCAGCTGGATCAATGCCGAGCTCACGAAGGTGTCGATTGAGCCGGTCAGGATCTGCGCCATGCCGTCGTCTGGGGACGGTCGGGTCGATGTCGGTGAGGTATGCGCCGTCGACCGCGTAGGCAAGACGGTGCCGGGCGGCGTAATCATGTCGCATTACCGCCACCGCCTGGCCGCCGTCGCGGGAAAGAGGGCAGAGGGCCTCCATGTGCGAGGCTCGCCAGCCGCAGTCCTCGATGGCGATCGTCCAGTCCTCGATTCGCCTCACGGTGATGATCTCCGGCCCTTCCGGCTGAGAGTAGTCCTCATCCGTGATGAGCCGAATGTCGTCGTCTGCGGCCCCGATCCGGCGAAGCACCTCATGCTCGTCGAGGCCGCGGACGAAGACGATGGTGTAGATGTCGCCGAGCCCGCTGCCCTTTTCCCACCCGTAATCTTCTGGCGACGCGCCGGGAGTTCTCGCGGTGGCGCGGACCATCTCGAACGTGCTCGCCTGCTCGAGGATCTCGGGATGGGCGGCGAAGAAGGCCTCGGTGATTTCTGGAGCTATCCGGCCACGCTCACTGACCGGATAGCCGTTCGCTCTCGCCCAGTCCCGGATCTGGGTGCGGCCGAGCTTGGGCGTCCGGTAGGTGACGCGGAGGGGGGTGAAGTCGGCATCGGGCATGATCAGAAACTACCGATAGGTTTGATGCCCTGTCTGCCCTGCGATTCTCCCGACGGGCCCGACCTGGGGAGATGTAACCCTCTCCCAGAGGCGTAGTCCTTCGCCGGCCAGGAGCAGCGCTGCCTCGGGCAAGTCAGGTCTTCGACGGTCTCAGGCGGGTGCAGGTGATGAGGCGCGCCTGGTTCCCAGAGGGCAAGCGGTTTGAGCAGTGCCGGGTCGACGGTTCTCATCTTGAGGTGGTTGAGGACCCGGCTGGTGACCGCGGTGGGGTGATAGTCGTCGCAGTATTCGTGCCAGAGGGTGCCGGCCCAGGGGTCGAAGCGGCGTTGGTCCATGAAGAAGCGCAGCGCGTCCAGCAGGATGCCGCCAAAGCGGATCTCGTCGACGATGAGCATTGCAGCGGCGCTGAGCAGCGGCCCAGCAGCCCCGCCGGTCGCATCATTCTTCGGTCCCTTCAGCCGCCGAGCACACCAGCGAACGATCCGCCAGCGGACGCGACAGATCGACTCCGAGCTGACGGTGCCAGAGCAAATGCAGGGCATGCGCGCGGGCCACGGCCGGCAGCGACGTCCGCGCCACGAGCTTCCCGAACCCGGCCGGCCCAGCCGCCAGCGCTTCCAGCAGCTGCCCCTGCAAGCCCAGCGGGTCTTGCAGCGGGCGGCGCTGCGCGGACATCACGTCGATCACCGACAGCACGTGCGGGCGCCACCCCGCCACCGCCGCATACCGCCACCCGACCGCCCACGCCGCCTCCCGCGCCGCGGCGAAGGCGACGTCATCCCGATCTCGGATCAACGAAGCGGGCCGGACGTCGAACAGCCATGCTGATCCGTCTCGCAGCACCGCCAAGAAATCCGGACATGCTCGCCGAAGCCGTTGTCGGCCTCGAACCGCAGCCGAAACGGCTGCGGCAGGACCTCCATCACGGCGCCGGCGAAGTCCAGCGCCAGCAGCAGTTTCTGCTCCTCCAGCGACTCGAACCCGTGCATCCGGCCGGTCGACACCATGAATTCCAGGCCTGGGCGGTGGCGCAGGTTTGTTCGCTAGGAGAACCGGCGAACCGGTATGCACTCCAACGCCGGCACGGCCGCCAGGTCCCGGACTGGGCAGACGAGCTCACCTGCTGGCGTCCGCCACGTCCCACTCCATCGGCGTGGCCACTGCGAGTTCAGCAACAGCGAACCCGGCGACTGCTCACTGGAGGTGTGAGCGCAGAACAGCTCTTCCAAGCCGCAGGACTCCGACCGCACCTCCTGAGCGTCGCGTACTGTCATCACTCAACCACAGCACTCCTGAAGCAGACGTACCACCGATTCCGCCAAGAACAGGACCTCTGGAGGGCCTTCCCTGCCGTGACTGAGCGCTTCAATTCGGGAATCGCCCGCTGAAAACGCTCAGTCACCACGATTGATCGTTACGAGGCGCCTAGCTGGCTTCGAGAACGAAGAACAAGAAGCACAGGAACCTCGTGCGGGTGGGCTCGATCTCGCGGAGCTCCTCGCGGAACAGCTCGCGGGCTTCCGGCACGAACGGCGGTTCGCTGATGACGCTGATGCGAAAGCCCGCCGCGGTAAAGGCTTCGGTCATCGCGTGCAGTGGCCGGTTCCAGAACCTCATCTGGACGGTCTGCCCACCCATGACCCATTCTTCGGTCCGGCTGCGGGTCTCGAAGTACTTGGGCCTTTTCCCGGCCATGTGCTGAAAGAGAACGACGCTGAAAGGATGGTCGATCGAGATGAGGAGCCTGCCACCAGGCCTCAGCACGCGTCGAAGCTCGGCAAGTGTCGGTCCCCAGTCTTCCAGGTAGTGCAGCACCAGCGACGCGATGACGTCGTCGAACGCCTCGTCGGGAAAAGGCAGCGGGCTGGCCAGGTCGGCGACCTGCAGATCCGCGTCGGCGCCCAGCCGCTGCCGGGCCTGCTCCAGCATCCCGGCGCTCGCGTCGACGCCGGTCACGATGGCGCCTCGATCGCGCAGCTCAGAGAACAGGGGACCCGAGCCGCAGCCGGCGTCGAGGATGCGCCTTCCGGCCACGTTCCCGGCGAGCTCCAGCATCGCGGGCCGCTCGTAGTACGCGTTCAGGAGGCTCGTCTCGTTCTCGGCCGTGTACCCCTCGGCGATCATGTCATAGGCGTTGAGTGCGGAGGGGTTTGCGGTCTCAACGTGATCTTCGGGCATGGTAGGCATGCGGGCCATTTTGGCCCAGCAGTCTCGGCGGCACAGACATACGGCAGATCTGGATCAAGCTCGCAAACGGCCTAACATCCCTCTCGCCAGCGAAGACAGCAGATCGAGCCGGACCGAAGCAGCCTCTCCTCGCTCCTCGTATGAGCAGAACTCGCCAACTCAAGCGCACATCCCGCCGACTCAGGCGCTCAGTCGGACCTGCCTGGCGGAAACGCGGGGCCACCTATCACCCCCATGGGCCAACTAGCGCCCCCAACGTCAATCTCCGATGGCCTACTGCCAAATCCACTGACATCTCCCGTGCCGTACTGACACCTGCAAGCGACTCAGACAGAGGGACAGCGACCGGGATGTGCTTGACGTATCAAATGAACAATCTTTAAATTCACTCATGGGTCGCATCGCGGGCGTCACGGCCGCCGAGACGCGTGAGCGGTTGCTGAAGGCGGCCGCCGAGGTGTTCGCCGCACGCGGGTACGACGGCACGCGCGTCGCCGACATCGCCGCCGCCGCCGGGGTGAGCAATGGCGCGCTGTACGCGCACTTCGGTTCCAAGGCCGAACTGCTCGTCGCCGCGCTGCGCGCCCACGGGCGGCGGATCCTGGCGGGCCTGTTCGCCGCCGACCCCGATCGGTCGGCCGCGGAGCTGCTCCTGGTTCTCGGGCGACGGCTGCCGCGGCCCCGTGAGGCTCCCGGTTACCTCGTCGTCGAGGCGCTGGTCGCGGCCAGGCGGGACGAGGACGTCGCCCGGCCGATGCGTGACTACGTGGGGGAGCGGGCCGACTGGATCGCCGAGCTGGTACGCACGGGCCAGCGAGACGGAGAGCTGGACCCCGGGTTGTCGCCGGACGCGCTGGCCCACTTCTGCCTGCTGCTGGCGATGGGCAGCGCGCTCATCACGCCGGACCTGCACGCCGTCGACGACGCCGAGTGGTCGGCGCTGCTGACCCGCGTCGTGGCCGCCATCGCCCCACCGGACAGAGCGGAAGACCCGCCCATCGCCCCACCAGAGAGAGCGGAGAAGCCGCAGTGAAAGTACAGATCGATCCCGGGCGCTGCCAGGGACACGGCCGCTGCTACGACCTGGCCCCGGGCCTGTTCGGCGAGGACGGCGAGGGCTACGGGCAGGTCGTCGGCGACGGCGTCGTGCCGCCGGGGGAGGAGCCGGCGGCGCGCCTGGCGGTGGCCAACTGCCCGGAGCGGGCGATCGACCTCGAGGAGGAGGCGTGAGATGACCGTTGACGACCGTTTCAGCCAGGACTTCCGGGGCACGGGAGACGACCCGCCCCTCGGCACGCGCAACGAGATCGTCACCGGCCCGGTGTCCGACTGGGCGACCGACTTCTCCCACCTGGAGCCCGAGTGGGCCGCGGACCCGTACCCCATCCAGGACGAGCTGCGGCAGCGCTGCCCGATCGCGCACACCGACCGCTTCGGCGGCGGCTGGCTGCCGACGCGGCACGAGGACGTGGCGGCCATCGCGTACGACACCGAGCGATTCTCCTCGCGCTCGATCATCATGAGCAACTTCCGGCCGCCCCGCGAGGTCGCGCCGATCGGCGGCTCGCCGCCGATCTCCTCCGACCCGCCGTTCCACCACGACGCGCGCAGGCTGCTGCTGCCGGCGTTCACCAAGACCGCCGTCGCCAGGCGGGAGGCGTCGACGCGGGCGCTCTGCCATGAGCTCATCGACGGGTTAGCCGGCCAGGACGTGGTGGACGCGGCCCGCGACTACGCCCAGCACATCCCGATGCGGGTCATCGCCGACATGCTCGGCTTCCCGCCCGAGGACGGGCCCCGCTTCCGCGAGTTCATCGAGAACGCGCTCGAAGGCGTGAACCGGCCGGCGGAGAAGCGCATGGAGGGGATGGAGCAGCTGTTCGACTACCTGCTCGTCCAGATCCGCGACCACGTGGACCACCCGCGCGACGACCTGACGACCTACCTCGTCGACGCCGAGCTGTACGGGCAGAAGCTGGAGTCCTCGCACGTGGCGGGGACGATGGCGCTGCTGCTGATCGCCGGGATCGACACCACGTGGAGCGCGATCGGGGCGTCGCTGTGGCATCTGGCCAAGACGCCGCGCGACCGCGAGCGACTGGTGGCCGAGCCCGGGCTGCTGCCGGCCGCGATGGAGGAGCTCCTGCGGGCCTACGCGCCGGTCACCATGGCGCGGCTGGTCAAGGAGGACATGCGCTGGAACGGCGTCGACATGAAGGCCGACGACTGGGTCCTGCTGTCGTTCCCGGCGGCCAACCGCGACCCGGAGCAGTTCGACCGGGCCGGCGAGGTCGTCATCGACCGCGAGGTCAACCGGCACGCCGCTTTCGGCCTGGGCATCCACCGCTGCGTTGGGTCGCACCTGGCCCGCATGGAGCTGCGGATCGCCCTGGAGGTGTGGCTGGAGCGCACCCCGGTCTTCGGCCTCGACGACCCGGCGGCGGTCACCTGGGCCACGGGCCAGGTCCGCGGCCCGCGTACGCTCCCGCTCCGCATCGGCTGACCACCGATACTTGATCATCTTCGGGGTGGCTCGCTAGGGTTGGGCGCCTTTGCCCGGTCCGAACCGCCCCCCGAGGATGTCCCGTGCGCCGCTACCGTTTCGGCCGGATCGCCGCGCCGCTCGCCCTCGCCTACGCGGCCCTGGTCGTCGCGCTCGGCGTCGTCGCGCTGGTCACCCGCGACCCCGCGCTGCTGCGGCGGCTGGTCGTGGGGGAGTGGGACCCGCGCGAGGTTCCGTTCGTCTGGTGGGCGGAGCTCCTCGTCGTGGCGGCCGGGTTGCTGCAGGGCTGGGCCTACTGGCAGGCGCTGCGCGGGCGCGCCGCCGGAGCGCTGACCGGCAGGGGCAGGCGGGTCGCGCTGCTCCGAGCGGCCCTGTACGTCAGCCTCGCCCTGACGCTGGTCGTCCGGCTCCCGATCCCGTACGCATGGTGGACGGGCGTGCTCGGCGGCCTGCTCCAGCTGCTTGTCGTCTGGCTGTTTCCGCTGGTCCTCGCCCCGGTGCTGTCCCGGGGATGGCGGCTCCTCGCGCTCGTGGCGGGCACGCTCAGTGCCGTCTCGCTGATCGCCACCAGCATCACCTACTGGTTCGACCTGGCTGCCCTCATGAGCATCGGCTCGTTCGGCGGGCTGGACGAATTCATCTGGGTCCTGTGGATGGTGCCGATCCTGGTGGGCCAGGCCAGGGATCCGCGCTGGAGCCGGACCACGGTGTGTACGGGCGCGATCTCGGGGGCGATGTCGTTCGTGTCGCCGTCGTCGTACTCGTACATGCTGGTGTACGACGAGATCAACTATTCCCTGCTGTACCACAGCCTCCTGGGCGCGGCGAGCGTCTTCGGCATCGTGTGGGACGCCCGCTCCGCCCACGAGCTGGCCAACCCGATCCCGCAGTCGCCCCTGGTCCGGCCCGCGCCCGAGCGGGCGGCGGCGCGGCCCTGGCAGCTCGCGGCCGTGGCCGTCGCGCTCCCGCTCGTCCCCGCGGCCGTCAATCTCGCGCAGGGCTCGGTGCTGTGGATCGGCCCCAGGGGCGTGATCGAGAGGTTCCTGCGCGAGGAGACAGGCGCCGGCGCGATCATGACGTGGTTCGCCTTCGACGTGCTCGTCGGCGTGGGGGCGCCCGCCGCGCTGATCCTGATCGCGGTCGTCCGCAGGACCCGGCCGCTGCTGCGCGCCACGGTCAACGCCCTGGCGCTGGCCGCCGTGATCGGCGCCGTCTCCTTCCTCACGTACGAACCCGACCCGGTCGAGGAGTCCCTCTCCCACAGGATGCTGATCTACCCGGAAGCGCTGCTGAGCAGGGGCGAGGACGGCGGGTTCCGGTTCGGGCTCTCGCCGCTGTGGTACGGCGCCGCGCTCGCCACCTCCGCCCTCATCCTGACCGTTTTGTACGGTGCCACCCCGAAGCGCCGCCCCCTGCACCACCTGCTGGCCGTGGCCGCGGCGTTGTGCGTCGTCCCGGCCGCCGACCTGGCGCGCGGCCCCGTCACCACGGCCGAGGACTGCTCGCCGCGCGACTCCTGGGAGTACGACGAGGAGCCTCCGCCGCCGACCGGCGAGCGGGCGTTCGTGTGCGCGGTACGCACCGGCCGTACGTTCGCCGCCACCACCCCCGACCAGGTGCTGCTCGCCCACGGCCGCCGCCTGTGCGACGCCTACACCCGCGACGACCGGCGGGAGCTGGCCCGCCTGCGGGTGAACGCCGAGAGCCTGGCCTCGACGCTCGCCGGGATCTGCCCGCGCGCCGACGCGGCGATCAAGGCCGAACGCGCCGCCGCGGACCGGGAGTTCGAGGAATGGGAGGCGGAGGAACAGCGCAAATGCGACGCGGCCCCGCGCCACCGCCCACTCGTCCCGCCCGCCCGATCCTCCGTCCTCAAGAAGCCCGAGTGGCCCGAGGGAGGTCTGGAGATGTACGACGAGACGGACGACGGCGAGGACCCGGCGGAGGTCTACGCCGAAGCCGCGGACAACGGACTGGTCGGGAGCGGCCCCGGCCACCTGGCCGTGATGACCCACTCCGACGCTCACGTCTGCGTCACCCTCGAGACCTACACCCGCCGCCCGCCCGTGGAGACCAAGGGCTGGGACCAGGTGGTGGAGGTCGGCTACCTGAGCTCGTCCGGGCAGATGGTGCTGTCGGACGGCCTCAGCGGCACCAAACTGCCCGACCTGTCCCTCTACGGCCGCAAGGGCCACTACCGCATCCGGGTGCACTTCGCCTGGGTCCCCTGGAAGGGCGACAAGTACGGCACCCAGCGGCTGCTGATCATGGCCTACCCGGCGAACGGCGACAAGGTCGTCTCCTATCGCACGCCAGGCGGAAGCTGAACGGATACGCAACGTCCGCGTGGCTAGCCTCCAGGAGCAGCACGGGCTGGTGGCGGTAGACCCGCCACCAGCCCGGCATCGAGGGTCACATCGTCGTGGTGAACGTGTGGGTCCCGGCGCCCACCTCCTGCGGGATGGCGCCCGGCAGGTCCACCTCGGCGACCGTCCCCGGGGGCACGGTCGCCGTGACCGTGAGCGTCTCGCCGTCCCGCTCCCACGAGACGGCCGCGAGGCCGTACGGGGTGTCGAGGCGGGCCGAGGCCTGCGTGAGGTCGCCGCCCGGCCGGGGTGCGATGCGCAGGCGGCGGTAGCCGGGGGCGGCCGGGGCGAGCCCGGCCACCGTGCGGTGCATCCAGTCGGCCACCGCGCCGAGCGCGTAATGGTTGAACGAGGTCATCTCACCGGGGTTGACCGAGCCGTCGGGCAGCAGGCTGTCCCAGCGCTCCCAGATCGTCGTGGCGCCCATCGTCACCGGGTACAGCCAGGACGGGCAGTTACGCTGGAGCAGCAGCCGGTAGGCCGTGTCGTACGCTCCGACCGAGCAGAGCGCGTCGCAGATGAGCGGCGTGCCGACGAACCCGGTGCCGATGCGGTGGTCGTCCTGGCCGACCAGCTCGACCAGGCGCCGCCCGGCCCGCTCCCGCTGCTCGGCCCCGTCCAGCAGGTCGAAGGTCAGGGCCAGGGCATAGGCGGTCTGGGTGTCGCAGGCCAGCCGCCCCGACGGGGTGACGAACTCCCGGCGGAACGCCTCGCGCACCTCCCGCGCCAGGGCCGCGTAGTGCCCGGCGTCGGAGTCGTGACCCAGCAGGGCCGCCGTCTCGGCCAGGACCGCGGCGGTGTGGGCGTGGTAGGCGGTGGCGACGAGCGCGTGGTCGGTACGGGCCCTGCCGGGGTCGTCCGGCGGCGCGGCCGGGTCCAGCCAGTCGCCGAACTGGAAGCCCTCGTTCCACAGGTGGTCGTCGCCGGCCAGCCCGTCCACCTGGTCCACCCACGCCTTCATGCTCGCGTACTGCCGGCGTAGCAGCCCGAGATCGCCGAAGCGCTGGTAGAGCGTCCACGGCACGAGCACCGCGGCATCGCCCCACGCGGCGGTCGGCGAGTTGCCGAACAGCAGCGGCACCCACGGCACGTAATGCGGCACGGTGCCCTCCTGGACCTGCTCGACGGCCAGGTCGGCGAGCCAGGACGCCAGCGGGCCCGAGCAGTCGTAGAGGAACGCGGCGGCCGGTGCGAAGACCTGGATGTCGCCGGTCCAGCCGAGCCGCTCGTCGCGCTGGGGGCAGTCGGTGGGCAGGTCGACGTAGTTGCCGCGCATGCTCCACACGACGTTGTCGTGCAGCCGGGACAGCAGCGGGTCCGAGCAGGTGAAGTCGCCGGTCCTGCGCATGTCGGTGTGGCAGACCACGGCCACGACGTCGGAGGCCGGGTCCAGCTCGCCGGGCCAGCCGTCGATCTGCGCGTAGCGGAAGCCGTGCGTGGTGAAGCGCGGCTCCCACTCCTCCGGCCCGTCGTCGCCGCGCAGCGTGTACTGGTCGAGCGCGGCGGCGTCGCGCAGCGGGCGGATGGCCAGCCCGCCGTTCTCCAGGACCTCGGCGTGCCGGAGCGTGACCGTGTGCCCGGCCGGGCCCTGGACGCGGATGCGCAGGCGGCCGGCGATGTTCTGGCCGAAGTCGAGGATCGTCTCCCCGTCCGGCCCGGTCAGCGTCTCCACCGGCGCCAGCGTCTCGATGCGCCGGACCGGCGGGCCCGTCGGTGCGACGAGCAGGGCCGGGTCGTGCGGGAGGGAGTCGGCGGGCAGCCAGGCCGCGTCGTCGAAGCCGGGGCCCGACCAGCCGGACGGCAGCAGGCGGGCGTCGTACTTCTCGCCGTCGTACAGGCTGGCGGCGGTGACGGGCCCGGTCGCGCAGCGCCAGCTCCCGTCGGTGGCCAGCACGTCGGTGGTGCCGTCGGCGTAGGCGATCTCGAGCTGGGCGATGAGCGCGGTACGGTCGCCGTACAGGTCGCTCTTGCCGCCCCGGAAGCCGATCCGGCCTCGATACCAGCCGTCGGCGAGGGTGGCGCCGATCGCGTTGGCACCCTCGGTCAGCAGGTCGGTGATGTCGTGCGTGCGGTAGCGCAGGCGGTGGCCGTAGCTGGTCCAGCCGGGGGCCAGGACGTCGTCGCCCACGACGCGGCCGTTGATCTCGGTCTCGTGGACGCCGTGGGCGGTGACGTACAGGCGGGCCCGCTCGATCGGGCCGCGGACGGTGAAGTCGCGGCGCAGCAGCAGCGCGGGGCCGTCGGGGAGACCCAGCAGCTCCAGCGGCGGCGCCGCCGCGCCCGCCGTCCAGTCGGCCGGCTCCAGCAGCCCGGCCTCCGCCCACGACCAGGGGCTCCAGTCGCTGACCGAGCCGTCGCGGCCGTGCACGCGCACCCGGGCGCCGCGCCGTTCGCGCGAGCCGAGTTCGCCGTCCGGCCAGGGCACGAGCACGGATTCCGCCGACTCGACCCGGCCGGTGGCCGTGCCGTCGCTGAGCTCGATCTCGTACGCCTGCTGCCGCCAGCCGGGGAGTTCGGTGGCGACGGTCCACGACAGACGCGGAGCGCTTTCGCCGATGCCGATGGGGTCGTGGTGGTGTTCGAAGACGGGCGCTTCGACATGCACGAGGGTCACGGGTCTCCTAGCCCTTGATGGCGCCGGCGGTCATGCCGGCGACGATCTTGCGGTTGAAGAAGATGAAGAGCAGCAGCGGTGGGATCGTGATCAGGACGATGTCCATGAACAGCAGGTTCCACTGGGTGTTGTACTGGCTCTGGAAGTTGTAGAGGGTCACCTGCACGGTGGCGTTGTCGTCGCCGGGGGTGAAGTAGAGCGGGTTGACGAAGTCGTTGAAGATGGCCACCGAGGTGGTCAGGACCACGGTGATGGTGACCGGCTTGAGCAGGGGGAAGATCACCCGGAAGAAGAGCGCGAGCCCGGTGCAGCCGTCGATCTGGGCGGCCTCGTCCAGTTCGCGCGGGATGGCCGCGATGAACGCCCGGAACAGCAGCACCGAGTACGCCATGTGGAAGGCCACCTCGATGAGGATCAGCCCCGGCAGGGTCTTGAACAGGCCGAGCGCCTGCAGCAGCCAGATGGTGGGCACGATCGCAGGCGGGATGATCAGCCCGGTCAGCACCAGGAAGTTGGCCACCGAGCCGAGCCTGCCCGTGCGGCGCTGCAGCACGAACGCGGCCATGGAGGCGAACACGACGATCAGCACGACCGACGCGACGGTCAGGACGGTGCTGTTGACGTAGGCGCGCAGCAGCACGTAGTCGCGGGCCTCGATCACGTCCACGAAGTTCTGCACGATCGGCCAGTTGGCCGGCCAGGCGAAGTCCAGGTCGGTGGCCTGCGTCTGGTCCTTGACCGCGGTCAGCAGCATGAGCGCGAACGGGATCAGGAAGATCACCCCGGCCAGCACCAGCGCGATCGCCTCGGCACCGAGCCTTCTCAGCGCGGTCATGCGGGCACCTGCCTTTTGCCGAGGACGTAGTTGAGCGGGACGACGATGGCGGTGACCACGACGAACAGCAGCACGTTGCCGGCGGTGGACAGGCCGAAGAAGCCGGCCTGGTACTGCTTGTAGATGATCGAGGCGATGGTGTCGCTGGTGAAGCCGGGCCCGCCGCGGGTCATCGTCCAGATCAGGTCGAAGGAGCGCAGGCCGCCGATGAACGACAGGATGATCACCGAGTAGGTGGCCGGCCAGGACAGGGGCAGGGTGACGTGGCGGAAGCGGTGCCAGGCCCCGCCGCCGTCCACGGCCACGGCCTGGTAGTAGTCGCGGGGGATGGACAGGATGCCGGCGATGTAGATGACGGTGGCGATGCCGACGCCCTTCCACACATCCACCAGGGCGACCGACAGCAGCGCGGTGCCGGCGTCGCCGAGCCAGTCGGGGCCGTCGATGCCGACCACGGCCAGGGCCTTGTTGACCAGGCCGGTGTCGGGTCTGAGCAGGGCGCTGAAGGTGATGCCGACCGCGACCGTGGAGACCAGGACGGGGAAGAACACCACCGAGCGCAGGAAGCCGCGCAGCCGCAGTTTGCTGGTGAGCAGCACGCCGAGCAGCAGGCCGAGGATCACTTTGAGGCCGCTGGTGACGACGGCGTAGAACAGCGTGTTGGTGAAGCCGATGCGCAGGTTCTGCTCGGACAGGAAGTCGCGGAAGTTGTCCAGGCCCACGAAGGTGCTGTCGAACAGGGTCCAGCGGGTCAGCGCGAAGTAGAAGGCCATCACCGTCGGCACCAGGAAGATCACCAGGTAGACGACGGCGGCCGGCAGGTAGAGCGCGTACGGGTAGGCCGACCTGCGCTTGGCCGGGCCGGCGGGCGGCCGCGCGAGTGCCGGGCCGGGCCCCGAGCGGGGCCCGGCGTCCTGCCTGGTCACCACCCCGCGAGCCCCAACTGCTTGGCCTGCTTCTCGACATCCTTGTCGTACTGGGCCGCCCCCTCGGCGGCCGGCGTCAGCCCCGAGCCGACCGCGACGGTGATCTGCTCAAGAGACGGGCCCTTGACCGGGGAGAGGAACTCCAGCGCGGGCGCGGTGGCGCTCTTGTCGATGTACGCCTGAAGGTCCTTGGCCACCTGTACGGCGTCGTCCGGCAGCTTGGCGCCCGTGATGCGGTACGGCCCCGAGGGCTGCACGACCTTGCTGACCGCTTCGGTCGCGGCCGGCGAGGCGACGAAGGCCAGGAACTTCTTGGCCGCATCCAGGTTCTTGGTGCTCTTGGGGATGTAGACGCCGCCCGGCTCCCAGAGGGTGGCGCCGTTCTTGGCCGCGTCGGTGCCGGGGACGCCGAAGAAGCCGACGTCGGTGGCCGCCTGCGGCATCGTGTCCACCAGCGGCGGCACCTGGGCGCTGAGCATCGGGTAGTGCGCGCCCTTGCCCTCGACCAGCATCTTCATGCCCTGGTCGGCGGTCGCCGAGCCGAAGCCCTCGTTGAGGTAGCCCTTGGCCTTGACGTCGGCCAGGTGCTGGAACCCGGCCAGCGCCGCCGGCGTGGTGGCGAACTTGGCCTTGCCCGCGGTGTAGTCGGCGGCGAAGTTCGGGACCGCGGCCTGGACGTTGTAGAAGTCGCCGAGCACGAACAGCTGCGAGGTCCAGGTGTCCTTGAACGTCGAGATCACCGGCGCGATCCCGGCCGCCTTGATCTTCTCGTTGTTGGCCATGAACTCGTCCCAGGTCTTCGGGACCTGCAGGCCGAGCTTCTCGTAGACCTTGCGGTTGTAGAGGATGCCGCCGCCCAGGGCGGTGCCGGAGGGCACGCCGAACACGTGGTCGCCCTGGCTCACCACCGGCAGGAAGTCCTTCTGGACGTTCTGGATCGCCGGGTCGCCGGCCAGGTCGACCAGGGTCTGCGACGGGTTGAGCGCTTGCAGCAGCGACCCGGAGTTGTACGCGAACACATCCGTCATGTCGCCCGTCGAGAGCCTGGTCTTGACGATGTTGTCGCCCTCGCTGCCGGGCGGTCGCGTCTCCATCTCGATCTTGATCTTGGGGTTGGCCTTCATGAAGGCTTCCGTCATGGCCTTGGCCGTGTCGACCGAGCCCTGGCCGTTGTCCACGAGGTATTTCAGGGTGACTGTGCCGTCGGCTGCCGGCTCGGCGCCCGAGCTCGAGCCGCAGGAGGTCAGGGCCGTCATCGTGAGAACGGCCAGAGCCGCTCCCAGCGCGCGGTGAGAGGTCTTCACAACGCCCCTCCGGGTCCGTTGAATCGTTTTAACGCCCCCCGATGCGAGTTAACGTAAGCGTTACAGGGCCTGGCGGTCAAGGCTCGATTTGAGGAACGGTCCCCAATCGTGATCCACGTGGAGTGGGTGGACTCTTGGATATCCGATCTCTTGAATGGGTAACGTTATTCATCGCGGCACCGGCCTGGAGCTCGTACAATCGGGTCGCGTCGAGTCGAACGGGGTGCGTCACATGGTCACGCGCGACGGGCGGCGACGGGTGACGATCACCGATGTGGCGAGCCACGCCCGGGTCTCCACCACCGCCGTGTCGAAGGTGCTGCGCAATGCGTACGGGGTCAGCGAGGCGATGCGCGTCAAAGTGCAGGCCGCCATCGACGAGCTCGGCTACCGGCCGCAGGCCGCGGCCCGGGCGATGCGGGGGCGCACGTTCACGTTCGGCGTGGTGCTGCCGCACATCAGAAACCCGTTCTTCGCCGACATCCTCGACGGCTTCGACGAGCAGATCGCGGGCGCCGGCTACCAGGCCATCATCGTCCAGGGCAGCGGCAGGGACGCCGAGGCCGAGGTCCGCGCCATCGACGCCCTGGTGGACCGGCAGGTGGACGGGATCCTCGTCGTCGCCGCCGTCATCGCCAGGGCCCGCCTCGAAGAGATGGCCAGGAACACGCCCACCGTCGTGCTCGGCCGCCACGACCGTTCGGCGGTCTACGACTCCGTGCTCGACGACGACGAGGCGGGGGCCGAGCTGGCCGTCGAGCATCTCATCGCGCTCGGCCACCGCCGCATCGCGCACATCACGCAGAAGGACGTCGGAGCCGTCCGCTCCGTGACGCTGCTGCACACCATCAGGGCCAGGACGTACGAACGGGTGATGGCCGAGCACGGCCTGGCCGAGCACATCGCTCTCGCCGCCACCGCCTACACCGAGGAGGGCGGCCACCAGGGGACGTGCGAGCTGCTGGCCCGCACGCCCCGGCCCACCGCGATCTTCGCCGGCGCCGACCAGGCCGCCTTCGGCGCGCTCGCGGCCATCCACGAGGCCGGGCTGGCCGTACCCGGCGACGTCTCCGTGGTCGGCTACGACAACGCGCGCGCGGCGGCCCTTTCCCACATCTCGCTGACCAGCGTGGACCAGGACGGGATCATCATGGGCAAGACGGCGGGGCGGCTGCTGCTGGAGCGGATCGAGGGCCGCACGACGGCGGTGCGCTTCTCCGTCACGCCCACCCTGGTGACCCGCCGCTCCACCGCCCCGCCCGCCTGACGCGCGGGCGTCAGGTCAGAAGGAGTACGGGCCGAAGCGACCCCAGGCCACGACGGCGGCCAGCAGGAGGAGCACCGCGTTGATGGCGATCCCCTGGTATTCCTTGCGGCGGACGTGTACGACCGCGGCCCCGATCATGACGATGACCAGGCCGGCGGCGGCCAGCGGCGTCAGCACCGGGACGATGCCCAGCGCCGCGGGCAGGATGAGCCCGATGCCGGCCAGCACCTCCAGGGCGCCGATGCCCTTGACGGCGCCGGCGGAGAAGTCCTCCGTCCAGGCCAGGCCGGAGGTGGCCAGCTTCTCCTTCGGCTGGGACAGCTTCATCAGCCCGGCCCCGAGGAAGGCCAGGGCGAGGAGGCCGGCGATGATCCACAAAACGACGTTCATCGGGAGTCCGATCGATGGCGAGATGACTTAAAGCTTCAACCGGAAGATACGCACGTCGCACTTGAAGCGTCAAGCGTGAGGCGGCGCGTGATCACTTGATCCATCAAGTTAGAGTGGAGAACATGGAGCACCCTCAGGAGCCGCGCTGGCTGACCGCCGAGGAGATGGAGAGCTGGCTGGCTCTGGTCACCGTGCTGATCAAGCTGCCGGCCGCGCTGGACGGGCAGCTGCTGCGCGACGCCGGGATCAGCCACTTCGAGTATCAGGTGCTGGCCGGGCTGTCGATGACCCCCGAACGCACCATGCGCATGAGCGACCTGGCGGTGATCTCGGAGGGGTCGCTGTCCCGCCTGTCCCACGTCGTCAACCGGCTGGAGAAGCGCGGCTGGGTGCGCCGCACCCCGGACCCGGACGACGGCCGTTACACCCTGGCCATCCTCACCGGGGAGGGTTGGGAGAAGGTCGTCGAGACCGCCCCCGGGCACGTCGAGGCCGTACGCGGCTTCGTCTTCGACCCCCTCACCAAGGCGCAGATCCGGCAGCTGCGCGAGATCGGCCGCCGCATCACCCACGCCATCGACCCCGGCGACGGCTGCCTCGACCGGCACCCGGCCACCGCGCGCCCGGAGCCCGACCCCGACTCAATCCCCAACCGGGAGCCCTCATGACGTCCATCCTCAACCCGGACATCCCCGCCGGGGCCTACGACGCTTTCCTGCCCGGCGCGCTGCCCCGGGCGCGCGCCCAGCGCCCCTGGACGCCCGCCGACGGCCCGCTCCCCGCTCTCTACCTCAGCCACGGAGCGCCCCCGCTCTTCGACGACGGGCCCTGGATCGGCGAGCTGTTCGCCTGGGCGCAGTCGCTGCCCAAGCCCAGGAGCATCCTCATCGTCTCCGCCCACTGGGAGGCCGCGCCGCTGGCCCTGTCCGCGCCTGCCGCCGGCACCCCGCTGGTCTACGACTTCGGCGGCTTCCACCCGCGCTACTACGCGATGACGTACGACACCCCCGACGCCGGCGCGCTCGCCCGGCGGGTGGCCGCGATGATGCCCGACAGCGAGCCGGTCCACCAGCACCCCAGCCGCGGCCTCGACCACGGGGCGTGGGTGCCGCTGATGGCCATGTACCCGCTGGGCGACATCCCGGTGCTGCAGCTCAGCATGCCGACCCACGACCCCGACCGGCTGCTGGAGCTCGGGGCGCGGCTGGCCCCGCTGCGGGAGGAGGGCGTGCTGGTGATCGGCTCGGGGTTCATGACGCACGGGCTCCCCTTCGTCACCTCGGAGATGCTCCACCGGGGTGTCGTCCCCGCCTGGTCCTCCGACTTCGACGCCTGGGCGGCCGACGCCCTGGCCAGGGGTGACGTGGGGGAGCTGGCGGCGTTCCGGACCCGCGCGCCCGGCATGCCGTACGCGCATCCGACCGTCGACCACTACATCCCGCTGTTCGTCACGCTGGGGGCGAGCGGCCGGGTGGACCGGCCGGTGACGACGGTCATCGACGGCTACATGATCGGATTCTCCAAGCGGTCCTTCCAGACGGTGGCGTAGCGCCGATACGTACGGCAAGAATCCAGAAAGTTTCGGTCAGCGTGACGGTGGCGCGGTGCTGGCCCGGACGATCAGCTCGGTGCCCAGCTCGACCCGGGTCTGCGCCAGCGGCTCGCCCTGCGCGAGCTTCATGAGCATGGCGGTGGCCGTGGCGGCCATCTCGGTGAGCGGCTGGCGGACCGTGGTCAGCGGCGGGACCGCCCACTGCACCGAGGGCAGGTCGTCGAAGCCGACGACGCTCAGGTCACCGGGGATGCGCAGGCCCAGCTCGTAGGCGGCGCGATAGACGCCGACGGCCTCCCCGTCGTTGCAGGCGAAGATCGCGGTCGGCGGGTCGGGCAGGCGCAGCAGCCGGTGGGCCTGGGCGAGGCCGCCCTCGATGATGAAGTCGCCCGAGCCGATCAGCTCGGGGTCGACGGGCACCCCGGCCAGGTCGAGCGCGGTGCGGTAGCCGTCGAGCCGGGCCCGGCTGGACAGGGCCCAGTCGGGCCCGGTGATGAGGGCGATGCGGCGATGACCGAGGTCGAGCAGGTGGCGGGTGGCCGAGAGGCCGCCGCTCCAGTTGCCCGCGCCGACCGAGGGGACGCCGGGCCCGGGGTCGCCCGACGGGTCGAGCAGCACGATGGGGATGTCGCGGGTGACGAGCTGGTCGCGCTGCTCCTCGGTCAGGCCGGAGAACACCGCGATCACGCCCGCCGGGCGGCGGCTCAGCACGCCTTCGATCCAGCCGTGCCCGGAGCCCGAGCGCTGCTGCATGTCGGAGATCACCACGGCCAGGTGATGCTCGCGGGCGACCTGGTCGACCCCCCTGATCATCTCGATCGGATAGTCACCGCCCAGAGCGTGGAACACCACCTCCACCAGGGCGGACGCGGTGACGCGCCGGCGCTGGCGGCGGTAGCCGTGGCGGCGGATGAGGCCCTCGACGAGGGCGCGGGTCTCGGGGGCGACCTCGGAACGGCCGTTGACCACCTTGGAGACGGTCGCGGTGGACACGCCGGCCAGCTCGGCGAGCTGCGTGATGGTCAGCGGCTGTGGCGTGGCGGACGGCTCCTCGGTGGCGGTCATGGCCGCAGTCTAACCGGATGGTTTCGGAATGTGGGACCGATTGTTTCGGCGGTCTTACGAGGAGGTTCTTGACGGATTTCGGGAATTCGACCTAGAGTCCGGGCTTAACGATCGGACCTTGGACCGAAACTTTCCGACGCGCTGGCGAACCCCCCATTCGAAGGAGCGCGGCATGCATCGACCTGTCTCCAAACGCGGCGTGACGGCCGCGCCCGCCTACTACGACATCGCCCCAGCGCTCCGCTCCTGAGCGCCGGCCCCCACCGAAAGAGACCGACGTGAAGCTCCGCAACGTAACCCCGGTCGTGCTCGCCGCGGCCCTCGCCCTGTCCACGGCCGCCTGCGGTGGCGGCGGTGGCGGCACCCCGTCCCAGCCGTCGGGCGGCGACAGCAAGTCGTTCGAGTTCTGGTCCTTCTCCGGGATCGACCAGAAGGCCTCCGTCGACGACTACCAGAAGCAGAACCCGGGCGTGCAGATCAAGCTCACCGAGGTGGGCAGCTCGGTCGAGACGGCGCAGGCGCTCACCACGGCACTGGCCGGCGGCAAGGTGCCCGACCTCGTCCTCATCCAGGGCGACGACCTGCCCAAGTTCGTCCAGCAGCCCCAGAACTTCTACGACCTGCGCCAGCTCGGCGCCGACAAGATCAAGGGCGACTACCTCGACTGGGTGATGAGCGCGAGCACCGCCAAGGGCGGCGAGATCATCGGCATCCCGACGGACGTGGGCGGCATGGCCGTCGCCTACCGGGCCGACCTGTTCAAGGAGGCCGGGCTGCCGACCGACCGCGAGGAGGTGGGCAAGCTCTGGCCCACCTGGGACGCCTTCATCGAGACCGGCAAGAAGTACACCGCCAAGACCGGCAAGGCGTTCATGGACAACGCGGCCACCAGCGTGTTCTACCAGGCGGTCAACCAGGGGCCGCAGAAGTACTACGACCCCTCGGGCAACGTCGTCTACAGCACCAGCCCGCAGGTCAAGACGGCCTTCGACCTGTCGCTCAAGGCCGTGCAGGCCGGGATCACGGCCAAGCAGGGCTCGTTCACCGAGGGCTGGACCGCGGGCATGGGCAAGGGCCAGTTCGCGGTGATCTCCGCGCCGTCGTGGATGCTGGGTGCGATCCGCAGGAACGCCCCCGACACCAAGGGCAAGTGGGACGTCGCCACCATCCCCGGCGGGGCGGGCAACTGGGGCGGCAGCTACCTGGCGATCCCCAAGGGCGCCAAGAACGCCAAGGCGGCCTGGGAGTACATCACCAAGACCCAGTCGCCGCAGGGCCAGCTGACGCACTTCCTGGACTCCGGCTCGCTGCCCACGACCCCGTCGGTCTACAAGGACGCCAAGCTCACCGGGCTGAAGGACGAGTTCTTCTCCGGCGCGACGATCGGCGCGATCTACACGAACTCGCTGCTCGGGCTCAAGCCGTTCTACATCGGCCCGGACAGCTCCGCCATCGGCCAGGAGCTGCAGAACGCGATCACGAACGTCGAGCAGGGCAAGGGCGATCCGGCCAAGGCGTGGGACACGGCGCTGGCCAACGTCAAGACGGCCATCGGCAAGTAGGACCAGCGTGACGACGAGCCTCAGCACGTCGCGGGCGGTGGAGACGCCGCCCGCGCTCACGACTCGGGTGCGGCAGAGCATCGGCGAGCGCATCGCCCCTTACTTCTACATCGCCCCCTTCTTCCTGATCTTCGCGGTCTTCGGCCTGGTTCCGCTGCTGTTCACGTTCTACGTGGCGCTGTTCGACTGGAACCCCATCGGCGAGCACGTCTTCATCGGCTTCGACAACTTCAGCCGCCTGCTCGCCGACGCCCGGTTCTGGAACGCGCTCAAGAACACGATCAGCATCTGGGTGCTGTCCACCGTCCCGCAGCTGGTCCTGGCGCTGCTCCTGGCCCACCTGCTCAACCACGCGCGGCTGCGGCTGGCGGTCTTCTTCCGGATGTCGATGCTGGTGCCGTACATCACCTCGGTGGCGGCCACCACGATCGTCTTCGCCCAGATGTTCGACCGCGACTACGGCCTGCTCAACTGGCTGCTGGGGTTCATCGGCGTGGAGCCCATCGACTTCAAGCAGTCGGTCTGGGGCAGCCACCTGCTGATCGCCGTGATGGTGACCTGGCGCTGGTTCGGCTACACGACCCTGCTCTACCTGGCCTCGCTGCAGGCGATCCCGCGCGCGATCTACGAGGCGGCGGCGGTGGACGGCGCGGGCGGGTGGAAGCAGTTCCGCCACATCTCCATCCCGTCGCTGCGTCCCGTCATCGTCTTCACGGTCGTGACCTCAACGATCGGCGGGCTGCAGATCTTCACCGAGCCGCTGCTGATCTCCCGGTCGCAGACCTGCGGGGCGATCCGGCAGTGCCAGACGCTCACGTTGTTCCTGTACGAGCAGGGCTTCGGCCAGTTCCAGTTCGGTTACGGCGCGGCCATCGGCGTGGCCCTGTTCGTCCTCGTCATCGTCGCCGCGACGGTCAACTACCTCCTGTCCACCCGCATCCGCCCGGAGCGCTGATGACCTCCAAGAGCAATCGGGTCCCCTGGTGGACCTACCTCCTGCTGGGGCTGGCCGCGTTCGCCTGCATCTTCCCGCTGTACTGGATGTTCGTGGTGGCCACGACCGACTCGGCGACCGCCACCCAGCTGCCGCCGAAGATCACGCCGGGCGGCAACTTCTTCCACCTGGCCGAGCTGGTGTTCACGACCGTGCCGTTCGTGCGCTCGATCGTCAACAGCCTGATCGTGGCCGGGACCATCGCCGTCGGGCACGCGGTGCTCTGCTCCCTGGCCGGGTTCGCCTTCGCCAAGCTGCGCTTCCCCGGCCGCAACGTGCTCTTCCTGATCGTCGTGCTCACCATGACCGTGCCCACGCAGCTCGCGGTCATCCCGCAGTACATGATCATCTCCTCCCTGGACTGGGTGGACACGTTGCAGGCCCTCATCGTGCCCGGCCTGGCCAGCGCGTTCGGCATCTTCTGGATGCGCCAGCACCTGTCCACGACGATCAGCGACGAGATCCTGCAGGCGGCCCGCATCGACGGGGCGAACACCTGGCAGATCTTCTGGCGCATCGCGTTCCCGCTGGTGCGGCCGGCCGCGTTCGTGCTCGGGCTGCTCGGCTTCGTCACCTCGTGGAACGACTTCCTGTGGCCGTTCATCGTGCTGAAGTCGCCCGAGATGTACACCGCGCAGATCGCCATCAAGGCACTGCAGAACAGCCTCGACGTCGACCTCGGCCTGGCCATGTCGGGCTCTTTCCTGGCCACCCTGCCGCTGCTGGTGCTCTTCGTGTTCGTCGGCAGGCGGATGGTGGCGGGGATCATGGACGGCGCCTTCAAGGGCTGAGAACTCACATTAAGGAAGTCATGACATTCGTGAATGAGCCGTGGCGTGACCGCGGCCGCCCGTCCGCCGAACGCGTCGAGGCCCTGCTGGCCGAGATGACGCTGGAGGAGAAGGTCGCGCAGCTCGGCTCCGTGTGGATCCAGACCGACGACCCCGGCAACGTGGCGCCCCTGCAGGACCGCTTCGCCGCGGTGGAGGGACTGGAGGAGCGGCTGCGCGACGGGGTCGGGCACCTCACCCGCGTGTACGGCACCGAGCCGCTGTCCGCGGCCGAGGGAGCGGCCCGGCTGCGGGGGCTGCAGGAGCGCGTGGTGACCTCGAACCGGCTCGGCGTGCCCGCGATCGCCCATGAGGAGTGCCTGACCGGGTTCGCGACGTTCGGGGCGACCGCGTACCCGACGCCGCTGGCCTGGGCGGCGACGTTCGACCCCGGTCTCGTCGAGCGCATGGCGGCGGCGATCGGCGCCGATCTGCGGGCCGCGGGCGTGCACCAGGGCCTGTCACCGGTGCTGGACGTCGTACGCGACTATCGCTGGGGGCGGGTCGAGGAGACGCTGGGCGAGGACCCGTACCTGGTGGGCAAGATCGGCGCGGCCTACGTGCGCGGGCTCGAGAACGCCGGGATCATCGCCACCCTGAAGCACTTCGCCGGCTACGCGGCCTCGCGCGCGGCCCGCAACCACGCCCCCGTCAGCATCGGCCCGCGCGAGCTCGCCGACGTGATCCTCCCGCCGTTCGAGGTCGCGCTGCGCGAGGGCGGCGCGCGTTCGGTGATGAACTCCTACACCGACCTCGACGGCGTCCCGGCCGCCGCCAGCGCGGACCTGCTGCGGCGGCTGCTGCGGGACGAGTGGGGGTTCGAGGGGACGGTGGTGTCGGACTACTGGTCCGTCCCGTTCCTCGCGTCCATGCACCGGGTGGCCGAGGACGTCGCGGCGGCGGGCGCGATCGCGCTGTCGGCCGGGATCGACGTGGAGCTCCCCGACACCCGCGGGTACGGCCGCAACCTGCTCGAGCAGGTGAAGGCGGGCCACGTCGACGAGGCGCTCGTGGACGAGTCGGTACGCCGCGTGCTCCGGCAGAAGGTCGACCTCGGCCTGCTGGACGGCGGCCCGCTCGTCCCGGACGGGGCCGAGGAGGTGGACCTGGACAGCGCGCGCAACCGTGAGCTGGCCGCCGAGGTCGCGGAACGTTCCATCGTGCTGCTGTCCAACCCCGGCCGGGTCCTGCCCGTCGATCCGCTCGTGACCCGGCGGCTGGCGGTCATCGGGCCGTGCGCCGACGACCCGCGTACCCTCATGGGCTGCTACTCCTTCCCCAACCACGTGCTCGACCGCTTCCCCGAGAGCGGCATGGGCCTGCCGGTCGCCTCGATCCTGGAGGGCCTGACGGCCGAGTTCCCCCACGCCGACGTGCGCCACTGCCTCGGAGCCGAGGTGTCGGGCGACGACGCGTCGGGGATCCCCGAAGCCGCCGAGGTCGCCGCCCAGGCCGACCTCGTGCTGCTGTTCGTCGGCGACCGGGCCGGGATGTTCGGCGGCGGCACGTCGGGCGAGGGCTGCGACGCGGCCGACCTGCGGCTGCCCGGCCGCCAGGCCGACCTGGTCGAGGCGGTCCTGGCGACGGGCACGCCGACCGTGCTGGTCGTGGTGTCGGGGCGGCCTTACGCGCTCGGCGCCTACCAGGACCGGGTGGCCGCCGCGGTCCAGGCGTTCTTCCCCGGGGTCGAGGGTGCGGCCGCGGTCGCCGGCGTGCTCAGCGGCCGGGTGAACCCGTCCGGGCGGTTGCCCGTGCAGATCCCGTACTCGCCGTTCGTGAACCCGTCCACCTACCTCCAGCCGCCCCTGGGGCAGAAGGCGGAGGGCATCACGGTGCTCGACCCGACCCCGGCCTTTCCCTTCGGGCACGGGCTGTCGTACGCGGCGATCACGTACGAGGCCATGCGGACGTCGAGGGCGGAATACGGCACGGCCGGCGTGGTCGACGTGCGGGTGACCGTGCGCAACGACGGTGACCGGCGCGCCGAGGAGGTCGTGCAGGTCTACGCCACCGACCCGGTGGCCCAGGTCGCCCGGCCCGTCCAGTGGCTGGTCGGCTTCGCCCGCGTGCCCCTGGACGCGGGGGAGAGCCGCGAGGTGGTCTTGGAGGTGCCCGCCGAGGCGTTCTCGTTCACCGGGCTCGGCGGGCGGCGGATCGTCGAACCGGGGGAGATCGTGCTGTCCTCCGGGCCGTCGGCCGCCGACCTGCCGCTGAGCGCGTCCATCCGGCTGGTCGTCGATCCCGGGAAGAAGGGCTGAACGTGCGTACGTACGGCAACCCCGTCGTCGCCGGGTTCCACCCGGACCCCAGCGTGTGCCGGGTCGGCGAGGACTACTACCTGGTGTGCTCCAGCTTCGAGTATTTCCCGGGCGTGCCGATCTTCCACAGCCGCGACCTCGTGCACTGGCGCCAGATCGGCAACGTCCTCGACCGGCCCTCGCAGCTGAACCTGCCGCCGGACGTGTCCGCCTCCGGCGGCATCTACGCGCCCACCATCCGCCACCACGACGGGCGCTTCTATGTGATCACCACCAACGTGAGGGCCGGCGGCAACTTCATCGTCACCGCCGAACGCCCCGAAGGCCCCTGGTCCGAGCCGGTCTGGATCGACCTGCCCGGCATCGACCCCGACCTGACCTGGGACGAGGACGGCGCCTGCTGGTGCGCCTTCTCCGGCACGCAGGTGGCGCGCGTCGATCCGGCCGAAGGGAAGGTGCTGGAGGGGCCGTACCAGGTCTGGTCCGGCACCGGCGGGAAATATCCGGAAGCGCCGCACCTCTACCAGGTGGACGGCTGGTGGTACCTGCTCATGTCCGAGGGCGGCACCGAGCGCGGCCACGCCGTCTCGATCGCCCGCGCCCGCTCGCCGCGCGGCCCGTTCGAGCCCGGCCCGGTCAACCCGATCCTGACGCACCGCGGCACCGACCGGCCCATCCAGAGCACCGGCCACGCCGACCTCGTTCAGGCCGCCGACGGGACCTGGTGGATGGTCCTGCTCGGCACCCGCCCGCGCGGCTACACCCCCGAGTACCAGGTGCTCGGGCGGGAGACGTTCCTCACGCCCGTACGGTGGGAGGACGGCTGGCCGGTCGTGGGCCCCGTCGAGGAACGCCACCCGGCGCCCGCCGCCTGGCACCCGCTCCCGCCCGAGCCCTCCCGCGACGACTTCGACGAGCCCTCGCTACGGCCCTGCTGGATCTCGCCGCGCGGCCGCCCGGACGGCTCCTGGTCGCTGACCGAGCGGCCCGGCCGGCTGACCCTGCACGCCACCGGCCCGACCCTCGACCGGCCCGGCCACACCTTCATCGGCCGCCGCCAGCAGCACCACGACTGCCGCGTCACCGCCCTGCTGGAGCCGGGCGAGGGCACGGCCGGGGTGTCGGTCCGGATGGACGAGGCCCACCACTACGACCTGGAGGTCCAAGGGGGGCTGGTGCGGGTGGTCGCGCGCATCGGCCCGCTCCGGCAGTGCCTGGCCGAGCGTCCGGTGCCGCCTGGGCCGCTCACGCTCGCTCTCGACATCCGCACCCGCGACATCCTGCCGCCGTCCGTCATCTCACCGGCCGACGAGCCGGTGGGGGTGGACGGCCGGGGGCCGGACACCATCGCCTTCTCGGCGGACGGCACGCTCCTGGCCGAGCTGGACGGGCGCTACCTGTCCACCGAGGTGGCCACCGGGTTCACGGGGCGGGTGATCGGGATGTACGCGACGGAGGGGAGCGCGAGCTTCGACTGGTTCGACTACCAGCCCGCCGACCACTGACCGGCCCGCCCACCCTTCGGGAGGAGCGGCTCAGGGCGCGATGGGCGGCGGAGGCGGGCTGCCTCCGCTCCCCGGAAGGAGGGCAACCTCGTGCGGTGGGACGGGCGTTTAAGGTGCTTCCCTTATTAAGGCAGTCGCCTTAGGGTTGAGGGCGACTCGTCAACGACAATGGGGGCGTCATGACCGAAACCATGCCCGATTACCCCTTTCCGCGCACGACGGCACTGGAGCCGCCGAAGGAGTGGGCCGAGCTGCAGGACCGCTGCCCCGTGGCCCACGTGCGGCTGCCCAGCGGCGACGCCGCCACGCTGCTGACCCGCTACGACGACGTCCGCGCGCTGCTCACCGACACCAGCTTCCAGCGCGGAGGCGAGGGCGCGGCGCGGGTGTCCACGACGGACGACGGTGGGATCTTCTCCCGCAGCAGCACCACCCGCATGCGGGAGGGCGAGGACCACCTGCGGTGGCGGCGGCTGCTCAGCAAGTCCTTCACCATCCGCAAGATGGAGTCCTGGCGCCCCCGGGTGCAGCAGATGACCGACGAGCTCATCGACGACCTGCTCAAGTCCGGCTCGCCCGCCAACCTGTCGGTCCAGCTGGGCCTGCCGCTGCCGGTGCGGGTCATCTGCGCCCTCGTCGGCGCCCCCAGCGAGGACCAGGACAAGTTCGCGCACTGGTCCCAGGTCATGCTGACGCTGACGCGCTACACGCAGGAGGAGGTGCTGAAGACGTACGAGGAGTTCGGCGCGTACACCTCCGCCCTCGTCGAGGAGAAGCGGACGGACCCCGGCGACGACCTGCTCAGCGAGCTGACCCAGATCTCCGACAGCGAGGACGGCCGGCTCAGCCACGAAGAGCTGATCACCACCGTGATGGCGCTGCTGCTGGCCGGGCACGAGACCACGTCCAACATGATCGCCATCATGGCCGCGATGCTGCTGGCTGAGCCGGAGCGCTACCAGGCGGTCGTCGACGACCCGGAGCTGATCCCCGGCACCGTCGAGGAGGTGCTGCGGCTGGACAGCACGCTGAGCGTGGTCGGCTTCCCCAGGGTCGCCACCCAGGACTCCGAGTTCGCCGGCACCGCGGTGCCCGTGGGCAGCACCGTCATCCCGTGCCGGCCCGCGGCCAACCGGGACCCGCGCAAGTTCGCCGATCCGGACGCGTTCGACCCGCGCAGGGACAACGCCAACCAGCACCTGACGTTCGGTGCGGGCCCGCACTACTGCCTCGGCCAGCCGCTGGCCAGGCTGGAGCTGCAGGTCGTGCTCGGCACGCTCGCCCGCAGGCTGCCCACCCTGCGCCTGCGCGACAGCGCCGACGAGCTGAAGCTGCGCACCGGGCTGCTGTCGGGCGGGCTCCAGGACGTGTGGGTCACATGGTGAGCTCGCGATGACCGTTCAGGCGTCCGCGCGCGCGGTGACCGCCAGGAGCGCGATCATGCGTGCGGCGGAACGCCTGTACGCCACCGAAGGCTTCGCCGGGGTGTCGATCCGGCAGATCGGCGAAGCCGCCGGGCAGCGCAACAAGTCCGCGGTGCAGTATCACTTCACCTCCCGTGACGAACTCGTCAAGGCCATCCTGGCCGAGCACGCCGAGGCCATGGAGGTGCACCGGCTGGCGATGATGAGCCGGCTCGGCGATCCCGGTGAGATGTCGCCGCGCGACCGGATCCGCTGCGTCGTCCTGCCCCACATCGAACGCCACGTCGACCTGGGCGTCCCCTCCTGGTACGGCCGCTTCCTCGCCCAGGTCGTCGTCGAGCCCGCGCTGCGCGAGTACGCCGTCAGCGTTCACCTGGAGCGGCCGTCCCTGCGTCGCCTGTACGACGCCACGCGGGAGCCGGGCGAGCCCGATCCAGGCCGGGCCGCACGGCGGGAGGCCATGACCCGCGTGCTCATCGTGCACATGTGCGCCGAACTGGAACGCGACCTGGCCGCAGGCGACACCACCGCATGGGGACGAGATCTGGCCACCGGTCACGCCACCGCCGCGTCCGCCGCGACGGCCTGGCGGCGACTGGGCGACGACCTCGTCACGGCCGTCTGCGGCCTCCTCGGCGCCCTGCGATCCGACCCACGCTGACCGCCATCCAGCGCTGACCGCCGTCCAGGGCCGGCCACCGGGCAAGGCTGGGTGGCGCGCTTGTCCGTGACTTGGCCGCGGGTTGGGCGCGGCTCGGCGCGCGTCCAAGAAGTCGCGAAGTCCGCGACAAGTGCGTCTGCCTAACGTTGCCCCGTGGACGCCCAGCAGGGCATCCGGACCCCCGCCGGGCGGCGGGGTGCTCATCCGACTTCTCCCGGGAGGGGCCGCAGATGCCAGGCGAGACTTTCATCCTCACCGCGGACGGGAACGCGCGCGCCGAGCGGGTGGCCGTGCTGGTCGAATCCCGCTGGGCCGAGATCGCCGACGGCCGGACGGCGCCGCGCGGCAACCCGTACCTGAGGGGCCTGATGTCCGCGCTGCTGTGGGCGGCGCTGGCCGTGCTCGGGTCGGTCATGTACGTGTTCGGCTGGGTGCTGTTCGGCGGCGGCGGCGCGTGAGAGGGCAGGTCACGGGGCTAGGCTCGCAATGAGCTAGTGTGCTATGGAATCAATAGCACGCCCGGTTCCGGGTGGTACCGGGAGGTAGGCTGGTCACCATGGCTGAACACGTCTCCGAGACCGTCGCGACGGACGGGAGCCCGCATGGCATCTCGTGCGACGTGCAGTTCGTCGATGTGTTCAAGGTGCTCGGCAAGCGCTGGAACGGCATGATCCTCGTCGCGCTGATGCAGCGGCCCGCGCGCTTCGGCGAGCTGGCCAAGTCGATCTCCGGGATCACCGACGGCATCCTGTCCGATCGCCTGCGGGAGCTGATGGCGGCGAGCCTCGTCGAGCGCCAGCTGGCCGACGGCCCCGCCACGGCGGTCCTCTACCGGCTCACCCCCATCGGCGAGGACCTGCGCGGCGCCTTCCAGGAGCTGCACGCCTGGGCCGCCCGCAACAACATCCACGAGCAGTGCGCCCCCTGATCGGCGGGCTTCAGCGCCGGGCGAGGTCGATGAGCTCGGCGTAGAAGCCGAGCGTCTCGTCGATGCCCGGCTCGCTCTCGGGGCTGCGGCCGGACGTGGCGAACAGGACGTGGTCCACGCCGGTGCCTTCGAGCCCGGCCAGGTCGTCGGCGATCTGGCGCGGCGAGCCGCCCAGGAACGGCCGGTCGTCACCCATCGGCTCGGCGGTGATCGGCACGTTGGCCCTGGCGACCACGGTGACCGACTCCGGGTCGCGGCCGGACTCCTCGACCGCCGCCCGGAAGGCCTTGCCGAGACCGAGCAGCGCGTCACGCGAGACGGCCACCGGATTGAGCCCGTCGGCGATGCGGGCCGCCCGCCGTACCCCGCCCGGCGTCATCGCGCCCAGCAGGATCGGCACCCGCGCCTGCACCGGCTTGGGGTTGATCTCCGACTCGGCGATCCGGGTGAACTTCCCGTCGTACGAGACGGGGTCCGGCCCCCAGCAGGCCCGCATGGCGGCCACGACCTCGTCCATGCCGGGCCCGATCCGGCTCATCGGCACCCCGGCCGCCTCGAACTCCTGCGGCATCCACCCCTGGCCCAGCCCGGCGACGACCCGCCCGCCGCTGAACTGGTCAAGGGTGGCGAAGCGCTTGGCCAGGACGGCGGCCGGGTGGAGCAGGGCGTCGATGATGCTGGTGCCGAGCTTGACGCGTGAGGTGAGCGCGGCCACGTAGCTCAGCGTCTCCAGCGGCTCGTAGGTCTGCCGGTAGACCTCGGGCACGGGCTGCGGCTCCCCGCCGCCCATCGAGACGGGTGCGACGGGCCGCAGCAGCCTCTCGTAGGTCCACACCGAGTCGTACCCGAGTCGTTCGGCCTCGCGTGCGACGCGGGCGATGTTCTCCGGGCCGGCCAGCGGGCCCGACGTGGGCAGGGCGATACCTAGTTCCATGCCCGAAGAGTACTATATTTTTCGTAGTTCGCTTGGCAAGGGTAAGTAAACTTCGGGATCTGTAGTGTCTTTGTGCGCGGCCCGGAAGGCGCGGATCGGCCGGTCGCGCAGGATGTTCCGCCCCCGGCATTGACCGCGAGGGCGGCGTGTCATACCTTCCCTACCGAAATGTTCGATTTCTGCCCGAAATTTTCGGGAGGCCAGATCTATGGGTAGGGCGCTGAAGTTGGCCGTCGTCGGGGTTCTGGGACTCGCCATGGGCACTGCCGGGGTGGCCGACGGGACGGCGTCGCCCGGTGGGCACTGGGTCACCACGTGGACGGCGATGCCGCAGCTCACCGAGCCGGGCAACCTGCCGCCCGCGCCGTACACGCAGGAGAACCTGGTCCTGGCCGACAGCACCGTACGGCAGACCCTGCGGGTGTCGGTCGGCGGGCAGCGGTTCCGGCTGCGCCTGTCCAACGCGTTCGGCGGCGCGCCGCTGCCCGTCACCCGTGTCACCGTGGCGCTCCCGGGCGGCGGGAAGGCCGGGGTGAGCGCGATCCGGCCGGAGAGCGTCCGCCCGGTGACGTTCTTCGGCCGGCCCTCGGCGGTCGTGCCGGTCGGGGCGCAGGTCGTGTCCGACCCGCTCGACCTCACGCTGGCCGCGGGCACCGTACTGACCGTGACCCTCTACCTGGCCGACGGCCAGGCCTCCACCGCCGTCACCTCGCATCCCGGCTCCCGGACCACCTCCTACCTCGCCAGGGGCAACCAGGCCGACGCGGCGGACCTCACCGGCGCCACCCCCGTCGACCACTGGTACTTCCTGAGCGGCCTCGAGGTCTGGGCCAAGCCCGCCACGGCGACGCTCGCGCTGGTCGGCGACTCGCTGACCGACGGCAGGGGCTCCACCACCAACCAGAACAACCGCTGGCCCGACCAGCTCTTCGACCGCCTGCAGGCTGACCGCCGCACCGCGGGCGTCGCCTTCGCCAACCAGGCGGCGGGCGGCAACCGCGTGCTCAACGACGGGCTGGGCCCCAACGTCCTGGCCCGCCTCGACCGCGACGTGCTCGCGCAGAGCGGCGTGAAGTGGCTGATCCTCTTCGAGGGTGTCAACGACATCGGCACCGCGGACGCCACCCAGGAGGCCCAGAAGAGGATCGCCGACGAGCTGATCGCCGCCTACGACCAGATCGTCGCGCGCGCTCACGCGCAGGACATCCGGGTGTACGGGGCCACGATCACGCCCTTCGGCGGCAGTTTCTACGACGACGCCCAGGGCTACCGCGAGGCGGCCCGGCAGACGGTCAACGACTGGATCCGCACGAGTGGCGCGTTCGACGCGGTGATCGACTTCGACCGGGCGCTGCGGGACCCGGCCGATCCCCGGCGGATGCTCGCGACCTTCGACGTGGGCGACCATCTGCACCTGAACCCGACGGGCTTCAAGGCGCTCGCGGACGCGGTGCCCGCGCGGTTGCTGCACCGGTAGCCCTCCCGTTCCCCGGCCCGCCGCACCCGTGCGACCCTCCGTACTGAGGGGCCCATCGGAGGAGGGGGCGGGGAGCGGGCGTCAGTCCCAGGGTTGCCGGTAGGACGGCTGGTAGGCGTGCAGGCGCAGGCGCAGGGTGAGGGTGACGGCGGTGCCGGCGGGCAGCTCCACCGTCAGGTGCGGGCCGTTCACCGGGGTCTCGGTGACCGACCGCACCGGCTCGTGGTGGACGTACTCGGTGTCGTGGCCGGTCCAGCCCGGCTCGGCGGCCGTGGCCGCGACGCCGGCGATCTCGTGCTCCCCGAACGCCCCCGCCTGCACGACCAGCACCCGGTCGGCGGTGGCGGAGAGGTTGACGAGCGTGACCACCGTGGCCTCGGGCTCGATCGAGCTGACCAGCGCCGCCACCTGCTCGGGCACGCCGGGACGGCGGAGTACGGCGTCGAAGTAGCGGACCCTGGCCTGCTGCAGGCCCCCGTTGTAGATGACCTGCGGCCCGCCCCACATGAGCTGCGTGAGGGCCTCGGTCACCACGGGGTTGACGTTCTGCCAGAGGTGGATGTCCGACTCGGGCAGGTCGCGGTCGGCGTTGTCGAGCAGCAGGGCGATGCGGCGGCGGGCCTGGGCGTGCGCGGCGGCGAGGATCCGCTCGGGATAGCCGGGGTTGTCGCCGCACAGGTACGCATACCAGGGCTCCTCGTGCCCGGCCTCCTCCTTGTCGCGGAACGGCCGCACCGTGGCCCAGTCGTAGCCGGTCGCGGCGCGCAGCGCGTCCAGGCGGGCGCGGTCCTCCGGGGCGCCGGTGTGGTGCCAGAGCGCGAGCGGCACCGAGGTCTGGACCGGGTTGTAGTCGAACCAGCCCTTGTCGCTGTGCCGGTAGGGGACCAGCAGCGTCGGCACGTCCACGTCGGAGCCGAGGTGGGCGCGCCAGCGGCCCTGGTTGGCCGAGTCGCTCTGGCTGAACGGCAGCTTCACGCCCCTGGCGATGACCGCGTCCAGCAGCGACCTGATGAGGTCCAGGTAGCCGTCGTCGCGGGTGGCCAGGGCGGCGCTGAGGGCGCCGACGGCCGTCGCCTGGCCGATGCTGTACATGCCGTGCGGCCAGGTCCAGCCGTAGTGGCCGCCGTACCAGCGCCCGTCGAGCAGGCTGCCGACCACGCCGTCGAGGCCGACGTTGTCGGGGACGACGCCGCCGTTCTCCTCGGCCCGGCGCCGCCAGGCTCCGACGTACTCGCGCAGCCAGGCGGCGTACCGCTCGTCTCCCGAGACGAGGTAGGCGTTGCAGACCAGGCCGGCCACGCTGAGGTTGCCGACCGCGTCGCCCCGGCCGAGGCGGCGCTGCATCTCGGCGCCCAGGCGGGGGTCGTCGGCGAGCGGCGGCACGGGCTCGCCGTCGGGGACGAGCCAGTCCAGCGGGTAGCCGTACTGCGCCGCCTCCGCCGCGGTCCACGGGTACGCGGGCGAGCCGGACACCCCTTCCCGCGCCCCCCGGCTGCCGTTGTGCGGGGCCTTGATGATGCGGTGCGCCGGGTCGTAGTTGCCCTTGGCCGGGTCGAGGTAGAGGTCGGCGAACCTGGTCGCCCGCCCGGCCCAGGCCGCCGGGTCGGCGGCGGTCAGGAAGTACGTGAACAGCAGGCTCTCGCCCTGGTGGAACCAGTCGTAGCCGATCTCGAACTCGTCGGCGAACATGCCCAGCTCGGTCATCTGCCCGACGACGCCGTGCCAGTGCCGGGCGCTGCCGTCGAGCAGGTCGTCCGCGCCGCCCAGCAGATAGAGCTGCGGCCAGTTGAAGAACGGCTCGAAGAAGTCGTCCGCGCCGTCGCGGGAGGACAGCCGGCCGGAGTACCGCAGCGAGCCGTCCGGCCTGGTGTAACGGTCGGAGAACAGCCGCCACCCGCTGTCCAGCAGGTCGAGCAGGGCGCGCTGGGCCAGCGCCCACGCCGGGGGGTCGAGGACGGGGACGCTGGCTTTCACGACGGTCATGTAACTCCTAGGAGAGGCGGTCATCCCTTGGTCGCGCCGGCGGTCAGCCCGGCGACCAGGAAGCGCTGGGAGAAGAGGAACACCAGCAGCACGGGAGCGATGGACAGCAGGGTCGCCAGGATGAGCTCGGGCGGCTGCACCTCGGCGTTGGCGCCGACGACGGGGTTGAACGTGGGGGTCGCGGCCAGCATCTGCGTGAGCCCGACCTGCATGGGGTAGTTGTCGCTGTCCGGCAGCATCACGTACGGCAGGAAGAAGTTGTTCCAGTTCGTCACGAAGCTGAAGAACGCGACCAGCGCGACCACCGGCTTGGCCAGCGGCAGCGCCACCCGCAGGAACGTCGCGCTCTCCCCGCACCCGTCCAGCCGCGCCGCGTCGAGCAGCTCGCCGGGGACGCTGGTGGAGAAGTAGATGTACGTCAGGTAGACGCCGAACGGGAAGAACGACATCGGCAGCACGACCGAGGCCGCCTGGTTGACCAGGCCGACGTAGCTGAGCTCCAGGAAGATCGGCAGCACCAGCGCGGTCCCCGGCATGAGCATCACGACCAGCGTGACGATCAGCAGCAGCCGCCGGCCGGTGAAGCTCATGAGCGCCATCGCGTAGCCGGCGGGGATGCTGACCAGCAGGGTCAGCGCCACGGAGAACGCCGCGTACGTGACGGAGTTGCCCATCCAGGTCAGCACGGCGCCGTCCTGGAAGGACATGAGGTGCTGCCAGTTGGTGACGAGCGAGCCGAGCGAGCCCGGCGACAGCGGGTTCCCGTGGATCAGGTCGGCCGGGCTCTTGGTCGAGGCGAGCACCAGCCACAGCATGGGGAGGACGAAGAACACCGCGAAGACCAGCAGGAACGCGATGACGAGCACCTTCGCGACAGCCCGCGCGGGGTCAGTCCGTGTCAAAGAGACCTCCCCGCGCGACGAACAGCCCGGCGCAGCACAGCGCCACGATGAGCAGGTCGACGGCGATCGCCGCGGAGCCGTTGAAGTCGTTCTGGTTGAAGGCGTACAGGTACGCGAGCTGGTTGATCGAATAGTCGTTGCCCACCACGCCGAAGCTGGCCTGGGAGATGAGCTGCGGCTCGACGAAGAGCTGCGTGCCCGCCGCCAGGGACAGGATCAGCATGTAGACGATCCACTTGCGCAGCATCGGCAGCTGCACCCGCAGCGCGATCTTCGCCGGCCCGGCGCCGTCCACCCGGGCGGCCTCCATGAGCTGGTGGGGGATCGTGTTCAGCGCGCCGTACATGACCACGATCCAGCCGCCCGCGCCGGTCCAGAACGCGATCAGGGTGAAGATCCACGGCAGGTGACCCGGCGAGATCACCTGCACGAAGGTCTCGCCCCAGAGCGCGCGGACGAGGTCGTCCACCGGGCTCACGGACGGGTCCAGCATGAACAGCCAGAGCAGCACGCTCGACGCGCCCGCCAGCGCGCCGGGGACGTAGTAGACGAACCGCAGCGCGGCCCGCGACCAGCCCGCGGTGAGCCGGTGGACCAGCAGCGCGAGCAGCAGGACCAGCACGGTCAGGGTGACCAGCCAGAGCACGAGGTAGGTCGCCACGTGCTCGACGGCGGCCAGGAACCGGAAGTCCTGCGCGGTCCTGACGAAGTTGGCGAAACCGGTGAAGACTCCGCGGGCATCGGTGAAGGCCAGATTGAGCGCGTACACCGTGGGCACGATGCCGAACGCGACCAGCAGCACCACGTACCCGGAGACGAAGACGTGCCCGGCGGAGAGCCGCAGTCTCGATCCGGTCACTTGGTGACCTGGTAGCCGAAGACCTGGGCCTGCTGCTCGATGGCCGTCTGCCACTCCGGGAGCAGCGACTCGACCGTCTTGCCCGCGGTCTGCCCGGGGATGACGGTCTTGGCCCAGACCGCCTCCTGGCTGAACTCGGGGGAGCCCCAGCCGGGCCACACCTGCCCGGCCGCGGCCGAGATCGGGCCGGCGAGGTCGCCGGCGTAGTAGCCGCTGTCCTGCTGCTTCTTGATCCACTTGGTCGCGGCCGGCGTGTACGCGGGATAGCCGGGGGAGAGCTCGACCTGGTACGCGTCGGCCGTCGCGACCCAGCCGATGAAGTCCTTGGCCGCGTCGAGGCGCGCGCTGTGCCGCGACAGCCACCAGGTGCCGCCGCCGACGTTGCCGGTCACCGGAGTGCTCTGGTCGGACCAGCGCAGGGCGTCACCCACGGCCAGCTCGCCCTTCGGAGTCTTGAGCGTGCCCTGGAAGACCGCGCCGCCGTACCACGCCGGGCCGGGCAGCATGAGCACCTTGTCGCCCTGGCTCTTGGCGAACTCGGGGCCGAACAGGGACAGCATCGACATGGTCTTGTTCGCGACGAGCTTGTCCATCATCTTCGCGGTGCGCACGCACTTGGGGTCGGTCGCCTTGACGGTGATGGCCTTGGGCCCGGTGACCTGGTTGGCCGGGCACTCGCCGCCCCACATGTAGATCTCCGGCGCCCACGCGTCACCGGCCGTGCCGATGATGTAGCCGGGGTGCTCGGCGGCCACCTTCTCGCCCAGCGCCTGGTACTCCTCCCAGGTGGTGGGCAACGTGTAGCCGAACTTGTCGAGCAGCTTCTTGTTGTACCAGAGCACCACCTGGGCCAGGTCGTTGCGCAGGCAGTAGACCGTGCCGTCCACGGTGCACACGTCGAGCGCGCCCTTGGCGAAGCCGCTCAGCGTGGCGTCGTCGAGCAGGCCCTTGTTGAGCGGGGCGACGAACGCGTTGTCGCCCTGCGAGGCCCAGGACGCGGTGTTGTTGTCCGTGGTGAACACGACGTCCGGCCAGCCCTCGCCGGCCCGGTCGAACAGCTGCACCTTGGTCTTGAGCGTGTTGGAGCCGTTGGCGTTGCCGTCGTAGGTGACGATGTCCAGCTGCACGTCGGGGTGTGCCTTCTGGTACGCCTTCGCGGCGTCGAGCCGGGTGGAGTCCACCCACACCAGGAGCTTGCCGGCCTTCTGCTCGGCGGGGGCGAAGCCGTACTGCGATCCGGCGGAGCCGGTCGGCTTCGCCTGGGTCGGGGCGTTCGGGGGAGCGCAGGCCGCGACGGCGAGCAGGGCCGCTGCCGCGGTGACCGCCAGGTGGGTGCGTCGTCTCATGGGGGCTTCCTTCGGACAAGGCGGCTTGAGGTACGTAAACGCCGTGTTTCGGGATATGACATCATACGTGTGACGTATTCACAATGCCCTACACTGAAGGGCGTTCAGGCGGACGGGAGGATGCGTTGACTCAGCACGCGACTACGGGGCCGTGGGATTCGACGCGGGATCCGCAGCCGCCCGAGCGGGCCGGCAAGCGGCCACCGCGCCGGGTCCGCGGGGCCAAGCTGGGCACCACCGTGGTCGAGCAGCTGGTTGACGACATCGTGCGCGGGGCGCTGCCGCCCGGCACGGCGCTCCCGCCCGAGGCCGACCTCTGCGAGGAGTTCGGGGTCAGCCGGACGGTGATCCGCGAGTCGGTCAAGGTGATCCAGGAGAAGGGCCTGGTCAGGATCGAGCACGGCCGCGGCACCCAGGTCACCGACTCCCGGCAGTGGAACCTGCTCGACGACGTCGTGCTCACCGCCGTCATCGCGCACGACGAGAACGTGACGTTCCTGGACGAGCTGGTGTCCGTGCGCACCGCGCTGGAGGCCGAGATGGCCGCGGCCGCCGCCCTGGCCCGCACCCCCGACGACGAGGAGCGCATCGGGGCCGAGCTGGCGGTCATGCGCGCCAACCTCGCCTCCACACCCGACTTCGCCGCCGCCGACGTGCGCTTCCACGACATGATCATGGCCGCGTCACGCAACCGGCTGGGGCGGGCCATCGTCAACAGCATCCACGACAAGGCCCGGACGAGCATGCTCTACCACGGCGAGTACAACGAGGCCGTGATGCGCCAGACGCTGGCCGAGCACCAGGCCATCAAGGACGCGATCGCGGCCGGCGACCAGGAGGGGGCGGCGGCCGCGATGCGCAAGCACATCACCGATTCCTGGAACCGCCGCCGCCCGTAATAGGCCCCGTAATAAGCCCTGACGCCATAGATCCGCGGGTCCGGCTCCATCTGGACGGGTGAGACCAGAGGAGAGCCCTTTTGCACCCCGACCAGCAGCGAGATTTCACCGAGTTCGTCGCCACGCGCTCGGACAGCCTGATCAGGCTCGCGTACGTGCTGACCAACGACCAGCACGCGGCCGAGGACCTGCTGCAGACGGCCCTGGCGAAGACCGCCGGACACTGGCGGCGGATCCGGGACAACCCGGAGGCGTACGTGCGCCGCGTCATGTACCACGAACAGGTCGGACGGTGGCGAAGTCCGCGCTGGGGCCGCGAACGCGTGGTCGAGGCGCCTCCCGACCGGGCCACGGGCGACCGGACCGGCGAGGTCGACACCCGCCTCAGCCTGGATCAGGCGCTGCGCGCCCTGCCGCCGCGCAAGAGGGCCGTCCTGGTGCTGCGCTACTACGAGGACCTGCCGGAGTCCGAGGTCGCCAAGATCATGCGCTGCTCGGTGGGGACCGTGCGCAGCCAGACCCACCAAGCCGTCGCCCGGCTGCGCGAGCTGGTCGGCGAGAACGTCACCCTGGAGGCCTGAGATGACCATCGACGAACAGCGGATCGCCGCGGAGTTCCGGCGGATGGCCGCCGAGGCCAGGCCCGTGGACGCCCTCGCGCACGCCCGGCGGGCGCGGACCGGCGCGCTGCGGCGCCGGCGCGCGACGTGGTCGCTCGCCGGGCTCGCGGCGGCCGCCTCCCTGGTCACGGCGGTGATCGTCGTGCTTCCCTCCGGCGACTCCGGCCCGGACACCGCGGCGGAGGTCGCCCGGCTGCCGGAGAACACCCCCGAGCAGTTGCAGGTCGTACGCGAGTGCATGCCCAACGGCGGCCCCGTCCACAACATGGACGGCAACCTGCGCCTCCCCGAGCAGGGCTCGGTGGAGGACTTCCGGGTGCTGGCCGAATACCGGGACAAGAAGGGCATGACCGCCCTGGTCGGCAGCCTCGCCGGCTTCGTCCTGTGCACCCCGACCACGCAGAAGGACATGGCGGAGCGGGCGGTCTTCACGTACTGGGGGTTCAAGCCGCCCGGGGACCTGACCGGCTTCCAAGGGGATCTCCAGGTGGACGCGTACACCTCGCACACGCATTCGTACGCGACGGGGCCGCAGCGGGTCCAGCACGACGACATGTACCGGGTCGTCGTCGGCCGGGTCACCTCGGGCGTGCGCCGGGTGGAGATCGACTGGGCGGACGGGCGGCGCACCGACGCGCTGCTGGCCGGCGGCTTCTTCATCGCCCGGGTGCCGGGGAAGCTGGTGCGGAATCCCGAGGACGGGTCGATGACGCTGCTGGACTCCCCGCCGGTCACGGTCACCGCGTACGGCTCGCAGGACCAGGTGCTGGGGCGGCAGAAGGACGTGGCGTTCGGCCCCCTGGGCCGGGGGAGCGGCTACTGAGATCGTCGGCGGTCGTCGGCAAAAAGTTCGTGCGGACGTCCGCGACACGCCGTAGCGAACCGCTCTTTGCTGGCATTAGTGGGCACTTTTCGACGTAACTCGACATAAGAGGTCCGTGTCGGGTTCGGGGGACAAGAAGGGCCGGGCCGGAGGATCGCTCATGTACCGTCTGCTGGGTGCCGTCGTCATCACCGCACTGGCCGTCATGGCGAGGCCCGCCGCTGCCGCGCCGTGGGAGGTCGACAACATCGCGCATCGGGGCGGATCCGGGTACGCGCCCGAGAACACCATCGTGGCCTGCGAGGTGGCCCGGACCCAGCGGGCCACCATGTGCGAGTACGACGTCCAGCAGACGAAGGACCAGCGGCTCATCCTGATGCACGACCAGACGCTGGCCCGCACCACCAACGTCGAGCAGGTCTTCCCCGGGCGCTCCCCCTGGCGGGTCGCCGACTTCACGCTCGCGGAGATCCAGCGCCTGGACGCCGGCTCGTGGTTCTCCTCCCAGTTCCAGGGCGAGAAGGTGCCCACCCTGGAACGGGGACTGCGGGAGATGAGCAGGAGCGGGGTCGGGATGCTGCTGGAGATCAAGCACGATCCGGCCAGCACGGACATCGACGAACGGGTGGCCGCCGAGCTGAGGAAGTACCGATCCCTGTGGAAGGGCAGGCGGCTGGCCGTGCAGGCGTACAACTGGGAGTCGATGCGGAACCTGCACGAGATGATGCCCGACCTCCCCGTCGCGTTGATGGGCAAGCCGGACGCCTCCCGGCTGGAGGACCTGGCCGGGTTCGCCGCCGCGGTCACGGTGCCGCACAGCGGCCTCACCGCGACCTACGTCAGGCAGGTCCACGAGCACGGCATGCGGGTCTACACGTGGACGACGGACCGGCGGGCCGTCATCCGCCGCCTCATGTCGTACGGCGTGGACGGCATCATGACCGGGCGGCCCGACCAGATCGACGCCGTCAAGCGCCGGGCCATGCGCGTGGTCATGAGGGCTGGCGGAGGTCGGCTATGAGGTCGTCGCCGGACGCCGCGAGCCGGTGCTCGATGACGTCGGCGAGGTCGGTGTCCATGTCGGGCCCGTAGAAGTCCTCGGCGAGGTCGAGGTGGCGGCGCATCGCCTCGCGGGCCCCGTCGGGGTCGCGGTCGAGGATGGCCTCCAGGATCACGGTGTGCAGGGGCTCGCCGGCCTCCCGGACCTCGCGGTCGCTGAGGCTGCGCAGCATCAGCCCGTAGGTGAGGTCCTGGATCGCGGTGAACATCATGTGGATGACCGGATTGCCCGAGGCCCTGGCGATGGTCTCGTGGAAGGCGAGATCGACCCGCGCCCTGGCGTGCACGTCGCCCGGCCGGGCGAAGAGCTGGTGGACCCGCAGCAGGTCGGTACGGTCGCGCTTGCTCGCGTTGGCCGCGGCCAGGCTCGCCGCCTCGGTCTCCAGCATCACCCGCGCCCGCATGAGCTGGCGGGCGGTCACCCCGGCGGCGCGGGCCGCGAGGTTCATCGGCCGCATCAGGTTCTCGGCCGTGTAGTGGCGGACGAAGCTGCCCCGCTGCGGTGAGACCTCGATCAGCCCGCGCTCCTGCAGGGCCTTGAGGACCTCCCGGATGACCGGGCGGCTGACCGCGAACTCGGTCGCCAGATCCCGCTCGGAGGGCAGGCGCACGCCGGGGGCCCAGTGTCCGGTCAGGATCCGGTCTTCGAGAACGGCGATCAGCGCACCCGGGCTGGTCGGCGTCTTCCCCCCGACATTGGGTTCGGCGGGGCTCTCGAGTGACGGTTTCCTCCCGCGCTCAGCGGTCATGCCGACCACGGTAGCGGCTCGCCACCGGTGCCGAGCCGCGCTCCGTGCCAGCACGCCCGCCCGTCCGGGCCGAACAGGTGAAGATCGGTCAGCGGCACATAAAAGGTCGCGCGTTCCCCGTCGCGCGGCCCGGTGCGGGGCGGCACGCGGGCGACGATCGCCCGGCCCGTGTCGTCGCGCAGGTGCAGGATGCTCTCGTTGCCGAGATTCTCCCGGTACGACAGCGTCGCCTCGATGGGCAGGGCGGCCCCGTCGTCGGCCCGTACGCGTACGGACTCGGGCCTGAACCCGACGCGCACCGACTCCGGCAGGTCGTCCGGCAACCGGGGCAGCCGCCAGCGCAGGTCGCCGCTGATCAGCTCCACCCCGTCCGCGCCGGCCCGCGCGGTGGCCTCGATCAGGTTCATCTGCGGGCTGCCGAGGAACGTGGCGACGAACACGGTGGCCGGCTGCTCGTAGATCTCGGTCGGGGTTCCGATCTGCGCGAACTCGCCCTCGTTGAGCACCGCGACCCTGTCGCCCATGGTCATGGCCTCGACCTGGTCGTGGGTCACGTACAGGACGGTCCCCTTGGTGCGGCGGTGGAACTCGATCAGCTCGGCCCGCATCTGAACGCGCAGCGCGGCGTCCAGGTTCGACAGCGGCTCGTCCATGAGGTACGCGGCCGGCTCCCGGATCATGGCGCGCCCGAGCGCGACCCGCTGCCGCTGTCCGCCGGAGAGCTGGCCCGGCTTCTTCCTGAGCTGGTCGGCGAGTCCGAGCACGCGGCTGGTGTCCTCGATCCGCTGCCGGATGACGTCCTTCGGCACGTGATGGGCACGCAGCCCGAACGCCAGGTTGCCCTCGACGCTCAGATGCGGGTAGAGGGCGTAGTCCTGGAAGACCATGCCGATCCCGCGGTCGCCTGGGTGGGCGTGGGTGACGTCCTTGCCGCCGACCGTGACCCGGCCGGCGCTGACCGGCTCGATCCCGGCGACGATGCGCATCAGCGTGGACTTCCCGCACCCCGACGGGCCGACGATCACCAGGAACTCCCCGTCGCGGACGTGCAGGTCGACGTCGGCGAACAGCACCTGGCCGCCGTACCGCTTGGTGACCCGTTCGATGCGGATGCCGTCGGTCATCGCTTGACTCCTCCGAGGGTGAGGCCCGAGACGTAGTAGCGCTGCAGCAGGGCGAACAGGACGAGCGGCGGCAGGATCGACAGCAGCGCCGCCGCGGTCTGCAGGTGGTAGACGATCCCGTGCTCCCCCTCGAAGGACGACAGCGCGAGCGGCAACGTCCAGAGCTCCTGCTCGCTGGCCGCGATCAGCGGCCAGATGAGGTTGTCCCACTGGGCCAGGAACTGCAGCAGCAGCACCGTCAGCAGGGCCGGGCGCAGCAGCGGGACGGCGATGAGGAAGAAGATGCGCAGCTCGCCGGCGCCGTCCACCCGCGCGGCGTGCAGCATCTGCGCGGGGATGCCCAGCGCGAACTGCCGGACCAGGAAGACGCCGAGCGCGCTGGCCACGAACGGCGCGATCAGGCCCTGGTAGCTGTTGAGCCAGCCGATCTCGCTGAGCGCCACGAACACCGGGATCATGACGACCGCCGGGGTCAGCGACAGCGCGATGATCACCAGGTTGAGCAGCGCGGCCCGGCCGGGGAAGCGCAGCCGGGCCAGCGCGTACCCGGCCGCCGCCGAGATCGCCACGTCCAGCACGGAGACCGCCGAGGCGATGACGAGGCTGTTCAGCAGGTAGCGCGGGAACCGGCCGTCGGTCATGATCTCGCCGAGGTTGTCGAACAGCGCGAACCCGTGGAAGCGCAGCCCGGACAGGTCGCTGTCGTCGGGCGCCGAGGCGAGCACGACCATGGAGTAGAGCGGCAGCAGCATCAGCGCCACGAAGCCGACGAGGGCCACGACGGTGAGCGAGTGGCGGATTCTCATTCCTCGTCACTCCTGATCAGCTTGAACTGGGTGAAGGCGAAGATCAGCAGCACCACGAGCAGCACGATCGCGATCGCCGACGCGTAGCCGAACCGGGAGAAGGAGAACGCGTTGTTGTACAGGTAGAGCGGCAGCACCTGGGTGGCGTTGACGGGCCCGCCCTTGGTGAGCAGGTAGGCCGGCACGAACGACTGCATGGCCCCGGTGACGGCCACCACGATCACGAAGGTGAAGGTGCGGCGCAGCAGCGGCACGGTGATCAGGAAGAACGTCCGCAGCGTGCGGGCGCCGTCGATGGCCGCGGCCTCGAAGACGTTGGCCGGCAGGGCCTGCAGCCCGGCCACGAAGATGATCACGTAGAGGCCGACGTACTTCCAGATGACCATCACGAGCAGCGCCCAGATGGCGTAGTCGGAGTCGGTGAGCCACGGGCGGGCGCCGACGAGGGTGTCGGCGAGCCCGCCGGTGGAGTAGATGACCTGCCACAGCACGGTGGCGCCGACCAGCGGCATCACCGCGGGGACGAAGACCATCCCGCGCAGCCAGGCCCGCAGCCGGCCGGGCTTGGCCAGCGGCACGGCCACGACCAGCGCGATCACGATGGTCGGGCCCACCGCGAAGACCGTGTAGAGCACGGTCACCCACACGCTGCTCCAGAACTCCGCGCTGGTCGCCATCTCGCGGTAGTTGTCCAGGCCCACCCACTGCGGGGTGCCCGACAGGTCGTACGAGGTGAAGCTCAGGTAGAGGGCCGCGAGCGCGGGCAGCGCCCAGAACAGGACGAAGTACACGATCGCCGGGGCGGCGAGGCCCGCGCCCGCGCGGGCCTCGACCCCGGCCATGGTGGCCCGCCGTGCAGCGGTCATTTGAGAATCCGCCCCACCGCGGCGTCGAAGGCGACCGCGGCCTCCTGGGCGGAGCGCTGCTTGTGGATCACCGACTCCAGCGCGTCGAGCAGCGCCTTCATCGTCTCGGTCCACTGGGGCAGGACCGGGCCGAAGTCGGTGTACGGGAGCTGCTCCTCCAACTGCTGGCTGGCCTTGTCGCGGGCGCTCGGCAGCTTCTGCCAGCCGGCCGCCGGGGTGACCAGGCCGGTGGCGGCCAACTGCTGGTCGACATGCTCGGACGTGGACAGCCAGTTAACGAAATGCCAAGCCGTATACGGATTTTTCGCCTTTTTGGCGACCATCCACCCCCATGAGTAGCCGGAGGCCACCTTTTCCTTGCCCGCCCAGTTCGGCACGACGGTGCTGTCGAAGGTCTTGCCCAGCTCGGCCTTGGCATTGAGCGCCGGGATGAGGCTGGAGGTGAACCGGCCGGACACCAGCATGGCCGCCGTGCCCTTGGCGAACAGGCCGAACGCGCCGACCGGGTCGTTCAGCTTGGGATTGCCCTGGCGGCCGTAGTATTCGAGCGCCTGCAGGCCCGCCGGGGTGTTCAGCCCGCCGCGTCCCGTGCTCTCGTCCACGATCTTCCCGCCGAGGCCGTTGATCAGCGGGATGAAGTTCAGCATCGCCCAGATGTTGTCGGCGAGCTGCCACTGGAGCCCGACCTGGGAGCCCGTGGTGAGCTTGGCGTTGAACTCCTCGACCTCCTCCCAGGTCGTCGGAGGCTTGTCGGGGTCGAGCCCGGCCTGCTCGAAGCGGTCGCGGCGGTACCAGAGGTGGACCGAGTTGAAGTCGATCGGGACGCCGTAGACCTGGTCCTTGTAGGTGAGGGCGGCGAAGGCGTTCGTGTCGAACCTGGTCTTGAGCTCGTCGATGGAGCCGGCTCCGAACTCCGCCGGCGGCAGCGGCGCGACCTGTCCCTTGGACGCCCGCTCGGCGAGGGTCCAGGCGCCGACCTTGATCAGGTCCGGTGGCGAGCCCGTGGTGAACGCCGTGGAGAGCTTGGTGTCGAGGTTGGCGATGGGGATGTACAGCGGCTTGACGGTGACCTTCGGGAACTGGCGCTGATACTCGGCGATCTTGGCGTTGAAGTACTTGGTGTTCGCCTGCTCCTCGTGCATCCAGACGTTGACCGTGCCCTGGGGCCCGGACTCCTTGGAGCCGACCGGGGCGCCGCTCGACCCGCAGGCGGCCAGCGGGGTCGCCAGGCTCAGCAGGGCGGCGCCGCGCAGGAGGTCTCGACGGGGGATATCACTCATGTGTCCGGTTCCTCTCAGGGGACGGTCGTGAATTCGGTGACCCCCGCGTGGATGGCGTCGGTCATGCGCCGGTGCCAGGCGATGTCGCGCCACATGCCGTCGAACTGGGGGCCGCAGAAGTTGCTGGTCGCCAGCGCCTCCCAGCGCCCGGTGGCCAGCGCGGCCCGTACCCCGATCTCGCACAGCTCCTTGACCCAGCCCCAGTCGCGGCCGGGGCCGTCCTTGTAGTTCACGATCCCCCAGCATTCGGTGGTCACCAGCGGCTTGCCGGCCGCCCGCGACCACGCCGCGACCTCCCCGATGTGCTCGGTCAGGCGGCCGGCCCACCGCTGCGGGTCGGACCGGTACAGGCGCTCGGCCGGGCCGGACAGCGGCTCGTAGGCCCGCGGGTCGAACTGGGAGTGGTGCAGGTCGTAGCCGATCTCCGCGTAGAAGTCGGTGGTGGCCTGCGGTGTCATCCACACGTGCGGTTCGAGCAGGTCCAGCTCGGACAGGTCCTCGCCCGGGGCGCCGGTGGTCTCGGTGCAGCCGGACAGCGTGTAGCGGTAGCGGGGGTGGGCGGCGCGCAGGGTGGAGATCGCCTCTTTGGCCCAGGTCTGTACGGCCGCGTCGCCCCGGGACAGGGTCTCGGCGCTCGCGTCGTTGCCGTACAGGAAGGGCGCCCACATCGCGAGCGGCCACTCGTTCACCAGGTCGACGAAGTAGACGGCGTCGGCGAGGCCGGCGTCCTCGATCGCCGAGAGGGTGACGTCCCAGATCCGGGCCAGGTCGGCCGGGGTCCTGATCCGCGAGCGGACGTCGTGCTCGTCCTTCCTGAACCACGAGGACAGCGCGACCCGCAGCCCGCGGTCCGCGCATGCCCGGATGAAGTCGAGCAGGCCGGGCAGCACGCGTACGGAGACCGGCTCGGTGGCGCCCCAGGACTCGAAGTGCCACACGGGGAGCAGGCGCCAGGTCCGCTCCGGATCGGCCGCCACCAGGTGGGGGAAGGCGTCGATGCGTACCGCGTCGTAGCCCCGTTCGGCCAGTTCGTCGAGTGCGCGGTCCCAGTCCTGGTAACCGGCGCCGTCCCAGCGCCGTTCGAGCCAGGAGAAGTCCCACATGGTGATCGCTAGGGGACTGGTGGTCAACGTCATAGTCTCAACATCCGTTCGATGTTGGTCTTACCAGATTGGTAGATCGTGGCTGGCCGAAGCGTGACTGTCAAGGCTCCTCTTGGTCCTTGCGGGTTACTGGTCTAACCAGCTAGCGTTCTTGGACCATGAGCACCCGAGCCGTCGCCGGCCTGGAGACCATCCGATGCCCGATTCAGCCCAACGTGCTCCTGATGCGGCTATACGCCGACGACGGCCTCATCGGCCTCGGCGAGTCGTTCTTCGGGGCGGAGGCGGTCGAGGCCTACCTGCACGAGACCGTCGCACCACTCCTCGTGGGAGCGCCGCTGCCCAGCCCCGAGCGGCTGCGCCGGCTGCTCACCGGCCATGTGGGCTTCCAGGGCAGCGGGGTCGAGACCCGGGGCAACGGGGCCGTCGACATCGCCGTGTGGGACCTGCTCGGCAAGGCCACCGGGCAGCCCGTCGCCACCCTGCTCGGCGGCCCCTACCAGGACAGCCTCCCCGTCTACAACACCTGCGCGGGCCCCTCCTACGTCAAGAACGAGCCGCGCCAGGCCGTCTCCAACTGGGGCCTGGCCGACACGTCGCGGTACGAGGACCTGCGCGGCTTCCTGGAACGGCCGGGTGAGCTGGCCAAGGAGCTGTGGGACGAGGGACTGCGCGCCATGAAGGTGTGGCCGTTCGACCAGGCGGCCGAGCGCACCGGCGGCATGAGGCTGGAGCGGGCCGACCTGCTGGCCGGCCTGAAGGTGCTCGACGACATCAAGAACGCCGTCCCCGAGATGGACGTCATGGTCGAGCTGCACGGCCTGTGGAGCCTGCATGCCGCGCTCGGGCTGGTCAAGGAGCTCGAACGCGTCAGCCCGTACTGGGTCGAGGACCCGCTGCGGTCCGACAGCCAGGCCTCCTATGCCACGCTGCAGGCCGCGACGCCGGTGCCGCTGGCCACCGGTGAGACGCTGACCGGGCAGCGCGCGTTCCGCGGGCTGCTGGAACGCGCGGGGATCCGGGTGGCCATCGTGGACATCGGCTGGACGGGCGGGCTGACCGAGGCCCGCAAGATCGCCGCGCTCGCGGACTCGTACGACCTGCCGTTCGCGCCGCACGACTGCACCGGGCCGATCTCGTTCGCGGCGTGCGTACACCTGGCCCTGAGCCAGCCCAACGCGCTGGTGCAGGAGAGCGTGCGCGCCTTCCGCCACACCTGGTACGGGGAGCTGGCCACCGGCCTGCCGCTCGTGGAGGACGGCCGGGTGCGCCTGGAGGACCGGCCCGGCCTGGGCGTGGAGCTCACCGACGGCCTCACCAGCCGCCCGGGCGTCACCACCCGCCTGACCGGCACCCGCCCATGAGCCGCGCCCGGCGGAGCGGGGTGCGGAGATGACGCGGATGGCGGCGTTGCGCTGGTACGGGCGCGGCGATGTGCGGCTGGTCGAGACCGAGGTCCCCAGCCCCGGTCCCGGCGAGGTCCTGATCGCGGTGACGCTCTGCGGCATCTGCGGCAGCGACGTCGAGGAGTACCGGGCGGGACCGATCGTCGTGCCGGTCACGCCGCACCCGCTGACCGGCCGGACGGCCCCGCTCACCCTGGGGCACGAGGTCGTCGGCGTGGTCGCCCGCCCCGGCCCCGGAGTCGACCTGGCCCCGGGCACCCCGGTCGTCCCGGACGTCGTGCTGGGCTGCGGCCGGTGCTGGTGGTGCGCCCGCGGGGACTACCCGCTGTGCGAACGCGGGGCGGCGCTCGGACTGCAGGACGATGGAGGGCTGGCCGAGTACCTGGTGGCGCCGGCCGGCCGCTGCGTCCCGCTGCCCGAGGGCATGCCCGCCGAGGTCGCCGTCTTCGCCGAGCCCGCGGCGGTCGCCGTACGGGCGCTCGACAAGGCCGGTGACGTGTCCGGGGCCGTGGTCGCGGTCGTCGGATCCGGCGCCATCGGGCTGCTGGTCGCCCAGGTGGCCGTCTGCCGCGGGGCGGCGGCCGTCGTCGCGGTCGACCCTGACCCGGGCCGCCGCGCGCTGGCCGATTCGTGCGGCTTCACCGGCACGGCGCCCGGCGAGGCGGCGGACGCCGTCCGCGAGCTGACCGGCGGCCGTGGGGCCGACGTGGTCGTGGAGAGCGCGGGAACGCCCGCCGCGGTGACGGACGCGCTGTCCCTGTGCCGCCGCGGCGGCACCACGGTCCTGCTCGGCGTCACCCCGGAGCCCGCCGTCCTGTCCACGCTGGACGTGGTGCTGGGGGAGAAGCGCATCGTGGGGTCGGCCTCGCACCGATGGGACACCGACGTACGCGCCGCCGTCGCCCTGCTGCACGCCGGTCACATTCGGGTCGATCGGCTCCCCGTCCAGACCGTCCCGCTCCCGGACGCCGTACGACGCGGCCTGGCCGACCCGCCCCGTGACGTCCTGAAGACCATCGTCACCGTCACAAGCGCCTGAGCGGACGGCACGCCGCCCCGCGTGCCGCCGTCAGTGTTCGATGCTGGCGTTGAAGTGGGCCAGGCCCCGGGCGAACGCGGCCAGCTCCTCCGGGGTCCAGTCCTTCAGGACCGTGGCGAGCCCATGGATCCGGTACTCGCGCTCCCCAGCGACCCGCCGCAGCCCCTCCTCGGTGATGCGGAGCTTGCGGGCCATCCCACCCTCGGGGTCGGGGATGCGCTCGGCGAGCCCGTCGCGGAGCAGGACGGCGGTCTGCCGGTTGACGGTGGAGGTGTCCAGGCTGAACGCCTGCGCGAGCTGGCCGATCGACATCGGCCCCTCGGCCTCCAGCCGGCTGAGCAGGATGTAGCTGCTGCCACGCTCCAGCCGTCGTTCCGAAGCAGGCGCGGCCGACGACGCCAGCTCCTTATATCGGCCGATGAGCATGAGCTCGCGCTCGATGTCAACGATCTCCTCGCGCATGATTACCTCCCCACGGCGGTCAGAATATCCCTCTATATGGTGATGTGTAGGATACATACCATATGCATCGTGCATATAATTCTGCGAGATACGGGAGAACTCATGAGTTCAACGCGTGCCGCACCGTCCAGTGGAGCGATCATCAGCGTGCTGGCGGCGGCGGGCATCACGGTCTCGCTGATGCAGACCCTGATGGTGCCGCTGATCGCGACCCTGCCGACCCTCCTGCACACCACGGCCGCCAACGCCTTCTGGGCCATCACCGCGACCCTCCTGGCCGGCGCGGTCGCCATGCCCGTCTCGGGGCGGCTCGGCGACCTGTACGGCAAGCGCCGCGTCATGATCGTCAGCGCGGTCCTGCTGGCCGTCGGCTCCCTGGTGTGCGCCCCCGCCAACTCGCTGGCCCCCATGGTGATCGGCCGCGCGCTGCAGGGACTCGGGATGGGCGTGATCCCGCTGGGCATCGCCATCATGCGGGACGTGCTGCCGCCGCAGCGGCTCGGCTCGGCCATCGGCCTGATGAGCTCCTCGCTCGGCGTGGGCGGAGCGCTCGGCCTGCCCGCCGCCGCGTTCGTCGCCCAATACGTGAGCTGGCACGCGCTTTTCTGGGGAGCCGCCGCGCTCGGCGTGGTGATGAGCGTGCTGATCTTCATGATCGTGCCGGAGTCGCCGGTCAAGTCGCCGGGGCGCTTCGACTTCGTGGGTGCGGTGGGGCTGGCGGCCGGTCTGGCCCTGTTCCTGCTGCCGGTCTCCAAGGGCAGCGACTGGGGCTGGACGAGCGGCACCACGCTCGGCATGTTCGCCGCCTCGGCGGTGATCCTGCTGCTGTGGGGCTGGTGGGAGCTGCGCGTGTCCGCGCCCCTGATCGACCTGCGCACCAGCGCGCGCCGTCAGGTGCTGCTGACCAACCTGGCCTCCATCGTCATCGGCTTCGGCATGTACGCGATGTCGCTGATCACGCCGCAGCTCCTGCAACTGCCCGAGGCCACCGGGTACGGCCTGGGCCGGTCGATGGTCGAGGCCGGGCTGTGGATGGCCCCGGCCGGGCTGGTCATGATGGCGATCTCGCCGGTGGCCGCCCGCCTGTCGGGGGCTCGCGGGCCCAAGACGTCCCTGCTGCTCGGGACGATCGTCATCGCCTCCGGCTACCTCCTGGCCCTCGTCCTGATGGGGCACGCGTGGGGTGTCCTGGTCTTCTCGTCCGTGGTCAGCGCCGGGATCGGCTTCGCGTACGCGGCCATGCCGTCCATCATCATGAGCGCCGTGCCGCGTACCGAGACGGCCGCCGCCAACGGGCTCAACAGCCTGATGCGCTCGATCGGCACGTCCTGTGCCAGTGCCGTGCTCGGGGCGGTGCTGGCCAACCTGACGGTCACGTTCGGGTCCGTGACGCTGCCGTCCGAGGCCGGGTTCCGCGCCGGCTTCCTCATCGGCGGCGGGGTCGCCCTGGTGGCGGCGCTCATCGTCCTGACCATCCCCGGCCGCCGCGCCGCGCAGCCGCAGCCGGCCGGCCTGCCCACCGACACCGACCAGCAGGTCCGCACCCGCTGACCCGCGTGGGTGGCAGGCCGCCACCCACGCGGGTTACGTCGTGCCCAGCTGGCCGCGGCGCAGGCGGGCGGCCTTGGCCATGTTCCAGCCCAGCACCGCCGTGACCACGCCGTCGAGCCGGTAGAGGGCGACGAAGCGGTTCTGCTCGGGGTCGCCCTCGACCACGCTCACCTCCGCCTCGGGCGACGGCAGCCCGTGGACCTGGAGCTTGACGTCGTACTGGTCGGTCCAGAAGTACGGGACGGGAGCGTAGGCCAGGTTCTCGCCGAGGATGTTGGCGGCCACGACCTGGGCCTGCTCGACGGCGTTGGTCCGGTTCTCCAGCCGCAGCCGCCGGCCGAGCCCCTCGTGCTGCCAGGAGGCCACGTCGCCCACCGCGTAGACGCCGTCGCCGGCGCGGCAGCGGGAGTCGCACTCCACGCCGTCGTGCAGAGTCAGCCCGCTGTCGCCGAGCCACCCGGTCGCGGGGCGGGAGCCGATCGCCACCACCACCGCGTCGGCGGGCAGCAGCTCGCCGGACGCCAGGCGTACCCCGGTCACCCGGCCGCCCTCGGAGGCCAGGCCCTGGACCCCGACGCCGAGCCGCAGCCGGACGCCGTGCTCGGCGTGCTTCCTGGTGAGCAGCGCGGCGGCCGGATCGCCGAGCTGGTCGGCCAGGACCGCGCGGCCGAGGCCGACGAGGGTGACGTCCAGGCCGAGACCGCGTGCGGTGGCGGCCACCTCCGCCCCCAGCACGCCTTCGCCCACGACGACGAGGCGCGGTCCTTCGAGCAGGTGGGCGCGGAGCCCGAGCGCGTCGTCCAGGGTGCGCAGCACGTGCACGCCCGCCAGTCCGTCCTGGCCGGGCAGCCGGGACGGGGCCAGCCCGGTGGCCAGCACGACGGCCTGCGCGCGCAGGGTCCGCCCGGAGGCGGCGGACACCTCCCGCGCCTCGGGGTCCAGCCGCACCGCGGGGTCGCCGAGGATGAACGTCGCGCCCAGCTTGTCCAGCTCTGTCTCGGCCCGCAGATGCGCCCGCTCGCTCTCCCACGTGCCGGCCAGCACCTGCTTGGACAGCGGCGGGCGGTCGTAGGGCGGGTGCGGCTCGGCGCCCAGGACGGTCAGGCCGCCCTGGTGGCCCTTGCGGCGCAGCGCCTCCGCGACGGCCAGGCCGCCGGCGGAGGCGCCCACGATCAGGACGTCCGTCAAGACTGCCCGTCCAGGGTGATCGCGGCGGCAGGGCAGACGGCGGCCGCCTCGCGTACGGCGGCGTGCAGGGGCTCGGCCGGCGACGGGTCCAGCAGGATCACGATGCCGTCGTCCTCACCCTGGTCGAACACCTCGGGGGCGATCAGCACGCAGCTGCCTGCCCCGCAACATTTGTCCGTGTCGACGGTGACGTTCATCAGAGACTTCCTTTCGGTTCTACCAGCGCCGCAGGCCGCCGCCGACGAGCCCTTCGCGGCACTTCAGCTCCTCGGCGGTCAGGCCGCCGACCAGCCGCCGTCAACCGGGACGATCGCCCCGTTGACGAACGAGGCGGCGTCCGAGGCGAGGAACAGCGCGGCGTCGGCCATCTGCTCCGGCTGGGCCAGCCGCTCGCCGAGGGCGAGCACGGGACTGAGCCGGGCGGCGCCGGTGGGGTCGAAGGAGGCGTTCGTGGCGATGTTGGTCATGGTGGGGCCGGGCAGGATGGCGTTGCAGCGGATGCCGTCCTTGGCGTGCGCCCAGGCCACGCTGCGGGTCAGGCCGACGACGCCGTGCTTGGACGCGGTGTAGGCGGCGCCGGCCGCCCCGCCTCGGATGCCGGCCTCCGAGGCGGTGTTGACGATCGCGCCGGAGCCCTGGCGCAGCATGTGCGGCAGCACCGCGTGGGTGACCAGGAACGTGCCGGTCAGGTTCACCCGCAGGACCCGCTCCCACAGCTCGACCGGGATGTCGGCGGGCAGCGCCATCGTGTCCATGATCCCGGCGTTGTTGCACAGCACGTCGATGCGGCCGTACGCGCCGATCGCCGCCTCGGTCAGCGCGGCCACCGACGCCTCGTCGGCGATGTCGGCGGAGACCGCGACGGCCGCCTCGCCGATCTCCTCGGCGGTCCGCCCGGCCGACTCCTTGTCGATGTCGCAGGCCACGACGCGGGCGCCCGCCTTGGCGAACGCCACGGCCATCGCCCGGCCGATTCCGGATCCCGCACCTGTGATCAGGGCGACGCGATCGTCGAATGTGCTCAAGAGCCCGTCCTTCCGCCAGCCGTCCTCCGGCCCGCCATGCTTGCGGCACGGCAACCGGACGATGTTGTCCGGTTGCTACGATACCCGCTGTGCCGGAGTCACGTCGACCGAACAGAGGACCGAGCGCCGCAGCCGAGAACCGGGCGGCGCTGGTCGCGGCCGCCCGTGAGGTGTTCGCCAGCGCCGGATTCAACGCGCCGCTGAGCACGGTCGCCCGCGCCGCCGGGGTCGGGCAGGGCAGCCTCTACCGGCACTTCCCCGACCGGATCAGCCTCGCGATGGCCGTCTTCGAGGACGGCGTCACGGAGCTGGAGGCGCTGGCGGCCCGGCCCGGCACCACGCTCGACGACCTGCTGGCGCTGCTGACCGAGCAGGCCATCGCCTCGACCGCGTTCATCGAGCTGGTCAGCACGCGGCCGAGCGAGCCCGATCCCCGCATCATCGACGTACGCGATCGCGTGGCGGGAGTCCTGGCGGGTGTGCTCGGCGACGCCCGGCGCGCGGGAGACGTCCGTGACGGCGTCTCGGCCGACGACCTGGTGCTGGCCATCGGCATGCTCGCCGGGGTCCTGGCCAAGACCCCGGCACCCGACCGGCGCGCCACCGCCGACCGGGTGTGGGCGCTGCTGCGCGAGGGCATCGCGCCCTGAGCGAGCCCGCGCCCGTCGCCGGGAGGGGTCACCGGCTGACCGCCCGCTTGTACAGGCGCGTGGCCAGCGGCACGAACACCACCAGGATCAGCACCGACCAGGACAGCGACACCGCCACCGCGTGCTGCAGCGGCCAGGCCTGCGGGCGGGTCGCGGCCGCGTTGCCGAACAGCTCGCGGGCGGCCTGGATCACGGTGGAGACGGGGTTCCACTCGGCGACGACCTTGAGCGGCCCCGGCAGGCGGCCGGTGTCGACGAAGGCGTTGGACAGGAAGACCAGGGGCATCGACACGATGGTGGCGATGTTGTTGAACACCTCGGGCGTGCGCAGGGCCAGCGCCACCGCCGCCGTCACCCAGGAGAAGGCGTACGCGAAGAACAGCAGCAGCAGGAAGCCCAGCACGGCCTCCAGCGGCGAGGTGTGGATGCGCCAGCCGACGGCCAGGCCCACCAGCGCCATCACGACGATGCTGGTCACGTTCATGAGCGCGTCGCAGACGGTCTGGCCGAGCAGCACCGCCGAAGGCGCCATCGGCAGCGTGCGGAACCGGTCGAAGATGCCCTTCTGCAGGTCCTGGGTGAGGGTGTAGCCGGTGATCTGCGCGCTGGTGACGACGGTCTGGACGAAGATGCCCGGGATCATGTACTCGCGGTAGGACATGCCCGGCAGCTCGATCATGCTGCCGAAGACGTACGCGAACAGCAGCACGAACACGATCGGCAGGATGACCGCGCCGCCGAGCAGGTCCGGGGCTCGTCTGATCTTGAGCGCGTTGCGCTTGGTGATCGTCACGCCGTCGGCGAGCGCGATCTGCAGGGCGTTCATCGGGCGGACTCCTTCTCGGCGGTGACCTCGTGGCCGGTGAGGGTGAGGAAGACGTCGTCCAGGGTCGGGCGGCGCAGCCCGGCGTCGCGGACTGTGACGCGTTCGGCGGCCAGCAGGCCGAGCGCGGTGGTGAGCGCGGCGGTGCCGCCGGTGACCGGGACCGTCACGTGCAGCGCGGTGGGGTCGATCCGCACCTCGCCGAAGGAGGCCAGGGCGTGCCGCGCGGCCGCCAGATCGCCGGCGCCGGCCACGGTCAGCTCGATCCGGTCGCCGCCTACCTGGTCCTTCAGCTCGTCGGCGGTGCCGAGCGCGATCACGTGACCGTGGTCGACCACCGCGATCCGATCGGCGAGGCGGTCGGCCTCCTCCAGGTACTGGGTGGTGAGCAGTACGGTCGTGCCGCCCGCGACGAGCTCGGAGATGACGTCCCACAGGCCCGCGCGGGCCCGGGGGTCCAGGCCGGTGGTGGGCTCGTCGAGGAAGAGCACGGGCGGGTCGGCCACCAGCGCGCCGGCCAGGTCGAGCCGGCGCCGCATGCCGCCGGAGTAGCCCCGCACCGGGCGGTCGGCCGCGCCGGTCAGGTCGAAGCGTTCCAGCAGCTCCCGGGCGCGCTGCCTGCTGCGCCCGGCGCCCAGGTGGTAGAGGCGGCCGACCATCTCCAGGTTCTCGGCGCCGGTCATGTGGTCGTCGACCGCCGCGTACTGGCCGGACGCGCCGATGCGCGAGCGCAGCCGGTCGGCCTGCGTGACGACGTCCAGGCCGGCGACGGTGGCGTGTCCGGCGTCCGGTCTCACCAGGGTGGTCAGGATCCGTACCGTCGTGGTCTTTCCTGCGCCGTTGGGGCCGAGCAGGCCGAGCACCGTGCCCTCGGGGACGGACAGGTCCATCCCGTTGAGGGCGACGACGTCGCCGTACTTCTTGACCAGGCCCTCGGCGTGAATGGCGGGGGGCATCGCGGGATTTCTCCTTTTGTTGGGAGGTTAACCATGATTTATGGGCATGACGGGATGGCGGACGGTCGCCCGCCCGCTTCGATCAGCGGGTGCTAGATGTCCAGGTCCTCGACGGCGGGCCGCTCGGCCAGGTCGGCGATCAGGTCGTAGAACTCGTCAGGGATCTTGCCGCGCAGCTCCTCGACCGTGTCGAAGACGTCCAGCGTGGCCGCGCCCTGCACGAAGCCCCATCTCGTCTCGCCCAGGCCGAGGTAGCCGCGCCAGGTGCTCACCCAGTCGTCGGACTCCGAGCCGCTCACCCAGTCGGGCGAGCGGTCGACGTGCAGGACGAACTTGCCCTTGCGCGAGCGGTACACCCGGAACATCTCCACCCGCCCGCTGCGGCTGGTGCGGCCCCACTCGCCGAGCAGCACGCCGGAGAAGCGCTGCTTGCGCCCGGCGCCCTGGCCGACCTGCACGATGATCTCTTCGTAGCCCTCCTGGCGGCCCTCCTCCATCTCGACGTAGCGCCGCAGCGCCACGCTGATGGCGGTCGACAGCTTGCCGCCGGCGAGCTCCTGCGCCCGCTGGAAGATCGGCAGATCCTCGTCCGACACGTAGATCGTTTTGTTCGGCATCGTCTCACCCTCATCCCGTATACGTATGAGTCTACGTATACGGGAAGCGGATGGCAACGGGGCTCTCAGTCGCGGTCGTCGACGGTGCCGTAGGAGGAGGCCCTGAAGAGGAAGGAGGCCCAGGACCGGTAGGGCCGCCACGCCTCGGCCAGCTTCCGGTACGCGCTCGGCGGCGCGTCCTCCGGCAGGCCGTACGCCTCGCGCAGGATCGCGAACAGGCGCGGCTCGTCGCCGGGGAACGCGTCCGGCGCACCCGCGCCGCGGATCAGGATCAGCCCCGCGGAGAACGGCCCCACGCCGGGCAGCGCGCGCAGCTCGGCCAGGGCATCCTGCGGGTCGAGCGCGCGCAGGTGCTCGGTGGTGAGCACGCCGTCGAGCGCCGCCCGCGCCAGGCCGCGCAGCCACTCCTCCTTCTGCGCCGGCAGCCCGAGGCCCCCGGCCTCCAACAGCGACACGGGCGGGGGGAAGGCCGGGTGCGCCTGCCCGTCGACGATGACCTTCGCGCCGTACCGGTCGGCGATGCGCTGCTTGATCCGCGAGGCGATGAGCATCGACGAACGCTGCACGATCACCGCCCAGCACGCGGCCTCCCACGGGCTCCAGAAGCACACCGGCCGCAGGCCGGGGCTGCGCCGCTGCAGGTCGCCGAGCACCGGGTCGGCCTCGCCGAGCTTGGCGAAGCCGGTGCCGTCGACGTCGAGGGACAGGATCCGCGCCACCTCGCCCCGGATCCCCGGCCCGGCGGGCCGCGTCGTGGCCACGGCGACCCCGCCCGGCGCGCCCGTCACGGTGACGCCGATCGGCAGCCAGTCGGATTCCGCGCTGTAGGCGAAGCGCATCGCCCGCCCGTCGGAGGGCAGCGCGCTGGTGGCCGGCCAGTCCTCGATGAACCGCAGCGAGGCGTCGAAGTCGAACGGGCCCTCGGCGGCGAGCGTGAATCCGTGCGTGGTCATGCGCGAATAGTAGGCGCCGGCAAGGACGGTCACGCACCGGAGCGGCCGCATGACAAGCGTCCGCGCCGGGCGGCCGGCCGTCGCGCCGAGCGGGACGGCCGGCCGCGGTGCTCAGCCGATCGGGCGGGGGAGGCGGATCGTCAGGATGCGGCTGGGGATGCCGGTGTCCACCAGGCGGCCGTTCGCGTCGAAGGTGCCGACGCCGAAGTCGTTGTCGTTGGCGATGGCGATGGTCCTCGGGTCGAGCACCGCGACACCCTCGATCTTGCCGGGCAGCCCGTCGATCGCCGCCAGGTCCACGGTCAGCGACTTGGCCGCCACGGCGACGTCCGCGGGAAGGGAAGCCTCCAGCGACGGCGTGGTCGCCGGGTCGTCGTGGCGGCCGCCGAGGAGGTCGGTCGCCTTGCGGAGGTCGACGGTGTAGAGGCGGGCCACGGCGTCGGTGCGCTCCTGGAGCAGCAGGCGGCCGGGCTTCAGCACGCTGAGCGCGGAGATCTTCATGTCGCCCTGCTCGGCGGCCGGGTCGAAGGTGGCGACGTCCTCCATCTTGTAGGCCCACTCGCCGGTGGGCCGCCCGGTCCGCAGGTCCACCCGCAGGATGCGGGCGATGCTGGAGGCCTTGCCGGTCTTCTTGTCGGGGTTGGCCAGCGGGCTCTGCACGGCCAGGTAGAGGGCGCGCTCGGAGGGCGAGACGCCGAGCGCCTCGATGCCGCGGTTCTGCTGGCGACTGGCGAAGATGGCGGGCAGCGTCTCGCGTACGGGGTAGCCGGCTCCGGTCAGGCCGAGCCCCTTGGGCACGTACCGGGTCAGGATCCGCCCGTCGCCGGCCACGTGCAGGAGCGAGGGGGAGTACTCGTCCACCAGCCAGAAGCCGCCGCGCCCGTCCGTGGCGATGTCCTCGGTGTCCAGCCCGTTCGGGTCGTAGGGGAGCGTGGTCAGGCCGTCCCAGGTGTAGGGGGCCTCGTCGTGGCCGGACTGGTTGGACAGGCCGGTGATCGGCGTGCCGTCGGACTTCTTCAGCGGGATGCTGCGCACGATGCGCGCCGTGCCGTGCCGGACGGCCACGCGCACGATCGCGGGCGCGAACTCCGGCACCGGGAACGTGCGCCGCTTCTCGCCGTTGACCTTCGGCTCGCCGTTCGGGCCGCGGTCGGTCACCATCCAGTACTCGCCGTCGCGCCCGGCGGGGTACAGGCCGCTGCCGACGCCGCCCAGCTTGACCCCTCGGGAGTCCTGGACGATTCCGGGCTCGAACGCGGCCAGGTCCGGCGCGGGCAGCGTCACGTCGGACAGGATTCGCGGCTCCTTCACGGGGGAGGCGGCGGCGGGCGCGGCGAGTGAGCCGGCAAGCGCCGTGCCGATGGCGAGTGCGGCGACAAGGTGACGAGACATGGCGCTTCCCTTAGGGGCAAATGTGCTGATTCGGGGTGGAACCTACAGAGGTTCGATGTCCAGCCGCCGAAGCGCACATGAACGCGCGTTGACGTCACCGCACGGCAACCTCAGGCGCCGTCGCGTGACGGCGCCTGGGCGCGCGGTGGGTCAGACCCGGAGCAGGGAGGCGCAGGCGGCCGCCGCCGCGTCGGCGTCGCCGATCACGACGGCTCGGGCGAGAGCCGTCAGGCGCTCGGCCGAGACCCGGGCGTCGTCCAGCGGCGCGGCCTCCGAGAGCAGGTCGTCGAGATCGGCGAGCAGGCTCGCCCCCGCGAGCCTGCGCACGCAGGGCCAGGTGTCGGAGAAGCGCACCGGCCGGCCGTCGGCGTCGAGCAGGGCGAGCCGGAGGCTGCGGTCGGGATGCGCCGCCGCGCTGCGCGCCAGCCCCGCCATGATCGCCTCGCGGGCCCGCGCGAGCTCCATCGGGTCGCGCTCGGCCAGCGATAACGCCGGGTCCAGCGGTGACTCCTGCCGGGTCTCCTGCAGCGCCGGCGCGAGCACCACGGCGCCGTTGCCGTGCTGGACCTCGACCATGCCCTGGACCTCGAGCGCCACCAGGGCGCGGCTCAGGGTCGCCCGGCTGACGCCGAGCTCGGCCGCCAGGCGACGCTCGGGCGGCAAGCGGTCGCCGGGGGAGAGCCCCTGTGCCTCGATGAAGCGCGCGATGTGGTCGGCCAGTTGCACGTAGAGGCGGGGACGCTCCATCCGCTCGGGAACCGCGGAGGTCTGCGGGCGCTTCTTGGTCACGGGGGACAGTCTATTGACATCCGGCGCAGTGGCGCAGAGGCTAGGCCAATCCGGAAATACGCACGTAACCGGAGAGTCACCTGACCCGAGGAGTCGCCGATGTCAGCGGAAGTCGTTGCGTTGGTTGTATTGGTGTTGGTGTTCCTGATAGCCACCGTCCGGTCCATCAACATGGGGGCGCTGGCGCTCGTGGCGGCTTTCGTCGTGGGCACCGCGGTGTTCGGCGTGGAGGTGTCGGACGTCCTCGGCGGCTTCCCGGCCAACCTGTTCGTCATCCTGGTCGGCGTCACGTACCTGTTCGCGCTGGCCAGGAACAACGGCACCGTGGACTGGATCGTGCACCGGGCCGTGGTCGCGGTACGCGGGCGCGTCGCCCTGATGCCGTGGGTGATGTTCGTGGTGTGCGCCGCGATCACGGCGATCGGCGCCGCCAGCCCGGCCGCGGTGGCCATCGTGGCCCCGGTGGCCATGGGCTTCGCCGCCCGCTACCGGATCAACCCGGTCATGATGGGCCTGATGGTGGTGCAGGGCGCCACCGGCGGAAGCTTCTCGCCGATCGGCATCTTCGGCGCGATCACCAACGGCGTCGTGGACAAGAGCCACCTTCCGGGCAACCCGGCCGTGCTGTTCTTCAGCGCGATGGGCGCCTGCGCGCTGATCAGCCTGGTCGGCTTCCTCACCCTGGGCGGCACGAAGCTGCTGCAGCGCGACCGCGAGACGCCGAAGCAGCAGGTCGCGACCCTCGCGCGCGCAGGCGCCGCCACCGGATCCGCGGGCGACTCCGCCGCTGACCCCGCCGACGACGCCCTGCCCCGCCTCGACGCGCAGCGCTCCCTCACGCTGGTCGGCCTGCTCGTGCTCGCCGTGGGCGCGCTCGTCTTCGACCTCGACATCGGCTTCCTAGCCCTGGCGGTGGCGGTCGTGCTCACGCTGATCTTCCCCTCCGCGGCCCGCGGCACCGTCGACAAGATCAGCTGGGGTACGGTGCTCCTCGTCGGCGGCATCGTCACCTACGTCTCCCTGCTGGAGGACCAGGGCACGGTGAAGTGGCTCGGCGACGGGGTCGCCCACGTCGGCGCCCCGCTCGTGGCCGCGTTCCTGATCTGCCTCATCGGTGCCGTGGTCTCCGCCTTCGCCTCGACGACCGGCATCCTCGGGGCGCTCATCCCGCTCGCCGTGCCGTTCCTGCAGACCGGTCAGGTCGGCGCCGTCGGGCTGGTCACGGCGCTGGCGATCTCCTCCTCGGTGGTCGACTGCAGCCCGTTCTCGACGAATGGGGCCCTGGTCGTCGCGAACGCGGACGTGTCCGAACGCGACAACGTCTTCAAGCGCCTGATGACCTGGGGCATGACCATCATGGTGGTCGCGCCGGTGCTGTGCTGGGTGATCCTCGTCGTGCCGGGGAGCCTGTCATGAGCGGCCCGCTCGCCGGTTACGTCGTCGTCGACCTGACCAGGGCGCTGGCCGGGCCGCACGCCGCGATGATGCTCGGCGACCTGGGTGCGCGGGTGATCAAGGTGGAGCAGCCCGGGAGCGGCGACGACACCCGGGGCTGGGGCCCGCCGTTCGCCGGCTCCGAGTCCACGTACTTCCTGTCGTGCAACCGCAACAAGCAGTCGATCGCCCTGGACCTGAAGGACGAGGACGGCCGGGCCACCCTCGAGGCCCTGATCCGCAAGGCGGACGTGCTGCTGGAGAACTTCCGCGCCGGCGTGCTCGACCGGCTCGGTTTCACCACCGCGCGCCTGCTCGAACTCAACCCGCGGCTGGTCGTGCTGTCCATCACCGGGTTCGGCCACGACGGGCCGGAGGCCGGGCGGGCCGGCTACGACCAGATCGCGCAGGGCGAGGCCGGGCTGATGTCGCTCACCGGGTCCGGGCCCGACGACCCGCAGCGGGTCGGCGTGCCGATCGGCGACCTGCTGGCCGGCATGTACGGCGCGTACGGCGTGGTCTCCGCGCTGCTTGAACGCGAGCGGACCGGCCGCGGCCAGGTCGTGCGCACCTCGCTGCTGGCCGGGATCGTCGGGGTGCACGCCTTCCAGGGCACCCGCTGGACCGTGGCCGGCGAGGTCGGGCGCGCCCAGGGCAACCACCACCCGTCCATCGCCCCGTACGGGCTGTTCCGGTGCGGGGACGGCCACGTGCAGATCGCGGTGGGCAGCGAGGGACTGTGGCAGCGCTTCTGCGCCGAGTTCGGCCTGGACCCGCGGGAGCCCGGCCTGGCGACGAACGCGGAGCGGGTGGCCGCGGGCCGGCGGCTGGTCGAGCTGGTCGAGGCCGCCTTCGCCCCCTTCGGCGCGGACGAGCTGCTGCGCCGGCTGGCCGCCGCGGGCGTGCCCGCCGGCCGGGTGCGCAGCCTGGACGAGGTGTACGACTGGCCGCAGACCAGGTCGCAGGGCCTGCTCATCGACGTCGAGCACGCGGGCATCGGCGGGATCACGCTGCCCGGCCCGCCGCTGCGGTTCTTCGACCCGGCCGGGCCGGAAGGCGAGGTCGAGATCACCCGGACCGACCACGCCGCGCCTCCCGTGCTGAATGCCGACGAGGAGGAGATCCGCTCGTGGCTGGCCGGATGACCGCGCTCGAACTCGTCGAACTCGCGCTCGACGACGGCTCCTTCCGCAGCTGGGATCGGCCGCTCGGGCCGGTGGAGGACGCCGACGTGACCGCCGCCAGGCAGCGCACGGGCCTGGACGAGGCGGTGATCACGGGGGAGGGGCTGCTGCACGGCCGCCGGGTGGCCGTCGTCGCCTGCGAGTTCGGCTTCCTCGCCGGATCCATCGGGGTCGCCGCCGCCGAACGCCTGGTGTCGGCCGTGGAGCGGGCGACCGCCGAGCGGCTGCCGCTGCTCGCCGCGCCCGCCTCGGGCGGCACACGGATGCAGGAGGGCACGGTGGCGTTCCTGCAGATGGTGAAGATCTCGGCCGCGGTCACGCAGCACAAGGCCGCGGGCCTGCCGTACCTGGTCTACCTGCGCGATCCCACCCTCGGCGGCGTGCTCGCCTCGTGGGGCTCGCTCGGCCACGTCACGGCCGCCGAACCCGGCGCGATGATCGGCTTCCTCGGCCCGCGCGTCTACCGGTCCCTGTACGGCGAGCCGTTCCCGGAGGGCGTCCAGGTCGCCGAGAACCTGTACCGGCACGGCCTGGTCGACGCCGTGCTGCCGCCGCAGGCGCTGGCCGGGATCGCCGACCGCGCGCTGCGCATCCTGCTGACTCCACCGGTGGAGCCGCCCCTGGGTGGGATGCCGCCGTCCGAGCCGCTGCCGGACGTGCCCGCGTGGGAGTCGATCACCCGCTCCAGGCGGGCCGACCGGCCCGGCGTCCGGCAGCTGCTCCGCTACGCCGCCTCGGACGTCCTGCCGCTGAACGGGACCGGCGAGGGAGAGCAGGACCCGGGGCTGTACCTGGCGCTGGCCCGCTTCGGCGGCATCTCGTGCGTGCTGCTCGGCCAGGACCGGCGCACCCAGACCGACGTGGGGCCGATGGGCCCGGCGGCCCTGCGCGCGGCCCGGCGCGGCTTCCGCCTGGCGCACGAGCTGAACCTGCCGCTCGTCACCGTCATCGACACCCCCGGCGCGGCGCTCAGCCCCGAGGCGGAGGAGGGCGGGCTGGCCGGCGAGATCGCCCGATGCCTGTCCGAGCTCGTCACCCTTGAGGCGCCGACGCTGTCGATCCTGCTCGGCCAGGGCTGCGGCGGCGGCGCGCTCGCGCTGATCCCGTGCGACCGGGTGCTCGTCGCCCAGCACGGCTGGCTGTCACCGCTGCCGCCCGAGGGCGCCAGCGCCATCGTGCACCGCGACGTCGAGCACGCCCCGGAGCTGGCGGCCGCGCAGGGTGTGCGCTCCGCCGACCTGGTCGCCGACGGCATCGCGGACCGGGTCGTCCCCGAGCGCCCGGACGCGGCCGACGAACCGGAGGCGTTCTGCCGCCGCGTCGGGCGCGAGCTGGAGCGGGAGCTCGCCGCGATGCTGCCGCGCCGCCGCCCCGACCTGCTCACCGAACGGCTCCGGCGCTACCGCGCCCTCGGCACCACCCGCGACCGGGCCCAGGCGGCCGGCTAGAAGCGCCCCAACCGCTCATTCAGGCGTCTCTGCGCAGGGCCCATTCGACGCCCGGACAGCGGTCCATGACGACGTCGAGGCCGGCGCTCAGGGCGCGTTCGGCGGCCGACTCGTCGATGACGCCGAGCGGGAGCCAGATCGCCTTGGCCCCTGCCGCGATCGCCTCGTCCACCGACTCCCCCGCCAGCTCGGCGCGCCGGTAAACGGCGACCACGTCCAGCGGGTCCGGCACCTCGGCCAGCGACGCGTGCCCGGGCTCGCCCAGCACGGTCTCGGCGGCCGGATGGACGGGAATGACCCGTCTGCCCCGAGCCTGGAGCAGCCGGGCCTGGTCATAGGCCGTGCGCTCCGGATTGTCGCTCAGGCCCACGAAGGCCCAGTGCCGCGCCCCGTGAAGCAGGCGCTTGATGACGTCGCCGTCGGCGAAGCGGTCTCCCATGCTCGGCACCAACACGGCGCGCCCGCCGGAACTTCCCGCATTCATCTTCCGCTCAGCGGTTGCCGCGCTTTCGACGCCGTCGACCTCCGCATATGGTCCAGAGCGTTGAAGAGCGCTCTCGCGACCGGCCTTTCTGTCCGCGTGCTGGCGAAAGCCACGCCCGTTCCACAGAGGTAGAGCATGAGATCTTCTCTCGTTTTCGTCGCGCTGGCCCTCGCCGCCGCGCTGGTCGGCGGCGCGGGTAGCGCCCAGGCGGTCGCCGACCCGCTGCTGTCCCAGGGCAAGCCCGTCACCGCGTCGTCCGCCGAGAACGCCGGCACGCCCGCCTCGGCGGCCGTGGACGGCAACGCCGCCACCCGCTGGTCGAGCGCCTTCGGCGACCCGCAGTGGCTGCGGGTCGACCTCGGCGGCACCGCCGCCATCAGCCAGGTGGTGCTCAGCTGGGAGTCCGCGTACGGCAGGGCGTTCCAGATCCAGACCTCCGCCGACGGCCTGACCTGGACCGCCGTCTACGCGACCGGCACCGGCACCGGCGGGACGCAGACCCTCGCCGTGACCGGGAACGGGCGGTACGTACGGATGTACGGCACCGCCCGCGGCACGGCCTACGGCTACTCGCTGTTCGAGTTCCAGGTCTACGGCACGATGGGCGGCACCACGCCACCTCCAGGGGGCACCATCCCCGACCCGACCACCCAGTCGCTGGAGGCGACCACCGGCCCGCTGGCCACCGCGACCTACACCGTCCCCAACCCCAGCGGCTACAAGGCGGGCACGATCACGTATCCGACGGCCAGTGGCTCGTATCCGGGCATCGTGCTCATGCCGGGCTACCAGGGCACCCAGCAGAACCTGAGCTGGCTCGGCCCGCGCCTGGCGTCCTGGGGCTTCGTCGTCCTCAACGTCGACACCAACACGCTGTCCGACAGCCCCGACCAGCGGGGCACCCAGATCAGGGCGGCCGGCACCCAGCTGCTCAACCTCGGCAACGCCACCGGCAACCCCATCTCGGGCAGGCTGAACGGCGTGCTCGGCGCCGCGGGCCACTCCATGGGCGGCGGCGGCACGATGGTGGCGCTGCGCGACGACGCCCGGTTCAGGGCGGGCGTGCCGCTGGCGCCCTACCACCAGAGCGGGAGCTTCGCCGGGGTCGCCAAGCCGACCTTCTTCCTGACCTGCGCGAGCGACGTCGCCGCGCCCGGCGGCACGTACGCCAGGCCCTGGTACAACAGCATGACGCAGGCCGAGAAGCTGTACATCGAGGTCCCCGGCGACCACCTCTGCCCGATGACCGGCTACGGCAACAAGGCCAAGCAGGGCAAGTGGATCGTGTCGTTCTTCAGCCGCTGGCTGCGCGACGACGCCCGCTTCACCCCGTTCCTGTGCGGCAGCGTGCGTGACGCCGACCGGAACAACACCTCGCTGGTGACCCAGTGGACGGACACCTGCCCGTTCTGAACGACGTGACCCGGGCACGGCTCCCGAGAGGGGGCCGTGCCCGGTCCGGGCTAATTGAGCACCGAGTGGCGCCGGCTGTAGGCGAAGTAGATGAGCAGCCCGATCAGGAACCAGACGGCGAAGCGCAGCCACGTCACCGGACTCAGGAACGTGATCAGCCAGATCGAGAAGAGCGCCCCGACGCCCGGCACCACCGGCATCCCCGGCAGGCGGAACTGGCGCGGCAGGTCGGGCTGCCGGTAGCGGAGCACGATCACCGCCACGCACACGACCACGAACGCCAGCAGGATCCCGATGTTCGTCAGCTCGGCCGCCTCCCGGATGGGCAGGAACCCGGCGATCAACGCCGACGCGACGCCCACGATCCAGGTGACCCGCGTGGGCACCCGGCGCACCGGATGCAGCTTGGCGAACCAGTGCGGCAGCAGCCCGTCCCGGCTCATCGAGAACCAGACCCGGGTGACGCCGAGCATGAACGTGAACATGACCGTGAGGATGCCCACCACGGCGCCCGCCGCGATCAGGGACGCGAGCCCGGGCAGCCCGACGGAGGCGAACGCCGAGGAGAAGCCGCTCTCGGGATCGATCTCCCGGTAGTTCTGCATGCCGGTGAGCACGAGCGTGGCCAGCACGTACAGGACCATGGAGATGGCCAGCGAGTAGATGATCGCCTTCGGCATGTGCCGCTGCGCGTCCCGTGACTCCTCGGCCGCGGTGCTCATCGCGTCGTAGCCGAACACCGCGAAGAACACGGTGGCGGCACCGGTGATCGCCCCGCTGACCCCGAACGGGAAGAACGGCGTGTAGTTGTACGGGTTGATGTAGAAGAAGCCGACCACGATCACCAGCAGCACGACGGCGACCTTGATGCCCACCACGGACGTCTCGAACCTGGCCGCGGCGCGGATCCCGAGATTCAGCAGGAAGGCGATGAACAGGCACAGGATCGCCGCGAACAGGTCCACCACGTGCCCCGCGCCGGTGCCGGGCGCGCCGAGCATCCACGCGGGCAGCGTGAAGCCGAGCTGCTCCACGAGGAAGCCGAAGTAGCCGGAGATGCCGATGGCCACGACCGCGACGATGGCGGTGTACTCCAGCAGCAGGTCCCAGCCGATGCACCAGCCGACGATCTCCCCGAGGACCGCGTACCCGTAGGTGTAGGCGGACCCGGCCTTCGGGATCAGGCCCGCGAACTCGGCGTACGAGAACGCGGCGGCGGCGCTGGCGATCCCCGCGATGAGGAACGAGACGAGCACGGCCGGCCCCGCGGTCTGGTTGGCGACCGCGCCGGCCAGGGCGAAGATGCCCGCGCCGATGATGCCGCCCACGCCGATGGCGGTGAGCTGCCACAACCCGAGCGTCCTGGCCAGCTCGCCCTCGTGCTCGGTGGCGATGAGCTCCACCGGTTTGCGTCTGAAGACGCCTCCTGAAGTTGTCATGACGCCCCCGATGCGACTATGTGCGTCCGTCCTGCCCACCAGGGCCGTCCCTATGCGAAGGAGCCCTGGTGGGCGGGGTCACGGGCGCCACGTGCCGCCCGTCCGCGAGGTGCTGCTGCAGCTCGACATGCCGGAACTGGTAGTACGGCCCTTCCGTGCGCAGCAGGCCCAGCCGGTGGGCGTCGTCCAGGAAGTCCATCGCCCGCAGCGGCAGGCTCCCCCGGGTGGCCAGGCGGGGGATCGTCAGCTTGTAGGCCAGCCAGGCGTGGTGGCGGCCCAGGACGAGCCCGAACAGCAGCCCCAGCACCAGGCCGACCAGGATCGACATGTCCGGGGGGATCCCCGAGTACAGCAGGACGCCCGCGGTGGCGAGCCCGACCACGAGCCCGCCGATGATCCGGATGGCGGTCAGGTTCCGGTCGGCCTGCCAGGTCGAGCGCGGGGATCTGGCCGTCAGGTCGGCGGTTGGGCTCTCGACCCAGCGGATCAGGCTGAGCAGGGCGACGAACCCGACGAAGGACAGCAGCCCGATCTGCACCGAGGATCTCAGGGCGAAGACCGGCTTCCCGCTCGCGTAGGCCATGAGCCAGCCGACGATGGCCCCCAGGGCTCCGACGATCAGCCCGTCCCGGAGGGCGGGAAGGAGCTCGGCGAGCCTGCCGCGCAGGTGGAAGTCGGCGTGGCCCGGCGACTCGGTGAACCAGGAGCCGATCAGGGTCTCGGCCACGAGCGCGGAGAACAGGCCGGCCATCGCGCTGAAGAAGAGCGACTTCGTCAGCAGCCCGAAGGCCAGCCCGACCACGACCCCGATCACGGCGGCGGCCCCGAACCGGACCGTGCGGCTGGAGGTGTAGCGGGCCAGGTGCCACCACGCCACGTCGCGCGGGTCCTCCTCGTTGCGCTCGAGCTGGCGGGACAGGTACGTGAGCCAGCGGTCGACCTGCTCCGGCGTCCAGGCGTGCTGGGGCCGGAAGGGCTGCGGCGGGCCCTCGGCGGGCGTACGCGTGCTCACCAGAGCCGGGATGAGCTGGTCGCACAGATGGTCGTGCAACGTCGCCGCGCTGCCGCGCCCGAGCGCCAGCAGCGGCGTCGGATCCACCCGCGGCGCGATGTAGGTGGCGCGGACCAGCCAGAGCCCCAGAGACGTCGAGGTGACCTCGGACAGTGCGGGGACGGTGCCCTTGCGCAGCTCCTCCAGGACCTGGGGCCAGACGGAGTGGGGCACCGGCGGCAGGCACGCCTCCAGGTAGTCGGCCGACGCGGCGGGGGACATGGGCTGTGGCTCGATGACCGCCGCCGCCGTGAGGGCGTCGCCGATCTCCTCGACGGACTCGGCGAACTGGTCGGTACGGCAGGTGAGGATGAGCTGGTCGGTCTCGTACATCGACCGGTTCAGCGCGGTCAGCATGTCCGCGCGGGCGGTGTCGGGCAGCTCGTCCAGGCCGTCGATGACGGGTAGCACCTCGCCCCGGGCCACGAGCGTCTCCGGCATGTCCGTGCCGAGGCCCTCCGCGCGCAGCGCCGGATAGTCCAGCGCCAGGCTCGCGGCCAGCCAGTCCTGCAGCCGCCCATAGAGGCGGTCGTCCCAGCGGGCGGCCGACAGCAGCACCGGGACGGGCTCCTCCGGCTTCCGCGTGCGCAGCAGTTCGAGGACGAGCTGCACGGCCAGGGTGGTCTTGCCGGTGCCCGGGCCGCCCAGGATGACCAGCCGGCGGCAGCGCAGGGCGCGGAAGTTACGTGCCATGTCCGCGATGTGCACGTCCAGGCCGGGGAAGGCCACGGTGCCCTTGGCGATGATCTCGGGACGGTCGGCGAGCTCGCGGCGCTCGGTCGAGTGCCAGGGCAGCGGCATGGGCTCGGGATCGCACAGCGAGCGCAGGACCGTCTCGTCGCGCCACTGCTGGGTCACCAGCCCGGAGAGGACGTCTTTGGCGGTGGCGACGTCGGCCGAGGTGGGGGCGGCGGTGGCCGCGCCCCGCTTGCGCCACCAGGTCAGGAACTGCACCAGGCCGTTGCCCAGCCCTATCGCGCCCGTCACCGCCGCGATGATCTGAGCGGATCCGGCCGTGATCCCCCAGTCCTTCGGCAATCGGGTGGCCACGGTCAGGATCATGGTGGCCAGGGCCAGGAGCAGAACGCCGAGCACCACCGACATCTTGGCCTGGCGATTCTGCCAATATCGTGCGCCCATAAATCCAGTATGTGCGGATAAAGAGGCTGGTAATTCTCCACGCAAGGTCGATAAAGCGGAAAAACCATTCACCTCATCGATGGGGGTCGCCAATCCTGTGGCATCGATTCGGAAACCCGTCCGGCCGCGACGGCCAGCCCCCTGCGGCCGGGCAGGACGAGGTTGCCGTCGGTGACCAGCATGAACCGCTCCAGATCCGGCACGATCACGTGCACGGCGGTGATCCCGCAGGGGAGGACGCGCACCATGCGGTGGTAGGCCGGGTGGCCCCGCGCGGCCAGCATCGCGGCCACCTTCCGCAGCTGGGCGCCGGGAGTCCCGGCCGCCGCGGCGGCCTGCGGATAGGGGGCCACCTGCGCCTCTCGCAGGGCGTCGGTGAGGTCGAACCGTCCGCACGCGTGCAGCGCGGGGTGCGCCGCCAGCCCGGCCAGATCGCCGCGTACGGCTCCGGAGTGCGGCAGACCCTCGCCGAGCGTGGCCTGGACGAGCTCCGTGAGCGCCCGCCAGGCGGCGTACGCCGGGTCCAGCGAGGTGCCGCCGCCGCGCCGGTGCGGACGGCGGTCGGCCGGAGCCGTGTACGCCAGCATCGTCGGCACGCCGAGGTCGCTGGTGATGTCCAGCAGGTGCACCGGTGACCCGGTCAGCTCCTCCGCCGTCGCGTAGGCCCGCGCGAGGCCGGGCGGAAGCGTCCCCGGGTCGATCAGCCTGAGCCGGAAGCCGTCCCCGCCCAGGAAGGCGCGTACGAGGAGCAGCGACAGGGCGTCCCGCTCCACGGCCTCGTTGAGGGCGTGCAGCAGCGCCTCGGCGGCGGTGATGCCGACGGCCGAGCCGCTGTTGCAGCTGTAGCGCATCAGGTCGGCGTAGTCGCAGTCGTCACCGGCCAGCTCGCGCAGCGGCGCGGCGCCGGTCTCGGCGTACCAGGGGGCCGACAGGAACAGCGGCACCAGCGCGTCGACGCGCCTGTGGGGGAGGGGTGGCCCGTCGAGGAGGCGATAGCGCAGGCAGGCCATCCGCCGGCCGGGCGTCCCGGTCAGCAGCAGCGCGCAGGCGTCCCCCCGCAGCGGGCCCGTGGCGAGGGCGGCGGGCGCGACGGGCCGCACGGCGGCGGGGTCGAACCCGGCCGGGCCGGTGAGGTAGTGCTCGACGGCCTCGAACAGAGCGCCCACGCGGGCCTCGTCCGGGCGTCCTTTGCCCATCCCGCACGCGACCGGCGAGGGGTCCCCAGCGCCGCCGAGCAGGCGGCACCACCAGGCGGTCGGGTCGCGGCCGTCGCCCGCGTCCACGAGCTCCGCCCGCAGGCCGAGCGCGGTCAGTGCCGCGGACGCCCGCCTCCCGGCCTCGTCCAGCGGCACCGCTCGTTCCGCCGCGCAGAACGGCCGCCCCGCCCGTCGCGGGGATTTCGGAAATCGACGCGGCCTACCTTCTGCCATCGCCGGTCGTGGCGGACAGCAGCTCGCCCAGCCGGTCGAGTTCGGCCTGGGTCAGGTGCTGGGTCGCGCGATCCAGCGACTCGGTCACGATATAGTCCACGACATTTCCCATGAGCCTCCCCCTTCCTTTCTGCCTTAATTGTAGCGCCGCCTCTGCAAAAGCCTAGAAAGGCTATTTGCGGACTTATTTACATTTTCTGGGGGATGGCCGCAGCCGGGGTGGGTACCCGCCCCTGTCATCAGGAGTCCCAAGATCGTCACTCTGGGTGAGATGGCGGCCGTTACGGTCACGAACCGTGTGCTGACAAAGAGTCAACCCGCCATTCGTGATGTTTCTTCGCATCTGTACCTTGAAGTACATCTGGCCCATCGGCATAGTGGACGCACCACAGGCGTGCCAGTCGTGGCGGACATTCTCGGGGTAGTGCCGGTTCGCGACTGCCCGGCGGCGCATCATCCGGTGCGCGGAATTGGACATGATGGATGAGTTCGCCCCCGCCGATCCGTACCAAGCTGCTCAGGATTCTCCTGCTTCCGCTGGTCTCGATGGTCGCCCTGTGGGGGTTCATCGCCTACTCCAGCGTTGAGGAGATCGTCACCGTCTCCCAGGCGCAGGACCGCTGGGAGGGCATCGGGTCGCCGGTGCTGCAGCTGATCGTCGAGTTACAGCGGGAGCGCCAGCTCTCGGCGGAGGCGGTTCGCGGCACCGGCTCGTACGAGCCGCTGGCCGAGCAGCGCCGGATCACCGACGGCAAGGCCAAGCGCCTGCGCGAGGTGATCAGCGCCCTCGACGTCGGGGCGGCGGACGGGGAGACCCCGGCCCAGGTGCAGGCGCTGCTGCAGGCGCTCGACGGGCTGCAGTCGCTGCGCGATTCGGCCGACGGCGGCGTGCTGGCCCCGCCGCTGACCATCATCGAGGCGTACAACAACCTGATCAGCGTCGCCAACGGGCAGTTCAGCGACCGCGACGCGCTCAGCGACGTCTCGTCCTACCAGGCGGTGCGCGGCATGGCGGCCTACAGCGCCGCGGCCGAGTATCTGGGCCGTGAGCACGCCGTCCTCACCACCACGATCGTGCACCACAAGATGACCCCCAGGGACCGGGCGTCGTTCGTCTCCGCGATGACCAGCCGCCGGCTCGTCTTCGCCAACGCCGAGCGCGACGTCGGCCCCGAACTGCGGGCGAACTACGACCGGCTGATCGCCAGCGCGTCGTTCAAGCGGCTGGTGGACGCGGAGGACCTGCTGTTCGGCTGGGACACCAGCGGCGGCGCGCCGCCCGTGGACCCCACCGTGTGGAAGCGGGACGCCGACGCCATCTTCGGCGCGATCAGCCGCGACACGCAGACGGAGCTGGCCCGCACCGCGGAGGAGGCGCAGTCCCAGAAGTCCGGCGCGTACTGGCGGATCGGCCTGGTCCTGCTCCTGGGGCTGTTCGCGGTGGTGGCGTCGGTGGCGCTGTCGTACCGGTTCGGCCGCTCGCTGATCACCGAGCTCAGCCGGCTGCAGGAGTCGGCCGTGGAGCTGGCCGAGCGGCGGCTGCCCCGGCTGGTCGAGCGGCTGCGCCGCGGCGACGACGTGGACCCGGCCACCGAGGCGCCCGGCCTCGACCGCGCCGACACCGCCGAGGTCGACCGGGTAGTGCACGCCTTCTCCGCCGTACGCCGTACGGCGGTCGAGGCGGCGGTGGGCCAGGCGACCCTGCGCAAGGGCGTCGGCCTGGTCTTCCTCAACCTGGCCCGGCGCAACCAGGCGCTGCTCCACCGCCAGCTCACGCTGCTCGACACCATGGAACGCCGGGTCGAGGAGCCGGAGGTCCTGGAGGACCTGTTCAAGCTCGACCACCTGACCACCCGCATGCGGCGGCACGCCGAGAACCTGATCATCCTGTCCGACTCCGCCCCCGCGCGGCGCTGGCGCGACCCGGTGCCGCTGTTCGACGTCGTACGCGCGGCGGGGCTGGAGGTCGAGGACTACACCCGCGTCACCGTCGTACCGATGCCGAACGCCCCGCTGCTGGTCGGCCCCGCCGTCACCGACGTGATCCACCTGGTCGCCGAGCTGGTGGAGAACGCCACCGTCTTCTCCCCGCCCGACACGACCGTGCACATCCGCAGCATGACCGCGGCCAACGGCTTCGCGCTGGAGGTGGAGGACCGGGGTCTGGGGCTGAACCACTCCACCCTCGACGAGCTCAACTCCCGGCTGGCCGACCCGCCGGAGTTCGACCTGGCCGACAGCGACCGGCTCGGCCTGTTCGTGGTGTCCAGGCTCGCGGGCCGGCACGGGATCAAGGTCTCGCTGCGCCGCTCGCCGTACGACGGGACCACCGCGATCGTGCTGCTGCCGGCCTCCCTGCTCGTCAACCTCCAGCCCCCGGTCCTCGTCGCGCCCGCCACGGACCGCGTCGCCGCGCACATAGCCAGGCCCATGCGCGCGCTCGGCACCGGGCCCGCCGAGCCCCGGTCCCGCGGGGTGGCCGCCGCCCCTGAGCCCTTCCCGCCCCTCGGGCCGGACGCGCCCGCCCGCGCCCCGGAGCGCGGGACCTGGTTCGAGGCCGGGCCCGCGCCGACCCCGATCATCCAGGCCGGGCCAGTGAGTGGGCCTGTGAACGGCTCCGCGAACGGGCTCACGGGCTCGTCCTCCAACGGGCTCACGGACGGACTCGCGAATGGACTCGCGGGCGGACCTGCGGACGGGCTCGTGGACGGGCTCCCGGAGGAACCGGACAGCGGGCCCGCCACTGGACCGATCCGGATTCCGACGCCGGTCCCCGGCCCCGCCACCCCGCCCGGCCCGCCCGCCGACTGGAGCGTCACCGTGCCGGCCGAGGACGCGGACGAAGACCTCGACGGGCTGCCGATGCGGGTACCGCAGGCCAGCCTCGCTCCCCAGCTCCGTTCCGCCAGACGCGCGGACCGGCGCAGCACCTCGGCGCGCTCGCCGGAGGAGCTCGCACAACTCATGTCGTCCATGCAACGCGGCTGGCAGCAAGGCCGTCGCCAGGCGGAGCAGGGACCGGACGTGTGGAACCGAAAGGACGACCATCCCGATGCCCGACCCCAGAAGTGAACTGAGCTGGCTGCTGGACGACCTCACCCAGCGCGTCCCCGGCATCCGGCACGCCATCGTGCTGTCCGCCGACGGGCTGGCCATGGGCGGCTCCCGGGGCTTGACCCGGGAGGACGCCGAGCACCTGTCCGCCATCTCCGCCGGCAGCCACAGCCTGGCCATGGGCGCCGGGCGCCACTTCGGCCTGGGCGGCGTACGGCAGACGATCATCGAGATGGAGGACGGCTTCCTGTTCGTCACCGCGGCCGGCCAGGGCGCCCGGCTGGCCGTGCTCGCCACGGGCGACGCCGAGCTGGGCATGGTCACGTACGAGATGGCGCTCATGGTCAAGCGGGTCGGCGAGCACCTCTCCGCGCAGCCGAGGGGAGCGGCACCGGCACCCGCCTGGAACGGCGCGAGACAGTGACCGGGGAGGATCCCGGGCCGCTGCTCCGGCTCTTCGGGCTGACCGGGGGCCGGGCGCGCCCGCAGGGCGAGGCGTTCGATCTGGTGGCCATCGTCACGACGGTCGCCGGCACCTACGAGCCCACGGAGCTGCTCCCGGAGCATCGCGCCGTGCTGTCGCTGTGCCAGAGGCCCACGCCGGTGGCCGACGTCGCGGCGCACCTCAGGCTGCCGCTCAACATCACCCGGGTGATCCTGAGCGATGTGCGGCGAGAGGGCCTTGTCACCATCGAACGCCCGCGCCCCGCGGCGCAGACGATCGACGAACGCATCTACAGGGAAGTGCTGCATGGACTACGCAGCCTCTGAGCCGGGGACGACCGCCGTCGCCTCGGCCTTGGCCATCAAGATCCTCATCGCGGGCGGCTTCGGCGTCGGCAAGACCACCTTGGTCGGCACCATCAGCGAGATCCGGCCGTTGCACACCGAGGAACTGCTGAGCGAGCGGGGCATCGGGGTGGACGACACCTCGGGCGTGGAGTCCAAGACCACCACCACGGTCGCGCTCGACTTCGGCCGCATCACCATCCGCGACGGGCTGTGGCTGTACCTGTTCGGCACTCCCGGGCAGGACCGCTTCTGGTTCATGTGGGACGAACTGGCCCTCGGCGCGCTCGGCGCCGTCGTGCTCGCCGACACGCGCCGCCTGGGCGACTGCTTCCCCGCGGTGGACTACTTCGAGCAGCGCGGCGTCCCGTTCGTGGTCGGCGTGAACTGCTTCGAGGGGGCCCGCCGCCACGACCCGGCCAAGGTGCGGCGGGCGCTCGCGCTGAACGAGCGCATCCCGATCGTGCTGTGCGACGTCCGCGACCGCGCGTCGGTCAAGGAGGTGCTCACCACCTTGGTGAAGTACGCGGTGGAAGGCGGATGAGCCGGGTTCAGGGGGCCGGCGTGAGTGGCGGGACGGCGTTGCGCGCCCGTTCGAGGGCCTGATCGGGCCACCACTGGCCGGAGGCCGGGGTGACGACGCCGTACACCGGGTCGGCCGGTCCCGGGGTGCCCCGGGTGCACTGGCCATTGGAGAATCCCGGGCTGTTGAGCCAGAGGAACGCGTCGGCCAGCGGCTTCCCGGTGCCGGCGGACGGCCGGGCGCCCGCGCCTCTTCCGGGGGGATTGCACCATTCGTCCGGAACTGGGAATCGCCCGGCGGGCGGTTGCCACTCGCCGGCCCCGTTCCGGCTCGTGTCGACGACGAAGTGCGGCAGGCCGGGCGCGTCGTCCGGCACGGCGGCCAGGGCCGCGTCGGCGCACGAGGCGCTCCGCGACGCCGCCCTCAGGTAGACGCACCTGGACAGCTTCGCCGCGTATGTGAGCGATCGCGCCGTCGGCCGGTAGCCGACGGCGTTGACGTAGAAGCCGTCGGCGCGCACCGCCCCCGCGTTGACCAGCCGGTCGGCGATCTGCGGGAACGCGGGCCAGCCCGCCAGCCCGCCGTCGAGGTAGACGGCGGTGCGGGCCAGGCCGGTCAGGGTCTCCACGGCGTAGGACAGATCGGCGTACCGCTGGACGGCGGCGGACTCCCCGCCCTGCGGGCACTCGGGGCTGCCGGGCATGCGCGCCAGGCCGCTGGGCTCCAGGGCGACGACCGCGGGCCGGTTCCCGATGCCCTCGGCCACCGCGTCGATCCACGCCCGGTAGCCCGCGGTGTCGGGGGCGCCGCCGTTCCAGCAGTCACGTCCCGGGATGTTGTTGGTGACGAACACCGGGACGGTCCGCCGGCGTTCGGCCTGGGCGACCGCCTCGCGTGCGGTGCGGGAGACGTCGGCGGGGGAGCCGCCGGCGAGCCAGATCGCCTGGGGGACCTGCGACAGCGCCCGCATGAGGGCGGCGTCGGCCGTCCTGCCCTGCGCCGACCAGGTCCGGGACTGCCGGGCCGCGTCGGTGTCCGGCTGCACGTAGAACCGCACGCCGTCCGCGCGCAGCGGGTTCTCGCCGGGGAGCTCCCGCCACAGCGTGCCCGCCTCTTTCGCGACGGCGGGGTTCACCGCCGGGTTCACCGCCGGGGTCACGGCGGGCAGGCCGGGGAACAGGCTGGGGAGCAGGTACGCGCCCGCCGTCGCCACGGCGAGCGCGGCCACCGTGCCGCCGGTCCACGCCCAGCGCCTGGACGTTCCCCGTCCCCGGTGCGCCGGGGCGGCGTGGCTCCGGTCCGGCGTGGTGCGGCCCTTCTCCGCGGCGGCGTGACCTTGCTCGGGGACGGCGTGGCTCCGGCCCGAGGCGGTGGCGGCCGGGCTCGGCACCCTGGGTTCGTACGGGAACCGGCCGCTCGCCCGGCGTCGTGGAGGGGGTCCGACCGGGACGAGGTCGGGTGAGAGGCGGATCGTCGCGCCCCCGCCGAGCGCGTCCACGAGTTCGGCGGCCGTCGGGCGGGCCGCCGGGTCCTTGCTCAGCGCCCGCGCCACCAGCCGGCCGACCACGCCGCCCAGCTCGGGGAGCACGGGCTCCTCGTGGACCACGCGGTAGAGCACGTCGTGACCCGCCCCCGAGCCGAACGGCGGCCGCCCGCTCGCGGCGAAGGCCATGACACCGCCCCAGGCGAAGACGTCGGAGGCCGGCGACGCCAGCCCGCGCACCTGCTCGGGCGACATGTACGCCGGCGTGCCCATCCTGGTGACGGAGAGGGTCGTGGAGTCGGAGACGAAGGCGAGGCCGAAATCGATGACCTTCGGGCCCATGGGGGACAGCAGCACGTTCGACGGCTTGAGGTCACGGTGGACGACGCCGGCCGCGTGGATGGCCCACAGCGCCACCGCCGTGCTCATGGCCAGACCTTCGAGCTCCGAGCCCGACATCGGGCCCCGCTCGACGACCGCGCGGAACAGCGTCGGTCCCGGAACGTACTCGGTGACGACGTACGCCGTCTCGCCGTCCAGGTCGGCCGTGAGCACGGGAGCCGTCGAGAAGGGCGCGACCCGCTGCATGGTCGCGACCTCGCGGCGGAAGCGCCGCCGGAACTCCGGGTCGCCGGCGAGGTGCCGATGGATGACCTTGATCGCCACGAGCCGCCGCGAACGGCTCTTCGCGAGGTAGACGACGCCCATCCCGCCGGAGCCGAGCCGGCGCACGATGCGGTGGCCGCCGATCCGCCGCGGGTCGTCGCCGGTCCGCCCGTCCACCGTCTCGCCGTGTTTGGTGCCGTTCGCCATCGCCCGCCCATCCCGACCCGACAGTCGACAGGAGGTACGGCCGGGGCGGCACCGGGGTTCAGCTGAACGCGAGCAGGACCTTGCTCGACCGCCGGGCGTCGGCCGCCTCCTCGAACGCCGCCACCGCCGCGCCGAGCCCGAAGACGGACGTGACAATGGGCGCGAACCGCCCGGCGTCCTCGCCCATGATCGACAACGCGGCCGGCATCTCGTGGTAGAAGCGGCTCGACCCCATCAGGGTCAGCTCGCGGGTGACCGCGAGGTGCAGCGGCGCGGTGACCCCGCCCGGGGGCAGGTGCCCCACGTTGACGAGGGTTCCGCCGGGGCGCAGCGCCTCCAGGGCGGAGACGAGCCCGGCCTGGGAGCCGGAGGACTCGATCGCGACGTCGGCGGCGGGGATCGGCTCGCCGAGGTCCGCGCGGACGACGTGGGTCGCGCCCACCTGGAGCGCCAGCCGGAGGGGTTCGCCGAACACGTCGGTCGCCGTGACCGTGGCCGCCCCCGCGCAGGCGGCCAGGGCGGCGGAGAGCAGGCCGATGGGTCCCGCGCCGATCACCAGCACGTCGCGGCCCTCGACGCCGGAGCCCGGCCGGCGCAGGCCGTGGAGCGCCACCGAGGCGGGCTCGGCCAGCGCCGCCGTCCGCAGGTCGAGCCCGTCGGGGATCGGCACGAGGCGGCTCGCGGGCACGACGAGGCGCTCGGCGAACCCGCCGTCCGTGTGCGGCAACCGGGCGGCGCTGCCGAGATAGCGCAGCTCCGCGCAGAGGTTCTGCTCGTCGCGCAGGCAGTGGCCGCAGCGGCCGCACACCTGGGCGGGGTGCACGGCGACGCGGCCGCCCGCCGGCGGTCCCGAGCCGTCGGCGGCGGGCTCGGCGACGACCCCGACCACCTCGTGCCCCAGGACCATGGGGGAGCGCAGGACGGACTCGCCCACTCGCCCGCTCCTGTAGTAGTGCAGGTCGGAGCCGCAGATGCCGCCGTAGACGACCGTGACGACGGCTTCGTGCGGCCGCGGCGCCGGGGTGGTCCGGGTCTCGACCGTCAGGTGCCCGGGGCCGGTGACGACGAGGGCCTTCGCGTCCATTCAGATCACCGCCGTCATTCCGCCGTCGACGTAGATGACCTGGCCGTTGACGAAGTCGGACGCCGGTGAGGCGAGCCAGATCGCGGGGCCGACGATGTCCTCGACGCGGCCCCAGCGCCCCGCGGGCGTGCGCCGCGTGATCCAGCGGCTGAAGTCGGGGTCGGCGACCAGGGACGCGTTCAGGTCGGTGTCGATGTAGCCGGGGGCCAGGCCGTTGACCTGGATGCCGGCGGACGCCCATTCGGCGCACATCGCCCGGGTGAGCCCGCCGAGCCCGCTCTTCGCGGCCGCGTAGGGAGCGGTGGTGGCGCGCACCAGGTGGTTCTGGACCGAGCAGATGTTGATGATCTTCCCGCTGCCCCGGGGGAGCATGTGGCGCGCGAAGGCGCGGCCGACGAGGAAGCCGCTGGTGAGGTTGACGTCGACCACGCGTTTCCAGTCGTCGACCGGGATCTCGGTCAGGGGGCCGCGGATCTGCACGCCGGCGTTGTTGACGAGGATGTCCGGGCAGCCGTACGCGGTGACGACGGCCTCGCAGGCCTGCTCGACCTGCGCCGGGTCGCTGACGTCGAACGCGTGGACCTGCACGTCGCCGGGCGGACGGCCGGGCGCGAGCTCCTCGCGCAGGGCCGCGGCCGCCGCCTCGAGGCGCGCCGGGTCGCGGCCGTTCAGCACGACGCGCGCCCCCGACAGCGCGTAGCCGCGCGCGATGGCATGCCCGATGCCGCGACCCGAGCCGGTGACCAGGGCGAGCCTGCCTGTCAGGTCGAACGCCGGAACTCCTGGAGCGGTCTGGAGGGGCACGTCAGCTCTCCCTTGCAGGTGCGGATCCGAGAACCTCGACGCGTGACGCGCGGACGAGCGACGCGGCCGCGACCTCCGCCGCCGCCGGGTCCATGGCCGCGATGGCCTCGACGACCTGCTCGTGCCGGTCCAGCGAGGCGGCGGTGTCGGCGGTGAAGAACTGGCGGCGGTCGGAGTAGCGGGCGTGCAGGGTGGCGATGAGGGTCTGCACGAGCTGGCTCAGGACCGCGTTGTCCGCGCCCCGCAGGACCGTGCGGTGGAAGCCGGTGTCGGCCGACACGAACGCGGAGCGGCTGCGGCTTTCGTAGGCGTCCCGCATGTCCCGGAGGTGCTCGCGGAGCGTGTCCACGAGGGCCTGCCGGGCGCCCAGCGCCGCGATCCTGGCGGCGGCGGGCTCCAGGGCCTCCCGCAGCGTCAGCAGCTCGCCGAGCTGGGTGTCGGCGTCGGGGCCGTCCGCCCGCCAGGCGATGACCTGCGGGTTGAGCAGCGCCCAGCTCTCCTGGGGCTGGACGGTGGTGCCGACCTTGTGGCGCGGGCGGACCATGCCGAGCACCTCCAGCGAGCGCAGCGCCTCGCGCACGACCGTCCGGGACACCTCGTACTCGGACTCGACGCGCTCGGGGGAGACGATGCCGCCCACGGGGAAGTCACCGTGGGCGATCCGGCGTCCGAGCGCGTGAACGAGCTGCGCGTGCAGGCCACCCGGCCGGGCGCTTTCGACCATCGGAGCCCCCTGTAAGTATGATTAAACACACTATATAACGGCTTTGGTGGGGATCCCCGCCGCAGGCGCTGCAGGGCAACGTGCGGATCGACGCGCTGGACTACGCGGTCTCGGCTTGCAGGCCAGCACGGGGACCGGCCGGGCGAAGTTCGCCGCCGTGTCGGTCACGGCCCGGGGCCGCCGGAGCTGAACAGCGGATTCGTTACGAGAAATACTCGCAAATATCAGAACTATGTGTATGGGTATTGGTTTTCTCTGCCTTGGCCACATAAAAGCGTAACCGCAGGTCTATGGGCCACTTCAGTGCGATTCATAACCCCCCTACGCTGTCCCCGTTCCACTTACGGCGAGGGGGATCACGTGCTCGGAATCGACACCTGCCTGGCGGAGGTCATGTCCATACCGGGGGCGCTGGACGCCATGCTGCTCGACCACACCAGCGGCATGGCGGTGGCCTTCAGCAGTGCCTCGGGCGTGGACGCCGACCGGTCGGCCGCCGCGTTGACCGAGGCGCTGCGGGCCACGACCGACGGCCTCGCCCGCGCGTGCCCGGGCGAGGTCGTCCGCATCGACGACATGCTCGTCACGACGGACAAGGGGCACCATCTGCTCAGGCCGCTGGAGACGGTCTTCGAGGGGCCGCTGGTCATCTACGTACGCCTTGACCTGGAACGATCCAACCTGGCCCTGGCGCGCCACCGCCTGCGGTCGGTCTCCAGCCAGCTGACGACGTGAGTCATGACCAGGCTCGACGCACTCCTGGCCGGGCTGGCGCACGAGCGTTCGACGGGCGCGCTCCGGCTCGGGAGGAACGGCACGATCTTCCTCCACGACGGGCGAGTGACGTACATGGAGTGCGCCCAGACCCCGGGCGTCGAGCGCCTGCTCACGGCCCGGGGCCGGATGACGGAGGCGGCGCTGCGCGGGCTCCAGGCGGACGGCGGCTGCGCGCGGCTCCTGGAGGAGGGGCCGCTCACGCCCGGCGAGCTGCAGTTCGCGGTGCTGGGCGCGGTTCTCGACGCGGCCTTCTTCCTGCTGCCGATCAGCGGGACGCGGCCCAAGTTCCGGCCGGGGGAGCGGCACTGGCTGGGCGGGCAGTGGTTCTTCGAGGTGGCGGGGCTGGTGCGGGAGTGCGCGCGGCGGCGGGCGCACCTCGCCGACGTCTGGCCGTCCGCGGAGGTGGACACGCTGCCGGTACGGCCGGTGCCGTGGTTGCCCGGCCACGGGGTGACGCTGACCCGGGTCCAGTGGGAGGTGATCGTCGGCGCCGACCACAAGGCCACGCCGCTGGAGCTGGCCAAGCAGCTCGGGCGATCGGGCTACGCGGTGCTGCTGGCGGTCAGGAGGCTGGCGGCCGCGGGCCTGCTCACCCCACCCGACCCGGGCCGGGCCGCTCCCGCCGACAAGCGGCCCAGGCATGCCGAGCCCGCCGGGCCCGCCGAGCCCGCCGGGACCGCCGGGGCCACCGAGCCCGATGAGGTCGCCGACGGTGGTGAAGCGCCTGGAGCCTGGCTGCCGAAGCGAGCGCGGCACCCCTACGAGCGGCCGCCCCACGATCCCGGGGCGGTGGCCCAGCCGCTCGGCCCGCCCGTGACGGGAGACCCGACCGATCTGGCGCTGCTGATGCGGCTCAAGAAGGCGCTCGAGGAGCTGGCGTGAGGTTCCCCGTACTCAGGAGGAGGCCACCGGTGGAGCTGCGGAAAGAGGTTCTGGAGGAAATGACGCTCCTGCGCGAGCGCACACCGGACGTGAGCGGAAGCGTCGCCTGCACCGTGGACGGCATACAGATCGCCTGCGACCTCGAAGGAGACCGCGGCGAGCAGACCGCGGCGCTGTCGGCGGCGCTGCTCGCGATGAGCAGGCGGATGCTGACCATGACCGGCCACGGCGCTCTTGAGGAAACGCTCATCTCGGGCACCGCCGGCTTCGTGGCCTTCTACGCCGCCGGCCCCACCATCGTCCTCACAGTCCTGGCCAAGCCCGGCGCGAACGTCGGGCTGCTGCGGCTGGAGGGCAGGAAGACGGCCGCCGGAGTGGCCGCCGTCGCAGCACGTAAGCACTGAACCGTCCCCTGGCAGAAAGGGAGAGAACAATGGCCAGCATGGACGTCTCGCTCAAGGAGATGATGACGATCGACGGCGCCATCGGTGCGGCGATCGTCGATCACGGGAGCGGCATGGCGCTGGGCACCCTCGGCGGCTCCAAGGACCTGGACCTGCAGGTCGCCGCCGCGGGCAACACGGAGGTGGTCAAGGCCAAGCTCCGCACGATGGACTCGCTCGGTCTCAAGGACAGCATCGAGGACATCCTCATCACGCTCGGCGGCCAGTACCACATCATCCGGCCGATCACGGGGCGCGGGGGGAAGGGGCTGTTCCTCTACCTGGCGCTCGACCGTGGGCGCGCCAACCTGGCCATGTCCCGGCACCAGCTCCGGGGCATCGAGGAGAAACTGGAGGTCTGACCCCGGCCCTCGGGTGGCCCGCCCCCGCTCAACCGCGGGCCACCCACCCTTCCTCTCCACCGCGCCGCCCCACCGCGCCGCGGCCGGTGAGGGGGAGGTCGGTCGTACGGACCGAGACGAGGGTGGCGGCGGCGGTCGCGAGCCGCAGCCGGATGCCGTATTGAAACGGGTTGCAGTTCGTCTTTAGGCTGAGTGCATGATCCTGGACCGCTTCCAGATCGGCGGCGTCGCGGCCGTGGTCACCGGCGCGGGTCGGGGCATCGGCGCGGCCACCGCCGTCGCCCTCGCCCAGGCCGGCGCCGACGTCGCGATCTGCGCCCGCACAGAGGACCAGCTCCACGCCATCGCCGAGCAGGTGAAACAGGCGGGGAGACGGGTCCTGGTCGTCCCCGCCGACCTGACGCTCCCGGGCGCCGCGGAGGAGCTCGCGGAGCGGGCCGCGGCCGCGTTCGGCCGCCTGGACGTGGTCGTCAACAACGTGGGCGGTGCGATGCCCCGCGCCTTCCTCGACACGAAACGGAAGCATCTCGAGAACGCGTTCCAGTTCAACGTCGGCGTGGCGCACGAGCTGACCAGGGCCGCCGTCCCGCACCTGCTGAAGGCGGGCGGCGGCGCGGTCGTGAACGTCTCCTCCGCCGTGGGCCGCGTGGCGGGCCGCGGCTACCTGGCCTACGGCACCGCCAAGGCGGCCCTGGCGCACTACACCCGGCTGGCCGCGCTCGACCTGGCCCCCGCCGTCCGGGTCAACGCGGTCGCCGTCGGCGCGGTCGCCACCTCCGCGCTCGACATCGTCATGAACGACGAAGGGCTGCGCGCCCAGATGGAGCAGGCCACGCCGCTGCGGCGGATCGGCGAACCGGAGGACGTGGCGGCCGCCGTGCTCTACCTGGTCTCCCCGGCCGCCCGGTACGTGACGGGCAAGGTGCTCGAAGTGGACGGCGGGATCGACCGGCCCAACCTCGACCTGGGGCTGCCCGACCTGTCATGACTTGGTGAGGACATAGGCGCGGCCGGGGTCGATCGCGACGGTCACGTTCGTGCCCTCGGCCAGCAGGCCCTGCGGATCCGGCCCCGGCACGGTCACCAGCAGGGTGCCCGAGGCGGTCTCCACCTCGTAGTCCACGCTGTGCCCGTGGAAGGCGGCCCGCAGCACCGAGCCGGTCCCGCCCTCGGCGGCCGGGCGGAGCGACAGCGTCTCCGGCCGGACCATGAGGTAGGCGGCGGCGTTCACCTGCACGTCGGGGTGGGCCGCCACCGTCATGGTCCGCCCCAGGGCCGTGACGACCGCGCCGCCCGCGGCCATCCGCTCGGGCACGACCTCGACGAAGTTGGCCCGGCCGATGAAGTCCGCCACGAACACGGTCGCCGGCCGGAAGTAGATGTCGGCGGGGGTGGCCGCCTGCTCGATCCGGCCCCTGTTCATCACCACGACGCGGTCCGACATGGTCATCGCCTCGTCCTGGTCGTGGGTGACGTACAGGCTGGTGATGCCGAGCCGGCGCTGGATGCGGCGGATCTCGGCGCGCATGGCGCCGCGCAGCTTGGCGTCCAGGTTCGACAGCGGCTCGTCGAACAGCAGCACCTCGGGCTGTACGACGAGCGCGCGGGCCAGGGCGACGCGCTGCTGCTGGCCGCCGGACAGCTCGTGCGGGGCACGGTTCTCCAGGCCGACGAGGTTCATGCTGGTGAGGGCGATCTGGAGGGCGGTGTCGGTCTCGTCCTTGGCCCGGTGCTGGGTACGCAGGCCGTAGGCGATGTTCTCGCCCACGGTGAGGTGCGGGAACAGGGCGTAGCTCTGGAACACCATGGCCATCGGGCGGCGCTGCGGCGGCAGCCCGTCGATGACCTCGCCGTCCAGCCGCACGTGCCCGCTCGACGCCTCCTCCAGCCCGGCCACGATGCGCAGCGTCGTGGTCTTGCCGCAGCCGGAGGGCCCGAGCAGCGTGATGAACTCGCCGGGCGCCACGTCGAGCGTGATCGTGTCGACCGCGACGACGGGGGCGCCGGCGCGGCCCAGGAACGCCTTGGTCAGTTTGTCCAGGTGGAGGCGCCCCCTGCGAGTCTCGTCCGTCATCGTTCCTGCCTTCCGGGGGAGCGGTGGAGTGTCGCGGAGCGCCCGACGAGCAGCCGGATGACCCCGAAGCCGGCCAGCACGATCGCGGTCAGCACCGTGCAGTAGGCGAACGCGACCCCGTAGCGGCCGGTGTTGGCGGCGCTGAGGATCTGCGAGGTGATGATGTGCGTGCCCGGGGTGACGAGCAGGATGATCGTCGAGACGGAGGTCATGCAGCGCGCGAAGCCGTAGCTGAGCCCGGTGAGCAGCGCCGGGCGGATCAGCGGCAGCGTGACCTTGCGGAAGGTCCGCAGCGGGCCGGCGCCGAGGTTCCTCGACGCCTCCTCCAGGCTCGGGTGCAGCTGCGAAAGCGCCGCCGTGCCCGTACGCAGCCCGGCCGGGACGGAACGGACGACGTACGCCAGCACGATCGCCAGCGCCCCGCCCGCCACCGCGCTGCCGCCCACCAAGCCGGGCAGGACCAGCAGGTCGCCGGCGTACCGGGCGGGCCGGTAGGCCAGCACGTAGCCGATGCCGAGCACCGTACCCGGCACGGCCACGCCGAGCGTCCCGGCGAAGTCCAGCCAGCCGCCCGTCCGCGCCAGCTGCCGCACCGCGAGCCAGGCGATGAGCAGCCCGAACCCTCCGGCGACCGGGGTGGCGATCGCCGCCAGCAGGGTCGTGTCCTTCAGCGCCTCCTGGCCCACGCCGAGCAGCACCTCGCGCAGGTGCGTAAACGTGAGCGCGTTGTCCACGCCGAACACCCGCGTGACCCCGCCGGCCACCATGGTGCCGTAGAGGCTGACGATGACCAGCGCGACCAGCACCGCCAGGGCGAGGACGGGCCAGCGCACCCAGCTCGTGACCGGGTGCACGCTGCCGGACGGCCTGCCGGTGATCGTGGTGCGGACCTTGCGGCCCAGCCAGTACCGCTGCGCCACGAACACGCCCACGGACGGCACCAGCAGGATCAGGCTGTAGACGGCCGCGCCCGTGGTGTCGTACTCGCCGGTCACGGCCAGGTAGGCACGGCTGGCCAGCACCGTGTAGTCGCCGCTCACGACGAGCGGGTTGGCCAGGTCCGCGACGGCCTCCACGAACAGCAGCAGGAACGGCGCCGCCAGCCCCGGCGCGAGCAGCGGCAGAATGACGGTCCTGAAGACGCGCCACCGGGACGCGCCCATGGTCATCGCGGCCTCCTCCATGGCCGGATCGAGGCCGCGCATCATGCCGAGCAGCCCCAGGTAGGCGACGGGGAACAGCGACAGCGACTGGACGAACACCAGCCCGTCCAGCCCGTAGACGTCGTACTCGACGCCCAGCAGGTCGTGCGTCACCATCCCGCGCCGGCCGAACAGCACGATCGTGGCCGTGGCCACCGCGAACGGCGGGCTCACCACCGGCATCAGCGCGACGAGGTGCAGCACCCGCTTGCCCGGCACGTCCAGCCGGGTCTGCACGAAGGCGAACAGGAAGCCGATCGCCGTGCCGCACAGGCCGACCAGCACGCCGAGGACGAGCGTGTTCCAGAGGATCCGCAGGTCGACCGGCGAGGTGAAGAACCGGGCATAGCGCGGCCACGCCTCGGCCGACAGCGCCGAGGCGAGCACCGTGCCGAGCGGGAAGACGCTGCCGACGAGGACGAGGACGACGCAGGCGGCGATCGCCAGCGCGACGCTGGTCTCGCGGTGCCGCCTGCGCCGCGCCCGCGGGTGCGGGGAGTCGGTGAGTGTGCTCATCTGGGGGCCTTCGCGATCTCGGCGTCGAAGCGCCGGGTCAGGTCGAGCTTGCGGGCGCCCGCGGCGGTGCTGTCGTAGTCGATGAGCTTCAGCGCGGCCAGGTCGGCGGTCTTGTCCGACCGCTTCGCGGCCGGGTTGGTCGGCGCCTGGTACGAGTGGACGGTCGGCCCGACCTCCTGCGCCCCCGGCGTCAGCGCCCAGTCGATGTACTTCTTCGCGCCGGCCACGTTGTGCGCCCCCTTGAGCAGCGCCACGCCGCCCACCTCGTAGCCCGTCCCCTCGGCCGGGAACGTGACCTGCAGGTCGGTGAAGCCCTGCTCCCGCGTGGCCACGCAGTCGTGGGAGAACACGACGCCCACGCCGACCTCGCCCCTGGCGGCCTGCTGCGCGGGCGCCGCGCCGGACTTGCTGTACTGCAGCACGTTCGGGTGCAGCCGCCTCATGTACGCCAGCGCCCCGTCGTCGGCGCCCCCGTGCAGCTCCACCTGCGTCCACAGCGCCGTGTACGCGGTGCCGGACGTGGAGGGGTGCGCGATGCCGACGTTCTGCCTGAGCGCCGGGTCCAGCAGGTCCTCCCACGACGTGGGCGCCTGCACGTGCTTCTCGGCGAGGACCGCGGTGTTGTCGCAGAAGCCGAGCACGCCCACGTACACGCCGGTCCAGGTGCCGTCGGGGTCCTTGTACCGGTCGGGGATGGCGGCCGCGTTCGGCGAGACGTAGTCCTGCAGGAGGCCGTCGTCGGCCGCCGCGGCGTACCCGTCGGCCGGGCCGCCGTGCCAGACGTCGAACTCCGGATCGGCCCGCCCCGCCTTGATCCGGGCGAGGGCCTCACCGCTGGACAGGCGGACGAACTCCGCCGGGATCCCCGTCTCGGAGGTGAAGACGGAGGTCATCGCCGCGCACCACTCCTCGGTGGCGCCGCACGCGACCACCACCTTCCCGGCGTCGGCGCTCGCCGCTCCGGGGGCGCGCGTGCACCCGCAGCAGGCGAGCACGAGGGCGGCGCCGATCGACAGGACCGGACGTGAGCGGGCAAGAGGTGAAGCCATCGTCGACCTCCTGGAGCGGCTGAAGGGTTGCCATGCCGCAAAGCTAGGCCGCGGGGCGGGCCCCGCCGGTGACAGCGCGGTGAGCGTTGGTGACGGCGCCGTCACCTACCGATCGGGCTGGTCGGGCATCATGTAGCCGGCGCCGCGCACCGTCTGCACGTACGAGGCGGCGTCGAGCGCCTCCAGCGCCGACCGCAGCCGGTAGACGGTGGATTTGACCACGTCCCGGCCGCCGGTCAGGTTGGTGGTGCCCCACACCTCCCGCAGCAGGTCCTGCCACGACTGCGGGGTGCCCCGCCGCGCGGCGAGATGGGCGAGCAGCCTGCACTCGGTGTCCGTCAGGGTCAGCCGCCGCCCGCCGATCGTGACGGTGTGCCGGGCGGCGTCGATGACCAGGTCGCCGACCCGCAGCAGCGCGGGGCCGGTGTAGCGGCGCAGCACGGCCCGCGCCCGCAGGACGAGCTCCCTCGGGTGGAACGGCTTGGTCACGTAGTCGTCCGCGCCCCGCTCCAGCCCGGCGATGACCTCCTCGGGCCGGGAGAGCGCGGTGACCAGCACGATCGCGACATTGGGGAACTTGGCCTTGATCAGCTCACAGAGGGAGAGCCCGTCGAGCGCCGGCATGAGCACGTCGAGCACGACCAGGTCCACGTGGTGGGTACGGAGCAGGTGCATGGCGGTCGCGCCCTCGTGCGCCTCGATCACGTGGAAGCCCTGCGTCGTGAGCGCGAAGGCGATGATCGCGGTCATCTGGGGTTCGTCGTCGACGACGAGTGCGGTGGACATGGAGGCTCTCCCTAGCCCGGCAGCGTGAACAGGAAGGTGGTGCCGTGCATCGACGTGGTGTCCACCATGATGGATCCGCCGTGCAGCTCGATGATCGTCTTGGTGATGACCAGGCCGAGCCCGGTGCCGTCGGCCAGCGGGCGGCCGGTCACGAACCGCTGGAACAGGCGCCGCCGCTGCTCCCTGGTCATTCCCGCGCCGTCGTCCGTGACGTACACCGCGATCCCCGTGTCGATGACGGCCACCCGCACGTCGATGCCGCCGCCCACGGTGGTGAACCGGCCGGCGTTGGACAGCAGGTTGGTCAGGGCCTGCACGATCAGCATGGGGTCGGCCTGGATAGGCGGCGTGACCTGCGGGGTGTCGAGAGTGATGTGCTGCTTGCGCTCGGCGCACAGGGCGCGCATGGCGATGACCACGTCGCGCGCCACGACCGAGACGTCCACCTGCTCCAGCCGCGGCGTGAACAGCCCCGCCTCGATCTTGGCCTGGGTGAGCAGGCTCTCGCACAACGCGATGACCTGCGCGCACTGCTGGTCCACGATGGTGATGAAGCGCTGCTGATCCGAGGTCAGCGGCCCGGGGCTGCCCTCTCCCAGCAGGTCCGCCGCTCCCTTGATCATGCTGAGCGGCGTACGCAGCTCGTGGCTGAGCGCCGTCACCTGCTCGGCCCGCCGCTCGACCAGCTCGCCCAGCCTGGCCAGCTCGGCCTGCTGGGCCACGGCCGCCCGCCGCATGGCGGCCACCGCCAGCCCGGCGCCGCCGAGCAGCCCGGCGAGCGCCGCCGGCGCCGGCCACGTCCCGGTCAGCACCGCCGCCACCGCGCCCGCGACCCCGATCACGCCGGTCAGCAGGGGCAATCGCGGCGACCTGGCGATGCCGGACAACTCCTTCCATCCCATCCACGCCTCCCTCGCCGAAACGTGCGGCATCGTGAAAAGGATGACGTACCGGTACGCCATGGCGGAAGCGGTGATCCGACGGGGTGTCAGGAATGCCCCGCCGGGCCTGACACACTGGGAGATATGGGACCAAAAACTGGCAGTGAGCTGGGGAACTTCCTGCGGGCCCACCGCGCGCGGGTGACCCCCGCCGAGGCCGGTCTCACGGCCGGTCCCGGCCTGCGGCGCACGCCCGGGCTGCGCCGGGAGGAGTTGGCCACCCTGGCCGGGGTCAGCATCGACTACTACACGCGCCTGGAGCGCGGCAAGGAGACCCGGCCCAGCCCGTCCGTGGTCGACGCGCTCGCCCGTGCCCTCCTGCTGGACGAGCGCGAGCACGAGCACCTGCGGGACCTCGCCGCGTGCGCCGCCCGCCCCGCGCCCGAACCGTCGTCCCCGCCCAGCAGGTCGGTGCAGTCCGGGATCAAGCTGCTGCTGGAGAGCCTGCGGCCCAACCCCGCGCACGTGGTCAGCCGCACCATGGACGTGCTCGCCTGCAACCCGAGCGGGATGCGGCTGTTCGCCGGGATGGAGAAGTGGCCGGTCGCGCAGCGCAACGTGGTCCGCTACGTCTTCCTCCACCCCGACGCCCCGGAGCTGTTCGACGACTGGGACGAGCAGATCCGGGCCTGCGTCGGCCGCCTGCGCGCGCTGGCCGGCACCGAGCCGGACGCCCCCGACCTGGCCGAACTGGTGGACGAACTGCTGTCCAAGAGCCCGGAGTTCGCCCGCCTGTGGGAGCGTTACGACGTGCGGGCGCACACCCAGGGCCGTAAGACCTTCCACCACCCGGACGTCGGCGATCTCACCCTCGGCTACCAGTCCATGCAGCTGGAGGGCACCCCCGGCCACCGCCTGGTCGCCTACTACGCCGAGCCCGGCACGCCCGGGTACGACGCGATGGTCCTGCTGGACCTGGCCGCCTCCGAGCACGCCTCGAAGCCCGCCGCGGACCACCGCCACCCGTGACCCACGGATTATGAGAACCGAGCCTCGAGCCGGGTCGTGACCCGGCGGAGCTTCCTGGGCACGCCCGCCGGGTACGGCTCGCGGGTGTGCAGCAGGGTCTGGTTGTCGGCGATCACGACGTCGCCGGCCTGCCAGCGGTGGGCGTACATGTGCCGGGGGTCGTAGAGCGCCCGGCGGATCCCCTCGATGATCCGCGCGGCGTCGTGGCCCGCCGGCGGGCGCGGCAGCGTGGTGGTGGTCGGGTTGATGATGACGACGTCCTCGGGAACGGGCTCGGAGAACCTCAGGGTCGGATGGCCGAGACGCGGATGGGGCACGACGAGCGGCACCTCGCGCGTCACCACCTCGCCGCCGGCGGTGGGCCGTTCGTAGCGGAACGTCAGGCCCTCCCACAACGCCCGCGTCCCCGGGTCGGCGCCGGCCAGGACCAGCGTCGTGTCGCAGAACAGCGTCGCCCCGCCCACGGCCGGGTCGGTGGCCCGCAGGCACTGGAAGATCTGCAGGTCGGGCGCGCTCCCGGCGTTCATGTAGAGGCCGTCCCAGTGGATCGGCATGAACCCCGTCTCGAAGAGGTGATCCTCCGGCTCGGCGTGCGCCTCCACGTAGAACGTCCGGCTGCCGTTCCACGCCACCGGCTCGCCCAGCCCACCGGCGAACTCCTCGAACTCCTCGTCGGTCGCGGCCCCCGTGAAGCCCCGCAGGACGACCAGGTGATGCTCGGCGACCAGGTCCAGGAGCCGCTCCGGCGGCAGCTCGGCGAGCCGGGCGTCCCCGCCGCCCAGCAGTCGCGCGCCGAACGGCTCCTGCCGCCGGACGTCGATGGTCGGATCGGACGGGGGTGAGACGGACATCGACGCGCCTGCCTTCGGTGGTCTCCGGTAGTACGTTCGCCGGATCAATACCCCCGCACGCAGCAGCTCATTTACGGAGAGTGATATAGCGTTACGTTCGGCAATCTTTCGTGGTCGGTGAGGAGTGCGATGAGTTCCGCGCCCGAGGTCGTCCCGCCGTCGGCCGTGGTGGTCTTCTCCGGCGGGCTGGACTCCACGGTGCTGGCCGCCCACTACCGCTCGACCCACCGCCTGCTGCTGATCTCCTTCGACTACGGCCAGCGCAACGGCCCGCGGGAGCTGGCGGCCGCCCGGGAGGTGGCGGCCCACCTGGAGGCCGAGCACCACACGATCACGATCACCGGTCTCGGCCCCCTGCTGACCGGCTGCTCGCTCACCGACCGGGCCCAGGACGTGCCGACCCTCGTGCCCACCGGCGCCGCCCTGCGCTCCATCACCATCCCCAACCGCAACGCCTTCATCGCCGACATGGCCGTGGCCGTCGCGATGGCCCGCCGCTCCGACGTGGTGGCGCTCGGCATCCACCGCACCCCGGAGGGCCATCCGATGCCCGACGGCAGGCCCGACTTCTTCGACGCCTACCGCGAGACGATCCGCCTCGGCGGCCGCGGGTTCCGCCTTCCCCGTGTCGAGACGCCCTTCCTCGGCATGCTCAAGGAGGACGTCGTCGCCTACGGCCTGCGCCTGGACGCGCCGATGGGCAGGAGCTGGACCTGCTACCTCGACGGCCCGGTCCACTGCGGCGTGTGCCTGGCGTGCGTGTCACGCAGGGACGCCTTCTCGCTGAGCGGAGTGCCCGACCCGACCGTCTACGAAGGCGAGGCCAGTGATGACGCATCAGATCTGCGTACGGCATAACTTCGAGACCGCGCACCGGCTCCCGCACCTGGCGGGCAAGTGCGTGAACCTGCACGGCCACTCCTGGTGGGCCGCGGTCACCGTGCGGGCGGCCTGCTTGAGTGATGAGCAGACCGTGGTGGAGTTCGGCGCGTTCAAGAAGGCCCTGCGGGCTTTCGTCGACGAGCACCTCGACCATGGCGCCATGCTGGGGATCGACGACCCGCTGGCCTCGCTCCTGGTGGCTCACGGCAGCAAGGTCTACCTGTTCGGCGAGCACCCGTACGCCAGGGATCTGCCGTATCCCACGGTCGAGGCGGTGGCGGTGATGCTCGGCAGGGCCGCGCAGAGCCTGCTGGCCGGCCTGCCGCACGCCGCGGGCGCCGCCGTGGCCAGGGTGAAGGTGACCGAGACGCACGTCAACGCCGCGGAGTTCCGGCCGCGGGCCGGCGCGAGGCCCGCCACCCGGCCGCCGGCCGCCGACACGGTTCGCCGCCGTCTTCGTCCGGGCGGCCACGGCTGAGCCCGGCGTGGGCTCACGGGCGCCGTCCTTTCAGTCAGGTCCACCGCGACCCGCACATCCCTCTCCGTGGCACGGCGCCGGGTGTGTGGGCCTGCGCGCTTGGGCGAAGGTCGCCGGGCTCGGCTCGGTCGTCGCGGTCAGGGGTCGGGGACGGACTGCGCCCGCGTCCCGTGGTGGGGCGTGCGGTGGGTTCCCGGCGCCGGGTCCGGCCTGGTCATCGTGGGTCGGAGCCGGGTGGCGGCTTGCGGCCGAGGGGCGCCTCCCGTAGGTCGGGGCGGCGGGGCCGGGGGATGGCCGCGTGGGTGAAGTCGTGGTGTTGAAGTTGACGACGACTAGGAGGGTGTGCGATCCTAAGGCGGGAGAGAGGTTGACATCAACATTAAATGTTGCCATCCATGTCCCTCTCGGTTTATGCTGCCATTCCGCGCTGCCTTTCGACGCCTCATGTCCCGGTGACTGCCGGGCGCTCGGCATGCGCGCATTCAGTCCCGCCGTCAGCTCCCGGAAGGACATCTGTTGGCAGCCTCGCGCAACGCCTCCGCCGTACCCGCTGGTCCCCGTCGCGTGTCTTTCGCGCGCATCCAGGAGCCCCTCGAAGTTCCTGACCTTCTCGCTCTGCAGACCGAGTCGTTCGACTGGCTGCTCGGAAACGAGAGGTGGAAGGCCCGGGTAGAGGCGGCTCGCCAGGCCGGGCGCAAGGACGTCCCGGCTCAGTCGGGCCTCGAAGAGATCTTCGAAGAGATCAGTCCGATCGAGGACTTCTCGGGGACCATGTCCTTGTCGTTCCGCGACCACCGATTCGAG